>CAZWDB010000038.1:0-39331 GCA_964632885.1 uncultured Acidimicrobiales bacterium | reverse complement strand
TTGGGCCATGAGCTCGCTGATGTTGGCGGGCTTGACCGACCCCCCGTACTGCACGCGCAGGGACGCCGCCGCCTCTGGCCCAAACCGTTCCGCCACTACGGCGCGGACCAACTCACAGATGGCCTGAGCGTCCGCGGGGGTGGCGTTGCGCCCCGTGCCGATCGCCCAGATCGGCTCGTAGGCGATGACGAGCGCGCCGACCTGGTCCGCGCTGATGCCGGTGAGGGCTGCCTCGACCTGGCCGCGCACCTTGGCCTCGATCATCCCGCCTTCGCGCTCCTCGAGCGTCTCGCCGACGCAGACGATCGGCGTCATGCCGTGCGCGAGAACCGCCCTGGTCTTGCGGTTGACCATCTCGTCGCTCTCGCCGAACAGCTGCCGGCGTTCTGAGTGCCCGACGATGACGAAGCGCACGTTGAGCTTGGCGAGTTGCGGAGGACTCACTTCGCCCGTGAACGCGCCCGTCTCCTCCCAGTGGCAGTGCTGGGCGCCGAGCAGGATCGGAATCCGGTCGGCATCGAGGAGGGTCTGGATCGAGCGGAGCGCCGTGAACCCGGGATGCACCGACACGTCGACCCGGTCGTAGGTGCGTCCGTCGAGCGCGTAGGACAGTTTCTGCACCACCTGGATCGCTTCAAGATGGTTGTGGTGCATCTTCCAGTTCCCGCTGATAAGTGGTTTCCGAGCTTGAGAGCCGTCAGGCATTGGGTGCCTCCCGCAGAGCTGCCAGTCCGGGGAGGTCGCCGTGCTCGATGAACTCGAGCGAGGCACCTCCTCCGGTAGAAAGGTGGTCGACGTCGCCGGCGAGTCCGAGTTCGGCCAGCGCGGCCGCGCTGTCGCCGCCGCCCACGACGGTGAAGCCGCGGGCGCCGGCTATTGCCTGGGCGACGGCCGCCGTGCCTGCCTTGAACCGCGGATCCTCGAAGACGCCCATCGGCCCGTTCCACAGCACGGTTCGCGCGCCCTCGATCTCGTCGGTGAACTCGGCCGCGCTGCCCGGCCCGATGTCGAGCCCGCGCCATCCCGCGGGAATCGTGCGCCCCATCTGGCGAACTTCGCCTGTCTCGGGGTCGCCGATCTTGCCGTCGGGACTCAACGCCACCACGTCGCTCGGAAGGACGATGCGATGGCCGGCATCGAGGAGTCGCCGGCACGTCTCGACCTGGTCGGCCTCGACCATGGAGTCACCTGTGCCGTGTCCGAGCGCCTGGAGGAAGGTGAAGCACATGCCCCCGCCGACGACGATCGCATCGACCCGCTCGAGCAGTGCCTCGATGACGCCGAGCTTGTCGCTCACCTTGGCACCGCCGAGCACGGCCACAAAGGGCCGAGCCGGGCTTTCCAGCAACGCCCCCAACGCTTCGACTTCCCTCGCCAGCAGCCGCCCGGCCGCGCTCGACAACCGCGCCGGCGGACCCACGATCGACGCGTGGGCCCGGTGGGCTGCACCGAACGCGTCGTTCACGTAGAGGTCCTGCCCGGCGACGAGGCGATCGACGAAAGCAGTGTCGTTGGCCTCTTCGCCCGGATCGAAGCGCAAGTTCTCCAGAAGCTCGACACCCGGGACCAACTCGGCGAGCCGGGCACGCACGGGCTCCATCGAGTAGCGCGGGTCGGGCTTGCCCTTGGGCCGGCCGAGGTGGCTGCATGCCGTCACCTCGGCACCGGCGTCGAGCAGCCAGCGGATCGTGGGAAGGGCGGAACGGATCCGGAGGTCGTCGACCACAGCACCGCCGTCGTCCAACGGCACGTTGAAGTCGGCTCGGAGGAGGACGCGCTTCCCGGAGGGATCCGGCAGGTCTTCGAGCTCGGGGACCTTGTTGCCCACTACTTGCCGGCGGCGCCCACGAGCACGGCGAGATCGATCAAACGGTTGGAGTAACCCCACTCGTTGTCGTACCAGCCGAGCACCTTGACCATATTCCCCATCGACATCGTCAGCTTCGAGTCGAACGTGCACGATGCGGGCGACCCGACGATGTCGGAGCTGACGATCGGGTCCTCGGTGTAGACGAGCACCTTCGACAGCGGTCCTTTACTCGCTGCCTTGCGGAAGGCGTCGTTGACCTCGTCGACGGCGACGTCCTTGGCAAGAATTCCGACGAAGTCGGTGATCGAACCGTCCTGCACCGGGACTCGCAGCGCCGTGCCGTCGAGGCGTCCCTTCATCGCCTCGAGCACGAGGCTGGTGGCCCGGGCGGCTCCGGTGGACGACGGCACGATGTTGGAGGCCGCTCCCCTGCCGCGCCGCGGGTCCTTGTGGATGAGGTCGAGCAGATTCTGGTCGTTGGTGTAGGCGTGGACCGTCGTCATCAAGCCCTTCTCGACGCCGAACGCGTCGTCGAGAACCTTGATCATCGGGACGAAGCAGTTAGTCGTGCACGAGGCGTTGGAGATGACCTTGTGGTTGGCCGGGTCGAAGGTGTCGTCGTTGACGCCCACCACGAAGGTGCCGTCGACGTTCGTCGCCGGCGCGGAGATGATCACCCGGGACGCCCCCGCCTCGATGTGGGCGCTCGCCTTCTCGCCGTCGGTAAAGATGCCGGTGGACTCGATGACAACGTCGACGCCGAGATCGGACCACGGCAGCGCCTTTGGATCGCGTTCCGCGAATACCTTGAAACTGTCGTTGCCGACAGTGATCGAGTCGCCCGTGACCGACACGTCTTCGGCGAGGCGGCCATGGGTCGAGTCGTACTTCAGGAGGTGGGCGTTGGCCTCGGGGTCGGCGAGGTCGTTCACGGCGATGAGATCGACGTCGGCCCCGGCCTGGCGCACCGCCCGGTAGAAGTTACGACCGATGCGGCCGAATCCGTTGATGGCGACTCGTACGGTCATGCTGTTGCCAGCCTCCTGATAGTTCGTGATCGGCGTGATCGGCGTGATCGGCGTAATCGCCGTGAGATGTCTCTACCCCGTGTCTACCACCGTGGCCTCGCCGGTGAGGCCGGTGAGGTCACTGAGGTCACTGGGACCGGTAAGACTCGCAAGGCGAGCGAGGGCCGCCGCCAGACGGGCCGGTTCGTGGACGAGGTGGTCGGGTGGCCGAGCGAGGGGCGCGGCGACGGACGGCGTGTCGAGGGATCCGGGCTTCATCGTGGCGGGGTCGTAGAGCACTACATCGGGATGCACGCCGTGGGCGACCACTGTGCCCACGTGGGCCGCGACGTCGAAGCCGTCGGTGTCGGCCGCGGCACGGAGGTTGCAGACATAGACCTTTGCGGCTGCCGTCTTGGCGAGCGCGAGTCGGATGTCGGGCACCGCGAGCACCGCCAGCACGCTGGTGAACAGCGATCCGGGGCCGATCACGACCTGGTCTGCCCCGAGGATCGCCTCCACAGCTTCGGGCGGGGCAGCCGGATCGGGTGGCGCCAGCGACACGCACGAGAGCGGTCCCGCTTGCTCGACCGCCACCTGCCCCTGGACGGAGCCGCCCGCCGACTGGGCTGTCAGCACGACCGCGTCGATGGTGGCGGGCAGGACACGGCCGGACGAACCGAGGAGCCGGCCCGCTTCCACGAGCGCGTCGATGAAGTTGCCGGTGGCGCTCGCGAGACCGGCGATGATCAGGTTGCCGACCGCGTGCCCCTTCAGTTCGCCCGCGCCAAAGCGGTGCTCAAAGGTGTCGGTCCATACTGAGTCGTCCTCCGCCAGCGCGACGAGGCAACGGCGGAGGTCGCCAGGAGCAGGGATGCCGAGGGCTTGGCGGAGGCGTCCACTCGACCCCCCGTCGTCGGCAACCGAGACGATGGCCGTGACCTCGCCCGCATAGCGGCGCACGGCGCGCAATGTGGCCGCAGTGCCGTGTCCGCCGCCCAAGGCCACGACCCGCGGACCGTCCTTGGCCGGGTTGGCCGCGTTGGTCGCGGTGGTCTCGGTACTACCGGTCGACATCGCGGTGGTACACGGACGCGCGCAGTCCGTGGGTGCGCACGAGGTCGGCGATCTCGTCGGCGAGGACGACGGAGCGGTGCCTGCCGCCCGTGCAGCCGACGGCGATCGTGAGGTACGACTTTCCTTCCTTCACGTAGGCGGGAAGCGT
The DNA here is from genome assembly GCA_964632885.1 of uncultured Acidimicrobiales bacterium. Classification (GTDB taxonomy): domain Bacteria; phylum Actinomycetota; class Acidimicrobiia; order Acidimicrobiales; family CAZWDB01; genus CAZWDB01. Next base: position 35,289 of record CAZWDB010000038.1, on the reverse strand, counting down.
GACCTCGAGCACGGAATCGAGGCGGTCGAGAAATTCCTTGGTCGCCGGCTGGTCGAGCACGTACTGCCGGACGGGGTGGTCGGTGCCGACCAGGGGGCGAAGCTCCTCTACCCAGTGCGGGTTGGGCAGGAAGCGGCAGTCGATCACGTTGTCAGCATCGAGCGGGATGCCATGTTTGTAGCCGAACGACATGACCGTTGTCTGCATGGCGTCGGCCTCGCCCCGAGTGAACAACTTGGTGAGGCGGTCCCGCAGCTGGTGGACATTGGTGTCGCTCGTGTCGATCACCACATCCGCGAGCGCCTTGACCGGCTCGAGCAGCGAACGTTCGCGGCGCACGCTCTGTCCCACATTGCCGCCCGGCAGGGGGTGGCGGCGGCGCTCTTCTTCGTAACGGCGCACAATTGACTCGTCGGAGGCTTCGAGGAAGATGATGCGCACGCGGTCGGCGCGTGCCCGCAGCTGTTCGAGCGCGGGCAGCAGTTCGTCGAGGTAGGGACTCGTGCCGACGGCGAGGGCGATGCGATCGGTCTCTGACCCGGGCGCCGAGGCGAGGTCGGCCACCTTGCCGATCAGGGCAGGCGGCAGGTTGTCGATCACGAACCAGCCGAGGTCTTCGAAGGTCGCCGCCGCCGTCGACCGCCCTGCACCCGCCAGCCCCGTGATCACCAAAAACTCACCCATCAGCTCCCATTGTCGCGGCTCAACCTGACTTTGGAGTGGTTCGCCCCCGGAATCCGGGGGCTAACCACTCCAAAGTCCTCACCGGCCCAGAGCGGCGAGCACGGCCTCGCGCTGCCGACGGATGGTGCGCACTGTGTCGAGGGTGTCTTCAGGCCAGTCGTGGAGATCCTCGTACAGGACACGGATCGTGTCGTAGCCCGCTCGCTTGGCCGCCATGTCGCGTGCATGGTCGCGCTGTAGGTCCTGCCGGCGCGTGTGCCAGCGCCGTCCGTCGACCTCACATATCAGGCACGCGGCTCGGTAGAGGAAGTCGACCGTACCGGGCGTGGGCAGGCGACCGGGGTGGGGATGCTGCCGGAGAGGCAATGGCTCGCCCGCGGCCTCGAGCATCCGCAGGAAACGAGCCTCCATCACGCTCCCTGGCACGGGCTCGCCAGGCTTCAGGTCGTCGATAACAGAGCCAAGTTTGAAGATGCCACGGCGGCCGGGCTTGTACAGCCGAAGCAAGCAAGCTTCGACCTTCGATAGGGCGACCTTGTTGGTGATCACGGCTTCCTCCAGCGCGGCGAAGAGGCGCGGCCTCCGCGTCGCAGGCGCGAGGTCGACGAACGTCCTCGGCAACGAGGTCACGGGTAGACCACTGCGGTTCCAGACGTGGCCCGCGGGCAGATCTCGGGTCTCGTGGACGCACACGCCATGGGCCGACCGGTTGCTCGGATGTGGAACGGTCAGCTCGAGCGGCCCCTCTGGGAAGCCGAGGAGGGAGTAAAGCGCCGCCGCCGAGGTGTGGGAGATGACGGAGCCGAGCCCCACGTGGAGGTGGGTGACCCAGAGCTCCATCCTCCACGTCGGATGCCTGCTGCCCAGGCCATAGACCCCGGGCGCCCGAATGATCCATCGGCCTGCAGCGAGCCGTCGGCTGATGAGATTGTCGCTCCCGCCAGCATCGAGCACCTGCCGTCGCGAGAAGCAGTCGTACTGCCTGGCCGCGAGCTTTCGCACCGCTTCGTCCACCGCGTGGTTACGCACTTCGACCCCCGTACACCGGATGACTCGCACGGGGGAAGCGGCGCCAGGCTGTTTACCACCAGCCGCCGCGCACCTCAACTCTGGAGTGGTTAGCCCCCGGAATCCGGGGGCAAACCACTCCAGAGTTGGGTGCGCAGGAAGAGGAGCCGAGGGATGGTGGCGGCGGCTTCGTACTCGGAGGCGCGGGCGAGGAAACCGGGCGGAGGCGCGGGCTCGTCCATGTGCACCACGTGGAGCCCGTGCGCGGCCAGCGCGTTGATGCAGCGGGACAGGGGGCGGTGGAAGAAGGGGATGAAGACGTCCTTGTCGACCTCCTCAAGAGTCTCGTCTTCCACGAGGTAGGGACCGATGCGCCAGTACTGCTCCTCGAGAATGCGGTCGTCGATCCAGCCGCTGTTCGGTGTCTGGAGCAGCGGGTGGTTCAGGAAGAAGAGGAAGCGTCCGCCCGGTTCAAGGACGCGCGCGAGCTCGGCGATGGCGCCATCAATGTCGGTGATGTGCTCGAAGACAAGGCAGGCGACCACAGCGTCGAAGGTGCCGTCCGGGAAAGGAAGCGCGCCCGCGCCGCCGCGTACGTAGGCGGGACCGCCGGCTCGCTTCACCGCCTCGGTGACCTGCGCGGGCGTTGGATCGATCCCCACCACGAGACCCGCGCCGGCTTCGGCCGCGACCCGAGCGACTTGGCCCTCGCCGGTGCCGACGTCGAGCACCCGCCGCGCCCCCGCGAGATGCTCGGCTGCGAGCGGAAGGATCTGCTCGGTGTACTCGGCATCCGCGCCCGCCGTGAAGGAGTCCTGCCACCACTGCGCGCTCCGCTCCCAGAGCCCGGTCCCGTTCTCGTTCTCGTTCTCGTCGTGACGGGACACTCAGCCGCCGCTGCCGTGGATCTTCTCGAAGACGGCGTCGGCCACTTTGTCGGGCAGCCACGACAGGGACCGGAGCTGGTCGAGGTCGGCCTGCTTCACCGCTGCGACGCTGCCGAGCTCCTTGAGCAGGCGCTTTCGGCGACCCGGACCGAGGCCCGGGATGTCGTCGAGGACGCTCTTGGTCATCCGCTTGCCGCGGAGCTGGCGGTGAAAGGCGATGGCGAAGCGGTGGGCTTCGTCCCGCACCCGTTGCAACAGATAGAGCGCCTCGGACTGGCGTGGGATGCGAACCGGCTCGGCGCGGTCGGGCAGCCAGATCTCCTCGAACTGCTTGGCAAGGGCGGCTACCGGGATCTCGTCGTCGAGGCCGAGCTCCTCGAGGACGCGCACCGCGACCGACAGCTGTCCCCTGCCACCGTCGACGAGCAGCAGCTGGGGCGGATAGGCGAACTTGCGGGGCCGGTCCGAGATCGGCTGGTCCCGCTCTGCGATGAGCGCCTTGAGGCGGCGGGTGAGCACCTCTTCCATCGCCGCGAAGTCGTCGTTGCCGGCGACGGTATTCACCTTGAAGCGGCGGTAGTCGCTCTTCTTCGCGAGACCGTCTTCCATCACGACCATCGAACCGACGTAGTCGCTCCCTTGGATATGGCTCATGTCGAAGCACTCGATCCGCAGGGGCGCCTCGGGCAGGTCGAGGGCATCCTGCAACGCGTTGAGCGCCCGAGCGCGGCTGTTGTGGTCGGCTGACCGCCGGAGCCGGTGGCGAACGAACTCCTCGGTCGCGTTCCTGGTGACCGTCTGCTGGAGCTCACGCTTGTCGCCGCGCTGCGGCACGCGGATCGTGACTCGTGCGCCGCGGAGGAACTCGAGGAACTCCTCGTAGAGCGCGGGATCGTCGGGCATGTCGGGCACCAGCACCTCGCGAGGAACGTCGAGGGTGGGCTCCGCGTACATGTGCTCGAGGATGTAGGCCACCAGCTGCGGCCGGGTGAGGCTCTCTACCTTGTCGACGACGAAGCCCTTGCGCCCGACCACCCGGCCTCGGCGGACGTAGAAGACCTGCACGGACGCCTCGAGCTCGTCGTCGGCGATGCCGATCACGTCGAGGTTCTCGGAGCGCTCAGTGACCATCTGCTGCTTCTCGATCGCCTTGCGGACGCTGCCAAGGCGGTCGCGCAGGCGGGCGGCCCGCTCGAACTCGAGTCGCTCGGCCGACTCCTCCATCTCCTGCTGCAGCCGCAGGACCACTGCATCGGTATCGCCGTCGAGGAAGCTGACCAGATCGGCCACGAGGTTGTCGTAGGCGGCCTTGTCGATCTCGCCGACGCAGGGTCCGGCGCACTTCTCGATGTGGAAGAGCAGACACGGACGCCCTTGCCGCTCGTGGCGCTGGAACTTGGCGTCGGAGCACGTGCGGATCGGGAAGGTGCGGAGCAGCAGGTCGAGCGTCTCCCGGATCGCGTAGGCGTGGCCGTAGGGTCCGAAGTAGCGGATGCCCTTCTGCTTCGCCCCTCGGCGCACCATCGCCCGCGGCCACTCGTCGCTCTCGGTGACGGCGAGGAACGGGTAGCTCTTGTCGTCCCTATACCGGATGTTGAACCGGGGCGAGTGCTGCTTGATGAGGTTGTACTCGAGCATGAGGGCTTCGACGTCGTTGCGGACCTGGATCCACTCGACGGTCTCGGCCGCGTCCGCGATCTTGGCCTCCCTCGGGAGGATCGATTCCGGCGGCGCGAAGTAGTTCGACAGGCGCGACCGCAGCGACTTGGCCTTCCCGACGTAGATGACGCGGCCGTCGGCGTCCTTGAACTGGTAGGAGCCCGGGGCGTGAGGGATCGTCCCGGTCGGCGGCCGCTGCACCATGCCCCCATTCTCACCTCCGCGGGTGCCTGATGCGGACGGATACCGCCGTGATCAGGAAGCTTTGTGCCGTTAAGACGGTTACACTCAGGAGCACGCCGGCCGGGTATCCGGCGCACATATCCAACCCTGAGGCCGACATCCCCGCGGTGAGGCGACCCGGCTGTCTCCCGCCGGCCACATCGGGGTTCACATGGAGGTCACTCCACCCACATGCTGCGGATCCAATCGGCCCTTCCGGAGGGCTATACGACGGCGACCCCCGAGGAGCTGGAGGGGCGTATCGCCGCTGCCAAGGCCGCGCTCGGCGACCGGCTGTTCATCCTTGGTCATCACTACCAGCGGGACGAGGTAATGCGGTGGGCCGACGCCCGCGGCGACTCCTTCGCCCTGTCCCGAATGGCCGCCGCCCAGGAGACCGCGGAGTACATCGTCTTCTGCGGCGTGCACTTCATGGCCGAGTCCGCCGATGTGTTGACGGGCGACCACCAGACCGTGATCCTCCCCGATCTCAACGCCGGGTGCTCCATGGCCGACATGGCCGACATCGATTCCGTCGAGGAGGCGTGGGAGACGATCGAAGGGATCACCGACATCGAGCGGGTCGTGCCAATCACCTACATGAACAGCTCAGCCGCCCTGAAGGCGTTCGTCGGACGCAACGGCGGCGCCGTCTGCACCTCCACCAACGCCCGCTCCGTGCTGGAGTGGGCATTCGAGGAGCGGGGTGCGGAGAAGGTGCTCTTCTTCCCCGACCAGCACCTCGGGCGCAACACAGGTGTGGCCATGGGCTACTCGCTCGACGACATGGTTGTGTGGAATCCCCGCTTCGATATCGGCGGCCTGGCGGAGCGCGATGTGAAGGGCGCCCGCTTCCTGCTGTGGCGTGGCCACTGCTCGGTGCATCAGCGCTTCCAGCCTTCGCATGTCGAGGCCTTCCGGGCAGAGCATCCCGATGGCATCGTGATCGCCCATCCCGAGTGCTCGCACGAGGTTGTCCAGCTGGCCGACCAGGTCGGCTCCACTGACTACATCATCAAGGCAGTCGACGCCGCTCCTCCCGGGTCCGTGATCGCGGTGGGGACGGAGATCCACCTCGTGCAGCGACTCAACAACGAGTCGCCCGACAAGACCGTCGTCTCCTTGGATCCGCTGATCTGCCCGTGCTCCACCATGTTCCGCATCGACGCCCCCCACCTCTGCTGGGTCCTCGAGGGGCTGGTGGAAGGCCGAGTGGTCAACCAGATCTCGGTCGACGCCGAGACGACGGAGTGGGCCAAGGTCGCGCTCGAGCGCATGTTGTCTATCGTCTGAGCTGCAGCTCCCGCCGAATCCTTACGGCAGTGCAGACGGGATCCAAGCCCGCTTGCCAGAACTCGGCAACTTGCCCCGCGAGCGTCACCTCATTCGCAACGAGTTGTGGAAGGGCTCGCTCGTGCACCCTTCGATATATGTGCCACTCCTGACCGTGATGTTTGGAGGCGAACAGCTCGATGCCGAGCCAACGCAACAGCTCTCGAGTCCCGAGATCCATGCCCCCACCCGACGACTTGCCTTGGTGCTCAACGACCAGGTCCGAAGCAAACGCCCGGTCCCGGTGAGCGCGACCGAACCGGTGCCACAAGTCGCAGTCCTCGACGTATAAGAAGAACCGCTCATCGAATCCGCCAACCAGCCTAAGCGCTGTGGTGCTGACCGCGAGGAGGGCCCCCGACCCAAACCTCTTCCCGCGAGATGAGAGACGCGCGACAAGCCCAGTGGGTGGTCGGGCAGCCGTGCCGCTCCGCCCCACTCGGACACTGGCGGCGAACTCCCGTGCCACCGAGGGGTAGTGATAGCCAAGCCGCCCAAGGCCATCCACCTGCAATACCGGGGCCGCCAGGCCCGGACGTCGTTGGCGTTCCACGATCTCGGCAAGGGCAATTACGTGTGCCGGCGATGCGCTGACATCGGGATTGTGCAGAACTAGACATCGGACGCCAGCCGAGATATGCCGGAGCGCTAGGTTGCACGCCGCCCCGAACCCGAGATTCAGTCCGGGGTCATGTACATAGCCTGGGCCCCGATAGGTGCCGCTGTTGTCGATCACGATGACTTCAATGCCGTCCTCAAGCAGTGCCGCTGCTCTCCCAGAGATCAGGGACTCGCTGTGATAGTTCACGAAGACCACTGCTGGACGTGACGACTTCATCGCGACAGAACCCGCGCACGAAGCGGGCTTTGGGGCTCGAAGAAGTACCCCGTCGTCGTGAGGCCTGATCGGTTCAGTACGCCTCTGAGTGCAAACGTAAACCGGCCTATCAGCCAGCCGCCCCGCGGCATCCAGGCATCGGATGCACTAGTGGACCCCATGTAGTACACGCCACGCAGCATCGGCGTCAGATAGTGACCGACGCGAGATTTCTGCTGCTTGGGTCGGAACGATAAGACGCCGTCGGAATTGCGGACCACCCAGCGGTGGTTAGCTTCAGGCAACGCCGCTTCGAACCACGGGCTCGGCGTCTCGATATACCCCGCGTCAGCCACGCGGGAGAGTTCGTCGCACAGTAGTCGCGGGCACGCGACGTGCTCAGCCAAGTGGCTGGCGACTACAAATCCAAAAGCGCCGTCTTTGAACGGCAGTGCCTGGGCGTCGGCTACGACAAAGGGCCGATCGACTACCGCGGCGCGGCTGGGGCGGCGTAATGAGCGTTCGCACAAGATGTCCGCTCTGGGATTCGGGAACGCACCGCTGCCGAGGTCGAGCATCGTGGCTTCCTGCCCGATCGCGGCCCTTCGTCGGGACCAACCGACCTGGACACGCTCGCTGGAACCAGGTGGCGGGGACAAGATCATTCGATACATGTCCGCGATGCGATCAGGATCGTGCTCGTCGCGTACCTCCCGGCGAGCGCGGGCCGCGATCTCCCCGAGACTCGGATCGTGGACGACACCCCGGAGAACCCGCGCCAAGGACTCCGCTGCAGCGCCGTCCCACGGGACGAAGGGCGGCGGATGGGCAAACCAGCGCTGCATCGCTGACTCGGACGCGATGACTGGCGCGCCCGCCGCCATGGCTTCAAGGACGACGTTTGGCACGCCCTCCTGCTCCGAGGCGTGCACCAGAATGGTGCCTGGCCCAAACATCGTTGCAGCACCGGGCACCGCCCCGTGAAGTTGCACCCGAGGGATCGGGCGCATCCGTAGGCGTTTCCGGATCGTGGGCTCGACGTCGTCGGGCTCCTGCCCACCAGATCCCACGACGTGCAGAGACCACTCCGGAAGGTCCGCGACAGCCTCCGCCCACGCGTCGAGCACCAACTCGATCCGGCGCTGAGCAATCATCCTGCCGACGACCAGGAAACGAGGATCGGCCGCCGAGCGGCTTGAATCCACGCGCTCAACGGCGTTTGTGATCAGAGTCGCATCAGAACCCGCTCCCCGAATGAGTTCCAGTTGCTCAGGAGACAGAGCAACGACCGTACAACGCCGGTCTCCAGCGATTCTCATGCCACGTCCAGCGAAGAAACGGGGGATGTCACTACTCGCGGGAAAGCGCAAGACAACGCGTCCAGCGACTCTCATCCACCACCAAGCCAGCGCTCTGCCTCCAAGCATCGTCGGTGACAGCAGCAACAGCGTTGGAGTAACCGAGCACCGTCGAACTCCCGCAACTGCTGCACATACGACGACCAGCAGGTCGGCCACTCCGCGGACTCGCCGATGAATCACGTGGGCAGGTACCACCCAAGTCGGTACCACCGCCCAGCCAACTCGTCGGCCTCGTGGCGACGCGCGCGTTGCGGCAACCGAGACGACGTCGGAACCGCGAGCCGCTAGTCGCGGCAGGATGAGATTGAACTGACTCTGGTAGCCGCCAACGTCGGGCGGACACGAGCGGCTCACCACGACCACCGTGTCTCTGCGACCACGTAACGGTCTCTGCACGGTTCGAACCGACCTCCTCAGTTACAGTTCCGGTGTCACCCGGTGCAGCTGTGACTGCGCCGCGGGTTGCCGAACCATCATGGACGAAGCGGAGGCAGTGCGACCGGTTATCGAAAATGGCCGCGACCGTCTGCTGGGCCTCTTTCGCGAGTCGGGAGTCCTTTACGTCGGCGGGGGGCTCACGGTGGTCCTCACGCTCGCCCAGCAACTCACGACGGCCAGGTTCCTTGGCCCCAGCGGCTACGGAAAGCTAGCGATCGTCACAGGTTCGGTCACCGTGGCGTTTCTTGTGCTCGACATTCGGTCGTGGGAAGTGGCAACGCGACTCCTTGCCGCTCCAATACGACGCGATGACCACGATGAGGTGCTCCGGATCGCGGCCTGGACACTCCGTCTGGAGCTCCTGACAGGTTTCTTGGGTGGAGGGTTGCTCGTTGTCACATCGCCGCTCGTAGCGAGACACCTGCTGAACCAGCCGTCGGCCAGTTGGATCGTCGCTGCCGCCGGAGTCGCTGTCGCAGCGCGGGTTGCCGCCACGGGGATGTCCACGGCCGTGATCCGACTTGCCGGCCGGTTCCGATGGCTCGCCGTCAAGTCCGTCGGCTACGCGGGCGCCCGGCTCTTGCTGATCACCTCCCCGGTCGCGCTCGGATGGGGATTCACCGGTGCGGCAGGTGGTGTCATCCTCTCCGAGGTCATCAACGCGACGGTCGTAGTCCTGCTTGGGCGGGCCGCCCTGCGAACGATTGCACCTCATGGGACGCTTCCCTTGTGGCGCTCCGATCCTCCTGCGGAGGCGGCCCGCGGCAGGCGGCTGATCCCTTCCCTATGGCTGAGCGCATCGCTCAAGGCCCTACAACTCGAAACCTTCCTACCGTTAGCAGCGCTGCTCGCACCCCCCGCAGACGTCGGCCTACTCCGAACAGGCCTCGACATCGCAGACGTCCCTGGCAAGGCGGCTGGACCGCTTGCGACTGTCATCTTTCCCCGGATCGTGACTGCCCGCGAACACTCCCGGGAGGCCTTTGGCAACGCACTGCGGAGTTCGGCTTCTGGCCTCTTGATCATCGTCGCCCCAGTGACCCTTATGGTGATCGGCGGCACGCCGCTCGCCGTGAATGTCCTGCCTAGCGGCTACGAGGATGTGGTGTCGGTGGCAATCGTCCTCACGATCGGCTTCGCGGTCAGCGCGAGCACAATCTGGGTGCGCCACGCGATCGTCGCCCTCGACCGCGTGCGCGCCCAGAACATCGTCGGCGCCGTCCTCGTGCTCCTATCCGTGTCCGCCATGGTGGTGACCGTGCCAGTGCACGGGGCAATCGGCGCCGCACTCGTGATGGCAAGCTTCCTAGTGGTGTACTCGTCCTCATCGCTCGCCATCGCTGTTCACGCGACTCGCCGGTTCCGAGGATGACAGACGCGAACGAACGCGAGGCGCTGCAGGAGGAGCAGGCGCGTCGAGCCTGGGGCAAGGTCGTTGGCCCGCGATGGGCGGCAGTCTCCAACTACGCGGGCCACCGCGTGCTCGACCTGGGCTGCAGCAACGGGAAGTACGTTCAGCGCCTCCGATCACTCGGGTACTTCGCGGTTGGCGCCGATGTGCTCGCATCGCCCCAGTGGTCCGGATCCGATCCATACCTCGTAGCGACGGCAGGAGACCTTCCGTTTCACGCACACACATTCGACACAGTGCTCGCGTTCGAGACACTGGAACATGTCCGAGACGTTGACCGTGCGCTTGCCGAGTGTCGACGGGTTGCAACGAGGAACCTGATTCTGAGCGTACCGAACTGCGACACGCCGCCACCTCTCGCCTCTGCAGGACTTGCATTCCACCATTGGACGGACGGCACGCACGTGAACTTTTTCGACGCGGCATCACTTGACGCGAAGCTCCGCGAGAGTGGCTACTCAGATGTCCTGGTAACCCCCATATTGCCAACCTTGCCGGCGCTACCGCTCCTGACGTCGATGGGGCTCCCACTGCGGATAGCGGGCGCGGCCTCCCGCGTCATCAGCAGGCTCACCGTCCACGAGTACTGCCTTAGCTTGCTAGCGGTAGCAGCGGTGTAGATGCGCGTCTGTACGGTGACGCACTCGTACCTGCCGACTGTCGGTGGTGCCGAGCTGGCGCTGCATGACCTCCTGCGGGCGGTGGCACACGCCTCCGGGGCCGAGCTGAGCGTCGTCACTCCCACCACGACACCCCTGCCAAGCCGCGAGGTCCGGGATGGGATCGAGATCATTCGTTACCCGCGCCCCGATCGCTGGGCGCGATGGTGGGTGCCCACGGTCACCAGCTGGCCCGTACTGTCGCGAGTCCGCGATCTCCGCCCAGATCTGGTCCACGCCTTCTACATCCTGCCGACCGGCCTCGCGGCATGGGCCGCAGCTCGACAGAGCCAAACGCCTCTGGTTGTGACGCTCGTCGGGGCTGACATGCACGATCCCTTCTCCGCCGCGCCTCGCGTTCTTCAATTCCTTGCACGGCGCGTCCTTCGGCGTTCTGACCGACTGGTAGCGACGTCGAACTATGTCGCCGACGTCACGGCAGCTACCCGCGGACTCGCCCGACCAGAGGTCGTCCCACTCCCGGTGGATACCGGCAGGTTCCACCCGCATGAGGATGGGAGCGCGATCCGCCGTCGGTTCCGTATACCCACGGACGCTTGTGTGCTCTTCGCGCTCCAAAGGCTTGAGAGGCGGAAGGGCACGGAGGTGCTGGTGGCTGCTATGGAACTAATCCGGCAACAGCAAGACGACGTGTATCTCTTGCTGGGAGGCGCGGGGAGGACGGCGGATCAACTCGCGGACCTAGTGGCCACAAGCCGCGCTGCGGATCGAATCACGCTCTGTGGATTTGTCCCGGAGGCCGAGAAGCTGAGTTTCTACGCAGCCGCTGACATCTTTGTCCTGCACAGCCACCACGAGGGGCTTGGGATGGTGCTTGCCGAGGCAGCAGCGGCGGGGGTTCCAGCTGTCTCGGCGGCGGCGGGCGGCACGGTGGACGTTGTGCGGCATGGTGAGTCAGGGCTGCTCGTGGAGCCCGGCAATCCCGTTGTTCTCGCGCACTCGATTCTGGAGCTAGTGCGTGACCCAGAGAGAAGGACCAAATTCAGCAGCGCGGCCCGGGCCCACGCCGAAACGACTTTCGGCATGCACGTCGTCGGCCGGCGCTATGCCGAGATGTTTCGATCCACGGCCGAGGGCATGACTCCCAGCCACTAACGATGGGACGGTGCTCGCAGCCGACGTTCACCAACGAAGTACCGCAGCGCCTGCTCGACCACACCCAGCCACCACGCAGAACAAACGACACCCGCGGCGGCGAAAGCGCACAATCGTTCCGCGGACGAGCGCGTCGCGCTGGATCGGGTGAGCGTCACGGCGAGCGCACCAACGGATACCGTCGTGATCAACGGTCGTCGCCGGAGACCAGCAGCCAGCACGGAGCAGATCACCGGCGGCAGCGCCAAAATCATTACCTGTCGTGGCATCACCTCAACTCCGCCCTCGAACCAGCTCACCGACTTCCAGCGGCCAAACCGCCGATACTGGGAAGCCAATTGGCGGAGAGACCGCCGGCCTCTATAACAAACCTTGAGGTCGGCGTCGAACCAGATCCTGCCTCGGCGCGCCAGCCGCCGGTTCAGTTCGAAATCCTGGTTCGTCACGAACCGCTCGTCCCACCCGCCCTCAGCGAGCAAGTCCGACCGGCGAAACGCGCCCAGATAGACAGTGTCGGAGGGCCCTGAGGCGGTGCGTCGGCGGTATCTCGACATCCCCATAACGAGCGGATGCTGTAGCGCTAACGCGATGCCTCGCTCCACGGCACCGGCGCCGCCGCGGGCCAACGCGACCTGGGCGCCTCCGACCACCGCCACAGCCCGATTCTGCAGATGTTCGACGCAGGTCTCGACGTACATCGGCGGGATCAGGCTCCGAGCGTCGACGCGGCAGATGATGTCGCCGGCGGCCTCATGCAACCCCAGGTTCAACGAGCTCGGCGTGGTACCTGCGGGGTTTCTGAGGACTCCTACGCGCTGGAAGCCACGAGTCTCCAGCGCGGCGTTGGCGATCGTGGGCGTCGCGTCACTCGAAGCACCGTCGACAACGATGACCTCGATGCGGCTGAGCGGATACGTCTGACTGGCCACCGCGTCCAGGCAGTCGGCTATGTCATCCTCCTCGTTCCGAGCCGGAATGATGACCGTCACGAGAAGGCGATCCGTCACCGGCCGCTCCCGCCAATGACGCTTCGCAGCGTCCTACCGAGGATCCGCAGATCCAACACCAGTCCTTGGTGGCGGAGATACCAAAACTCGTATTGGAGCTTCTCCATGGCGTCGATATCGGAGGCGCCGTAGTCGTACTTCACCTGGGCCCAGCCGGTGATGCCCGGCCGCACGAGGTGGCGGAGACGGTAGAAGCGGATCTTGTCGGCTAGCTCGTTGACGTAGCGTGGCTGCTCAGGTCGGGGCCCCACCGTGGCGATGTCGCCCTTCAGGAGGTTGATGGCCTGGGGCAGTTCGTCGAGGTGCGTCACGCGCAGGAATCGCCCGAATGGAGTGATCCGCGGATCGTCGGGTGAGGTCCACATCGTGTCGCCGCCCTCCGAGGTGCGCATTGTGCGGAACTTCCAGATCGTGAACTCCTTGTTTCCCCGACCAATACGGACCTGGCGGTAAAAGAGCGGTCCGCGATTGGCGACGAGATCGCCGACGAAGACGAACGGGACGATGGCCAGCACCACCGGAAGGAGGAGCAGGCCGAGCACGGCATCACCGGCTCGCTTCACGCGGCCGTAGCGAGCCCGGTGGATTTCGCCGATATCGAACATGAGCGCGACACGCTCAAGCTCCGAGTGGGGCAACTTACCGAGCCACTCGTCATAGAACAGGGAGAGCGTCCGGACCCTGACCCCCGCCTCGTGGAGCGAGCCGACGACGTCGACGAGGCCGTCGTCGGCTGCCGCCTCCCGCGAGAGGACCACGACGCTGGCGCCCGACTGGGACACGGCAGCCGGCAGCTCGCTCACGGCGTCGGGCCCAGGCGCGACCACTCCAACCAGCCGGGCCTGGCGCTCCGGACGGCGGGCGAGGTCGGTCTCGAGGGCGACTACCTCGTCGTCACGTGCCACGACCACGACCCGGTCCCGCTGCCGCTGACCCCGGCGGGCCCGCGCCGCCAGGAACCCGGTGAGCGCCCACCCCGGGACGAGGAACACTGCTGACCAGAAGACGACGAACCGAGGCAGCAGCTGCGAGCCGAGGGCCAGCTGAACAAGTGAGATCCCCACCGCGCCGGCGGCTGCCGCGCCCATGCCCGACCACAGCGCCTGGTAGACGTTGCGTGGGAGGTCGGGCAGTCCGACTCCGTATGCGACCACGGCTAAGAGCCCGATGTAGGCGAGCGACCAGCCGAAGCGGTACGAGTCGGTGTAGTCGTAGAGACCGATGTAGGCCGCGTGGAACCAGCCCAACCCGAGGACGACCGCTGCCGTCTCGAGGTACAGCGCAAGGCGGGCCAGCCGGAGCACGACCCTAGTATCGCCTCAGACACCGTCGGCACGGGCGCGCTCGTGGCGTCGGCCTATACAGTCGCTGTCTCTGGAGCCGTCTATGCGCACCGTCGTCCTCGGGCTCTTCTGCCCCACCACTGACCTCGTCGAGGAACTCCGCCGCTGCACGGGCGGGGAGCTGCTCGACTACGACGCCGCCCGACTGCTCCGAGGGGAGCCGCTGCCCGCAAGTGAGTTGGCAATCGTCTTCCTCCCCCACCCGGAGCTGGCGGTCTCGGTCGCGACCACAGCAGCGAGCGTCACGCGCACCGTTGCAGCCGGCGCGTGGGCAGCGCTAGCTCGATCCACACTGAACGCCCTTGCGGGGCGCCGTACTCTCGTGGTCGACACCTCAAGTCCTGACTCGGCGGGTCTGATTGGCGACACGCTCGACGCGGACCTGAGCCACCTCCCGCTGCCAATCCCTGGCTCCTCAACCGGCGACGCCCTGGCGGGTGGCGCCGAAGTGTACGACGCGGTTCGCACCATCGCCGGTCTGCACGAGCCCCTGCGACCACCCAAGCTGCCCCCGGAAGGTCCAGCAGAGACGGCGTTCGCAGAGGAGTTCCTCCTTGCAGTAGACGCCCGTGACAGCGAAGCCGACCTCCTCAACCAGGCACTCACAGCGGTCGCTTCCTTGCGACGGAGACGCGCGGTCGACATCCCGTTGCCCGACGCCTACGCCCCGCGTTACGGACTCGACGCCGCGCAGGACGTCAGTGGCTATCAGGCATGGCTACGGAACAACAGTGGCAAACACGAACGGGAACTCGAGACCATCGCGCGTGAACTTGCCCGTCACGATGATCCACCCCGGCTCGCCGTTGTCATCCCCGTATACAAGCCGGACATTGAATTACTTCGGGCCTGCATCGACTCGGTCACCAGTCAGAGCTATGAGCGCTGGGAACTCTGCCTGTGTGACGACAGCTCAGACGATCCTCAACTAGCGGAGTTTCTGGATCACCTGGAACGCGACGGTCGCATCCGCGTCGCTCGCCGGGCCGAAAACGGCGGGATCTCCGCGGCAACCAACGACGCTGCGGCACTCGCCACCGCCGACTTCCTCGTGTTCGCCGATCAGGACGACGAGTTGGCGGCTGGTGCCCTGAGTTACGTGGCAAGAGCCGCCATCGACCACGCCGACGCCGACGTCATCTACACGGACGAAGACAAACTTGATGTCGACGGAAGCCGACTGGAACCGCACTTCAAGCCGGACTGGTCACCTGACCTCCTCCTCTCACAGATGTACATCGGCCACTTGCTCGCGGTCCGCCGGCAGCTCTTCATAGACGTCGGCCGCCTTCGGAGCGAGTATGACGGCAGCCAGGACTTCGATCTCACGCTCCGCGCGACGGAGGCTGCTCGGCGCGTAGTGCACATACCTCGGGTGGCGTACCACTGGCGGAAGCTCGAAGGATCATCGGCCCTCGACTATCGGGCCAAGCCGTACGCGGATGTGGCCGCGCGTTCGGCCGTCGCGGACGCGCTTCGCCGCCGCAGCGAAGATGCCGTCGTAGAGGACGGGCTGTGGGAGGGCACCTTCAGAGTGCGGCGGAGCATCGCTGACCCTCCGCTGGTGAGCATCGTCATCCCGTTCCGGGATGGCGCCGCGCTGCTCCGAAAGTGCATCACCTCAATCCACGCGACGGCGGGTTATGAAAGGTGGGAGGCACTTCTGGTCGACAATCGGTCTTGGGAGCCAGAGACCGTCGCCCTCACCCAGCAACTCGGACTGGACGTGAAGTGCCGACTGCTTCAATACGACAACGACTTCAACTGGTCGGCTATCAACAACTGGGCAGCGGAGCAGGCATCTGGTGACTTTCTCCTATTCCTCAACAGCGACGTGGAGGGGAGCCGCGTCGGCTGGCTGAATGCTCTCGTCGAACACGCGCTCCGACCTGAGGTCGGCGTCGTTGGCGCGCGACTCCTGTATCCACACGGCACGGTGCAGCACGCCGGTGTCGTGCTCGGCATGGGGGGTGGCGTGGCCTGGCACTCCTTCTGCCACGCGCCCGCGAGCGCGCCCGGGTACTTCTCGCAGGCCGTCGTCACGCGTAACTACTCGGCGGTAACAGGTGCCTGCATGATGATTCGGCGCGATGTGTTCGACAGCGTCGGGGGTTTCGACGAAACCCTCGCCGTCGGCTTTAGCGACGTCGACCTCTGCCTGCAAGTGCGCGACCGTGAGCTAGCCGTCATCTACACACCCTTCGCCGAGTTGATACATCATGAGAGCGCTACCCGCGGTCGTGGGGAGTTCGAGGCCGTGGAGACTGTGGAGCTCTTCCGCCGATGGGGATCCAAGATCCGTAGTGATCCTTATTTCAATCCGAACCTGGACATCCACCGGAGTGACTTCGGAATCGCTCCGGGCGCCGAGGAGGTCGACAAATGGAGCCACGTGCTTTCTCTAGCCGAGCAGTCGTTGAGCAGCTCTGGGACGAAGTCAGACTGAAGGAAGAGAGGCGGAATGTCGGGATGATCCCGGACCTCGATCCTCCGCCACCGCTAGTTCACTCAATCGAACTCGCGTACCTGAATAGGAACTGGGAGGCACGCTCCCTACAGGACGTACCAGGCGGTCGCGCAGTACCCCTGTCGAAACGGTGGCTCCGAGCGCGGCTCGCGACGTTCATCGCCTGGTTGCTCGACCCCTACTTCGAGAAGGAGAAGCAATTTCGCGCTCACGTCGTGCGCATCTGCAACGACTACGCGCGATCTCAGGACCGGTTAGCGACAGAGATCCGGATGCTACGAAGCGCCCTCGTGCTGGAGTCGGAGCGACTTGCCGAACGCGATGTGCTCTTCCATCGCATGACCGAGGAGTCAACCCTCGCGGACCAACGGACGCCTGTCTCGGAGTGAGCGAATTACGGGGGGCGCTTGTCACGACGTATTGGGACGACGCGCGGGCCGAGCAAGATCTTGCGGTGCGGAGGGTCGCCGGCGCCGTCGCCTGCTTCGCCGAACTCGACGTCCTTGTGCCCGGGCGAGATAAGACAACCGAAGAGCCCTATGCGGGCGTTCGGCTCATCCGATACACGGCCCCGCCGCCCGATCACGACCACCGGTCTGCGCTCAACGACGCCCTCTTCGGACCATCCACGTTTCTCGGCGCCGGGGCATGCCTGTGCCACCAGGAAGCGATGGGCGCCTCCGCGCGAGAGCTCCCTGCGCGAGTGCAGTGGGCGCTGCTCGCGGCGGAGGGCGGAGACTCACCAGAGCTCACAAGACTCCTGAGAGCCGGGGACTATGACTTCACCATCTTCGCCGGCTGCTCGGCTGCCACATACCTCGGCATGACGACGATCCCGAGCGACAAGCCCACGGCCTTCTTGCCGCTGACGACCAGTCGACCGGTTGAGCGGCTCCCGCTCGTGGACGAGCTATACGAACGCACGGACGTGATCCTCACCTTCACCAATGGTGAGGAAGCGACGACCCGACTGCGGGTGCCGAACGCGGCGTCCAAGGTCGTGAACGTCGGCTTCGTCGCCCGAGTCCATGAACTCGCCAGGGGCAACGACCCCCATGGCTATGCGGCCGCTGACCGCGTCGCGATCGTTGCCGACTGGCGAGACAACCGATTCTTCGAGGCACTGGAGCCGTGGCTGGCGCTTACCTCCGCGCAGTTTCCCGAGGTCGAACTGCGTCCTCTGGGACCTGGCGCGGGCAGTCTCCCCTTTCCGTACGCAACAGGCTTGTCGGAAGGCACTCTCGATACGTGGCGGTGGATGGCACGCTCCCTGGCCGTCCTCGACCCTCTAGACCACCAGCTAATCGGGCGCTACTCACTCGAAGCCCTCCAGTACGGCGTGCCCGTCCTCGTAGCGGAGCATGGCGGCGCGTCGCGGGAGCACGCCGAGCGTGGCCGTGGCGGGCTCTGGTTCCGCGCCTATCCAGACCTGGCAGCGTCCATCGAGCTCTTGCGCGCCGACCAGACCTTACGGCAAGAACTCGCCAGCCACGGGCAGGCGTACGCGCAGGAGACCTACGGGGACACGAAACGATTTATCACCGCCGTGGCCGACGCGGTGCGGCCCATCACCTACTAGGCGAGGCGGCTGGGGGGTTAGACTTCCACTCACCTCATGCCCCCCGATATCCAGACCTCCCAGCCCGTCGACGTCAGCGTAGTTCTACCGATATACAACGAACGCGGGCACCTTCTGGAAGAGATCTATCGCATCCGAGCCGCCCTGGATGCCAGCCCGTACAGCTATGAGGTCATCGTCGTCGACGATGGGTCAGAGGATGGCTCCTCCGAAGACCTCAGAACCATCGACGGAATCCGCTTGATCCAGTTCCCCACAAACCGAGGCTCCGGCTCGGCGCGCCGGGCAGGTACCCGTGCCGCGCTGGGCACGTTCGTGGTGTGGACCGACGTTGACATGACGTACCCGAACGATGAGATCCCCCGGCTCGTCAAGGAACTCGACGGGCACGACCAAGTCGTGGGCGCACGGACATCTGAGCAAGGAACGATGAAGGCCCTGCGCGTGCCCGCGAAGTGGCTGGTCCGCAAGCTTGCCTGTTATCTAACGGAGGCGGACATCCCCGACCTCAACTCCGGTCTGCGCGTCTTCCGCCGATCGGTCGCGTTGCAGTACCTGCACATGCTGCCGCCGGGATTCTCGTGCGTCACGACGATAACGATGGCATTTCTGGCAAACGGATACTCAGTCAAGTACGTGCCGATCGAATACTTCCCCCGCTCGGGCCGATCGAAGTTCCACCCTTGGACAGACACCAAGCGCTATGTGCTCCAGGTAATCCGCATGGTGTTGTCCTACAACCCGCTCCGCGTCTTCCTCCCACTCGGTCTGGCACTCGCGGCGATCGGCGCGGCGAAGCTCGGCTATGACCTGTTTGACAAGGACCTACGCGTCGCGTCAAACACTCTGCTCCTCTTGTTTGCGGCCTTCCAGGTCGTCGCCATCGGCCTCCTCGCTGACCTTGTAGTACGCGCGACGAAGCCTCGGGACGAGATCGACCCTGCCGCCCGTTAGACGGGCCTAAACGCATGCCTTCGCCGCGGCGCGACAGCGGGTCGTCCGAGTGCATGGTCGGTGGTAGGCGACACAGCCGTTGGTGGCAGCAGGTGCCGATCGTGGTGTGGGGCGCGACGGCTGCCGTCCTACTCGCCAGCACCGCGTACTCCATCCTGATACCGGTCTGGCGCTCTCCGGACGAGGCTTCCCACGTCGACCTCATATATCAGGTCTCGGAGACGTGGCGCTATCCCGCGTGGAACAACACGACCTACACGGTCGGCGTTCGTAGTCGGCCCGAGGTCGGTCCGTTCCCTCGCCCACGAGACGAGGCACCTAGTCGCAAGGTGCGTCCTAGTCTCGGCGACCTGGGTGGCGCTCAGCCGAGCAGTGTGCCCAACCACATCAGCCAGCACCCACCGCTTTACTACGCGCTGGGTGCGCTCGGGCTCTCGGTCGCTGGTGCGATTGCGCCCGGCGACCCAATCGGCGACGTCGACATGACGGTCGGTGCGCTACGTCTCGGCAACGCGGTGCTGGTCGCTGCGTGCCCACTGATCGCCTGGCTAGTGGCTCGCCGAGCCGGTGCATCGAAGCAATTGGCGACCACGGCAGCGCTGGTTCCGTTGGTCCTTCCTGGATTCGTGCAGATTGGCGGGACAGTCAACAACGACAACCTGCTGCCGGTAACCGCGGGATTGGCTGTGCTGGGTCTCGTGGCGATCACACGAGGTGACTACCGCCTGCGTACCGCTGCGTGGACAGGGCTCGCGATTGGGCTCGCGCTCGCGACGAAGGCGACCGGCGTGTTTCTGTTGGCGCCCGCTGCGATTGTGATCGTGGCGGTGGCGCGTCGGCGACACTCATGGAGGGCTGGCGCGCGCGTTGCGATGCCGATGATCCTCCCTATCGTCGCGTTGGCAGGATGGTGGTACGGGCCAAGACTTGCCCGCCACGGGAAGCTCGTCCCCTCGGTCCTTAGTGCGAACCGCAGCGACGGCATCGGCACGGGCGCCGGGCCCAACCTCACCGATGACCTGTGGCAATGGCTCACGTTGTTCGTCGACACAACGACAGACACCTTTGTCGGACGCGCTGGCATCCTCGAGGCCGGCCTTCCAGTGCCGCTCGTGGTCGCTACCGTTGTGGCCCTAAGCGTGTTGCTGGTGGCTGCACTCGCGGGACCTGACAAGCCCGACGCCCTATCGCGAACGACGGCACTCCTCCTCGCGTCCCCGCTGCTGGTGCTCTACCTCGCGCAGGCAGTAAAGAGCTACGGGTCGTACAACCCGGAGCTTAATCGGGCTGCTGTGCTGCACGGCAGGTACCTGTACATGGCGATAGTGCCCTTAAGCGTCCTCGTTGCCCGCGGACTTCGCCTTCTCTGTCCCTGGCTGAAGGGGTGGACACAGGTCGCGGTTATTACCGCCGCGGCGATCCTCCAGACTGACGCGGCGTTCGAGACTCTCGACCAGTTCTGGGGTTCCGGGTACGGGATCGAACGCGGTGACGTAGACGCACTCTTGGCATGGTCGGCGTGGCCGGCACCGGTGACCGCGACCGTCTTCCTGGCTACCGGCGTCATGTTTCTTCTCCTACTCGGAATCGCAATTGTGAACGCTAGGACAGCGCGTAAGACCACTCTGGACGGCAACTGGTGGCCGCGCCATGCGATGCAGTCGGCCCGCCCGACTAGCTGACAGTCCCGCACCGATCCGAGGAGCCACCGATGGCGAGTACGGTTTCGAGAGTGACACCGGGCCAACACCCGACGGCCAGTGGTCTGCTCCGACCGCTCAGCGGGACCGACCGATCCGGTGACTACTGGGGTCGCTGTCGTCCTTGGTCAGTCTGTGGCAGGGGGCGGTGGCAGGTCGATGTCCTGAGTCGCTCGCCGACGATCAACGTGGCCGACGCATCGTCGAGATGACCCGACGAACCGCTGGCAAACCGACACGCATCGTGGTGCTCAATCAGCACGGGGACAATCGCGGCGACGAGGCTGCGATGAGGGCGATGGTGAGAGGAGTGGGCGACCGCCTCCGCTCCCCAGAGTTCACGATCATCCACCAGTTTGGCGATCAGAAGAGCGAGGTCCCGCTCGCCTACCCGACAACGTACCTGAGCCTACGCCTTCCGCTCCTTGAGTACGTGCGCTTGTCGGCGTTTGGGTTAGCACAGGTCCTTGGGATAGAGCACTCCCAGATCCTGGGGCGGCAGGGCCGCCCGATCAGCGCTGCCATCCGAAATGCTGATCTAGTCCTGTCTGCCCCCGGGGGACCGTACTTTGGCGACATCTACTCTGGGCACGAACTGGTTCACTGGTTGGTCGTCTGGATCGCACACAACGCTGATCGTCCCCTCATGCTCTACGCGCCGTCGTGCGGCCCATTTAGGCACAGGTTGCTCAATCGTGTGAGGCGCCGCGGGTTCGGCTGGTTCGACTCGATTACTCTGCGCGAGGCGAGGTCAGCGGAGTTGCTCCGTCAGCTCACAGGCCTGTCGGCCACGGTGACGGCCGACTCGGCGCTGCAGGATGTCGTGACACCGACGCGGCGGAACATCTACGCAGCCGAAGATGAGACTCTGCTAGTGATGGCCGTCCGAGACCCCGGTCGTGATCAGCGCGAACGACACGATCAGTCGGTGCTCGCCGCCATCGAACGTATTTGCGAGCGCGCGCCGACCTCGGTGGTCTTTCTGCCGCAGCTCCACAGTCCAGCACGCCGGGACGCTCCGTATCTTGCTGAGTTGGCGGACCGTGTCACTTCAGCCAGACACGTGACGGTCGCTTCTGAGACGCTCGACAGCACGGCGCAACGGGCAATCGTCGCGGCCGCAGACTTGGTGATCTCGGGTCGGTACCACCCCACCGTGTTCGCAATCGCATCTGCTGTGCCTGTGCTGGTTATCGCGTACGAACACAAGATGACGGGTGTCGCGGAGGCGGCGGGCATCGCCTCGTGGGTGACACCGGTATGCGATCTTGACCCGAAACAGCTTGCGGACCAGGCACAATCGCTGATGGATTGCGGTCCGGATGTTCGCCCGGCGCTGCGGCAAGCAGCCGATCGCCTACGTGTGCTCTCAGGAGAATCATCCGCGATCGCGACTCGCCTCCTACGGGGACTCAAGTGACCTCTGTGCCAGCGCAATCCACCCCACACCGAGCTCGGACCGCCACGCCAAGCGCTGCAGGACACGCCCAGGAGCTGCAACCAGCATCGTGAACACGCCAACCAAGTTTCCCGGCTGGTACAGGCGCCCGCTCCCTGATGTTCCGACATCGTTTGTAGCACGACGCTGTCGCACGATGAGGTTCCGGCCGACCTCAAGCAGGTGCCCAAGCCCGAGGCCATACCCTTCGACGCGGTGAACGGTATAGCCAGCGGCCTCCAAGGCGGCGACCAAGTCTTCCCGTTCGTACCTGCGATAGTGCCCAACAAGCCTGTCAGCGTCACTGAACCGGCGCTGGTACGCAGGTACACTCAAGAGAAGGAATCCGCCGGGAACTAAGCGGTCCCGCCATAGGGACAGTGCTCCTACGTCATCGGCTATGTGCTCGAGGACTTCGAACGCGCAAATGAGTTCCACTCGTACGTCAGGCGCGAGTTCCTCGACTGTGCCCTCGACCACGCAGCCGTCATCTGCAACACGTTTGCGAGCGATCGCGGCTGACCTTTGATCAGACTCCACACCGATGTAGCGCGAGGCAGCCGCGAGCCGCGCTCCCATAGCGCCCTGCCCAACCCCTATCTCGAGGATCGACCGTGGTCGCACGGTACGAAGCGCGCGTCGGACACCATCCCAACGGAGCCAGGCCATCGTTGTCATCGGTGGCAACCGAGCCATGCTCAAAACTTACGTTGATATGGCTGGCGACGTGGGCCTACCGCAGCGACGTGCACGCCAAGCCGGACGGTCCGGGCGGCAAACGCTCTTCGGCTAGCGTCCGGCGCGTGAACGTCATCTTCGCAGCGGTCGGCCACGCAACAGGTCGGTTCGACGAGCTATGGGCGCAGGTGATGCGGACGTCATCCGTGCACGAGGTTGGACGTGGCACGTCGGTCCGGGTTGCGGCCAGCGAGGACGGGGGCAAGGTAGTTGGGCACGCGTCGGATGGCACCCACAATCTCGTCGCGTTGGGCTCGGGGTTGAGGCGACTTGGCGAAACGCCGCAGAAGGCTGCCGACTCGCTCCTCCGCCAGGTCGCTGACCATCGGCATGGTCAACCCCGAGACATCGGCGATGTCGTGGTCATCTGTGCCGACGCGCGAGCGGGCGATGCGCAAATCGTTGTTGGGCGGGGTTCACAACGACTCTTCCTAGCCCGACCTCCCGAGGGGGGCATGCTGGTTTCGAGCTGCCTCGCTACGCTCGCTGCTGCACTCGGGCCGGAACTCGCCATCGACCGTAGCTACGAGGACTTCCTCCTCGGGTATGGGTTCCTGCCCGACGGACGCACGGTCTTCGATGGAATCGTCGCAGCCAAAGCGGGAACGCGCTATCGCCTTCCTTGCGGAGACAGCCAGGACCTCGCTCCTCCTCCGGTCCTCTCCGACGATCCCGTCCCCGAGGACGAGGGAGAGGCCGCGACGTTCCTCTACCAGCGGTTCATGGATGTCGTCGAGGACCAGGCGGGGGCGGACCGGACCCACGCCGTACTCTTAGGCGGCCTCGACTCGGCTCTCGTGGCCGCGGCGCTACGACGGCTCGGTCACCGCGTCGAGACATTCACGTTCGACTTCGCCGACCCTCGCTACAACCAGCGAAACACCGAGCTCGTCGCCAGGGCGCTGGGCACGACCCACCGTTCAGTCGTCATCTCTGCCGACGTCATCGCGGACGCCATGGCGGCATTCGCCTCAACTTTCAACCAGCCGTCCGCGCAACCGCACTACCAGATCCACACTCTGCATGCGAGCGGCGTCATCCGGGAACACGGATTTGAGCACGTGTTCACGGGCGACGGATGCGACGCAGTGTTCCTGGGATATCCCACCGTCAACCGCCGGGCCGAGTTGATTGCTCGCCTCGGAGCGCTCCCGCAACCTCTTACCTCCCTCGCCTCGGCCGCGCTCAAGGCTCGCTGGGTCGAGCGGCACCTAGGACACGTCGCGCGCTTCGCGCGGTCACCGCTCGACAACCTCCGACTTCCGATGCCCGCGCGAGGACACCTGCCCACCAGGTACCTCGACGAAGCCTCGCTCGGGCGCCTGAGGTGTGGACGAACGCCGCAACAGGCCGAGGCAGTCGACGCGATCCGCATCAGGCTGGCGTCGCCGGCGGCCGGCCTTGACCCGACCCGTATCGCCTTCCACGGCAACGGGCTAACCGGTCAGAGCAAGGCGAAGGTTGAGACAGCGGTTGCCGCGACTGGGGTCAGCCAGTCGACACCGTATAGCGATCCCAGCATCGTCTCGTATGTTGCCCGCCTCCCGGCCGGCTACCTGCGTCCTGCCGCCGACCCGGCCGGAGGGTCGGGCAAAGCGATCCTCCTGCGAATGATTAGAGAACAAGATCTGTTGCCTGAGCCGGTGATAATGCAGCCCAAGCAGTCACCGAGCGACTCTCCTATCGATGAGTGGTATATGGGCCCACTTCGGCCTGTCGTGCTTGAACTGCTCCGCTACCTACCTTTCGAGTGGGAGTCCGCGTACGTCGACGAATTGCTCGCACCAAAGCGCGCCGAGGCGTGGTTCCGCGAGCGTGTCTCGCTCTCGCACCACGTGCTGCAAACCATTGGCCTCTTATGGTCGTACGCCTCGTTCGGACGCTTGGCCGCAGGTGTCCAGAACCACAGGTAGCCTCGCATGAGGTGGACAACCGCACTCGCGATGCGGAACGCAATCTGCGCGATGACGCCTCAGCCGCCGACGCTGACGCGCGCCCGGGCGCCTCGGGCTGAACGCTGACACCCGACGCACCTTCAGAGCGGGCAAGCAGGGGCGAGGCTTCTTCACTTCGGCGCGCGTTCGGTGCGATAGCCCCCGCTGCGTTCGTGGCAGCAATCGCATGGTATGTCTGGAGCGAGCGTAAGCAGCTCGAACCACTCGGAGAGGCCGGCATCATCGACCTCGTCGCCATCGGCGCGCTCGTACTGGTGGCGCACTTTCTCAACTCAACCGAGTTCTGGGTCATGTACCGCGCCCAAGGGGCGCGGAGCACTCTCATTGAGAATTGGCTGCTGTTCCTCGCGGGCACACTGGCGAACTACTTGCCGGGACAAGCGGGCGCGCTGTACCGCATGCGGTACATGCGGACCGTACACGACGTGCCCTACAGCCACACGGCCGCGGTCTACGGGGCCAACCTCGTTGCCACCCTGGGTGGGGCAGCGGTTGCGGGGCTGATTGGGACACTCGGTCTCGCCCTCACCAGCCAAAAGTGGTCCTGGATGGTGGCTGTATATATGGCGATGGCGATGGCCGCACTATTGCTGGTCCTGACACCACTGCCTCCGATGCTTCGCCGCTCGGGCAAAGTGGCACGCGTGTGGCGGGCTTTTGCGGAAGGCTTCGAGCACATCCGCCAATCTCCGAAGGCGACAACGACCATCGTCGCCATGGAAGCAGTGAAGTACGTGGCAACGGCGACGCGCTTCCAGATAGCGTTCTCGTTGCTCGACACGGACCGGCCATTTCTGTTCTTCCTCGCGCTCGCGCCGGCGGCCGGCGTCGCCGGCTTCATATCCTTCACACCAGGTGCGATCGGCTTCCGCGAAGCATTTGTCACCGCCGCGGCGGTCGGACTGGGTTCACCACTCTCCACGGGTCTACTCGCCGCGACCATAGACAGGTCGGTGATGTTCGCGACCGCCGCTGTGGGTGGAAGCGCGAGTTTTGCAGCCACATATCCACGCCTACGGCGTGCCGCGGCCGAGGCATCGATCACCTCGTAGTAGCACGCGCGGGCTGAGTCGCCAGCAACGTTCCGCGAGCGTGCTGGACATCACATCGCAACCCGTGAGCCGTCCCGGGCGATCGGGGCAGTCTCGCACCACCTCACCGAGTGGAGCCCCCCTCCGCTTGCCAGACCTCCACGTCATGGGTACGTGCAGAACAGCCGCGACGATCACCACACCGGCGTTCGCTGCGAAGACAGACAGCGTCAACGCCGCCGGGAGGGGACTCCACGCAACGACCGCGCCAATGAGCTCGCTCACTCCTTCACCACCCCAATACCCGGCGGTCAGCATCGACCAGCCGAGGACAGCATGGAGGCCGATGCCGACGGCGGCGATTACCACACCCACCGCCGGGACCAGGGCGGTGCCCCGTTGCCGGAGCAGCGCCGCCACGCCTATAGCCGCGAGTACACCAATGGGAACCAGGAGCGAGAACAGATACCGTCCCTGCAGGGCCGAGAAGACACCCTGACGCGAGTACGAGCGCCAGTTGATGCCGAACATAAGACCAACCTGCGCGACGACGAGCACACCAAGCAGCCACGTTGGCCAGCGACGGCCAGCCGTAACGACCGCGACCAGAACAATGGCAACGGCGACCGCAGACAGCACGAGGACCATCCAAAACGGAAGTGTCACGCCCGTTAGCCGGCCGGGCTGACCCCAGAAGGTCCACGCGACTCCCTTCGTCCACACTGGTGTGAACTCCAGCAACGATGCTCCTGCATATGAGTTTGGCGCCACTCGAGGTGGGAAGCCGTTTGGCTGGGGGTCGCCGAATCTGACCAGGTTTGCGAGATGCCAGCTGAAGCCGACAAGGGCGCCGACGCCCACGATGCACAAGTGACCGATCGCGGCCGGGATCCGGCGCCACACTTGGTGTCGCACCATTCCGAGGATGAGCATCCCCACTGCCCACACGCCTACCATCGCCGCAGTCGACTTCGTGAGCGGCGCGCCAGCCACTCCCACGGCAGCGAGCACTGCCCACCGAGCACCCCCTCGGTTGAAGTAAGCGAGGGCCCCGACCGCACCAAGACCAGAGAACAACACCGCGAGACTGTCGTTGTTCGCGACAGCGCCGATGAATGTCGCCATAGGAACGAGCAGCGGAAAAGACGCGGCGACCGCAGTAAAGCGACGTCTAAGTCCGATTGCTAGCGCACCCTCCGCCGCGAGGAGCGGTAACGCTGCCATCGACACCCAACTCATCAAACGGTAGAGGTAAAGCTCGCGGTCCCACGTCCAGGTGCTGGCTGGCAGGACCGACGACACCAGTGTCGTAACGGAGCTGGTAATCGCGTAGTAGACGGGTGGATGCTGCGACATCTGGTTTGGGCGCGGCGGGCTCTCCACCGTGTCTAGTTCCGCGAACGTTGAGCGATCAGGGCGAGGAACCGCGTCGGTGGCGTACTGCGGTGGCCTGGGCCGCGCTGCGCTCGGTCCCATGATCGCGACGCTCGCGGCTACGCCGCGTGAAGCAACGGTGTGCTCTGTCGGATCCGGATAACCAGTCGTCGATCTGTAGTGGCGGACCATGTCGACGTGGGGAGCCTCGTCTGGGCCGCGGTACATCGGCACGAGCAGTGTGTAGCTCAACCCGAATAGCGCGTGGATCAGGGTTACCCACCAGACGATCGGGTGATATCGCCGGCGAAGTCGAGCGATGCGTGCGTCGCCATTGCGGCGATCCACTGTTTGACGGCAGTCCTGCGCGGGGTAGTCGTAGCCGTCACCCACCGCCACGTTCACCTCGAGACGACAGACACGGCGGGATCAACTCCCCTTTGGACTGCGCCCTCGACTGACCGAATCCAGTCGGACCAGTTGGAGAGGACCTCGGGCAGTAGGCAGCACCGCCACATCGTATGCGGACCACTGGGAACACTAACCACCCTGTCCCCGCGACAGTGCGCAGCCGCTCGCAGTGACCTGTCCCCAACCCCACATATCGGCCTAGTAGGGTCATGTGCATTCGGGGCCACCGGCATTAGGCGATGTTTGATCTCAACCGCGTCTCGTCAGAACTAGAGCAGCGACCCGCCTCACAGATCACACGCTGGGCGTGGGAGGTCTTCGGCGACGGCGCGGTGCTCTCGGCGTCGTTCCAGGACTGCGTGCTGATAGCGATCGCCGCAGAGGTCGCACCGCGTCTCTCAGTCGTCTTCCTCGACACGCAATACCACTTCGAGGAGACCCTTCAGTACGTCGAGCATGTGCGCGAACGGTTCGACATCGACCTGAAGGTCGTCGAGCCGCTCGCCCCCCGCGACGATCGCTGGAGGTATGACCAAAACTCATGCTGCCGCGTCCGGAAGGTCGAGCCGCTCCGTCGTGCTCTCGAAGGCAAAACCGCCTGGTTGACCGGGCTGCGGCGGGCCGAGTCGTCAACCAGGGCGGGAGCTGCTGTCGTCGCGTGGGACGATCAGCAACAGGTGGTCAAGATCAACCCACTGGCCGCATGGAGCGACGCCGATGTCGATCGTTACATCGCCGATCACGACCTGCCTGTGCACCCTCTGACCCATCGTGGATACACCTCGATCGGCTGTTGGCCATGCACGCGTCCCGTATCGCCAGACGAGGACCCCAGAGCCGGTCGCTGGTCCGACTCCGAGAAGACCGAGTGTGGCCTACACGGCGACAGCTCGCCGGGGGGCGTCGAGATCAGGCGACGGGACGCACTCGCCGTGCCTGATGCGCCGCGACTGCTTCATCTACGTAGCGACTGAGGTCGGCCGCCAGCACGTCGTCGGAGTAGCGCGCCTCGACTAGCTCACGTCCTGAGCGTGCCAATAGATCGCGCCGTTCCGGGTCACCCGCGAGGAGAGCGATCGCGGCCGCGAGGGCGTGTGGATCGCCGGGGGGCACAACCATGACCGCTTCGCCAACTGCAGTTCTGATCGCTGGCGTGTCGCCGGTTATCACAGCGCGGCCGACCGCCAAGCACTGGAATACCTTGTTAGGAACCACGCGCGATGCCTTTGCGCTCGTACCGAATACTCCAAGGCAGACCGACGCCTCCTCGATTTCCCCAACGAGCTCATCCTCCGGCATCGCATCGACCATCTCGACGTGTGCGCCGAGTGACGCCGCGAGGTTCTCTACCCGGCGGCGCTCCTGACCGCTGCCGATCATCCGCACTTTGAGTCCGTCCGGGAGCAAGGAAGCCGCTCGCACGATCACATCGGTGCCGTGAAGCGGGATGTAGGTTCCATAGAAGAGCACTATGGGACGGCTGGCTTCCGTTGGCGGCGGCGCGGGTTGGTAAACCGTGGGGTCGGCCCCGACCCAGAGCAGCCGGAACCGGTCCAGTGACGCACCTGTCAGCTCGGCGAGAGCTGCGGCGTGCTGAGGCGTGTCGGCGAGGACCAGGCTCGCACCTCGCGCGGCGTGGATATCGAGCCAACGGGTAACGCGGCCTGTGAGGGCGTGGCGCGACGCAAGTTGACGATCGTCAACCATCGTGTCATGCAGGGAGATGAACATGTCGAGCAGGACGGGCAAGCGACGGAGACGGGCGATCGGAATGACGACCAGCGCGTCGATCTGGCTCGGATGGAACAACATGACGAGGTCAGGGCGTGGCGCCCGCAGCATCGCCACCGCCACTCGCAGGACGCCCCAAATGGCACGGACAGCCACCGCCGGCAAGGGACGACGTGCATCCTCCGCGCGTGAAGAACTCCACACCGAGACCGTTCGTTCGTCGACATCGCAACCGGCGAGATTCAGGAGCCTCAAGATCTGGCGGTTTCGTGAAAACTCGCGGTCGAAACTGCCTATGGCGAGCACTCTCATCTGAGGAGGGCAAAGCGGCAGGCACCGCATACGCATAGTGGCGCCATCTCGGAGCTCGAGGCGAGGAGAGGGAGGGCTACCGCCAGCATCCGCGTCAACCCTAGCGACGCCGCCAGGCGCGAGCGTCGCGCACTCCGCCTCGCGCGACCACGCGGACCCGTGGCTGGCCAGGTCGTCCAGTTTGGTCGAGCCGTTTGTACCTGAAGGAATCGACTGTGTTGGAATAGCAGGTCATGGCCGGGGTGGTCGTCGCAGGTATGCATCGCAGCGGCACTTCGGCGATGGCTCGTCTACTGAATCTCCTCGGGTTGGCCACCTGCGTCGACGCTGACCTCCTCGGCGCAGATGAGTTCAACACGCGTGGCCACTGGGAGAGCGCGACCGTGACGAGTTGCAACGACTTGCTTCTGTGGACAAGAGGAGCCGCGTGGTGGGTACCCCCTCCCGACCGGAGCTGGCTCGACGCCTGGTCGACACCGCTGGTGGGCGCCGCAGCCGAGGCGTTTCGTGCCGTGCACGCCGAGGACCCGTGGGTCCTCAAGGACCCCCGGCTCAGCCTTGCCCTCCCCTTTTGGCAGCAATCTATCGAGATAAGGGGACTGGTGGTTTGTTGTCGGCACCCATCCGCCGTGGCCCGCTCGCTCAACCGGCGTGACACCTTGGCACCGCAGTACGCACTGGCGTTGTGGGAACGCTATATGCGCTCGGTCCTTGAGGCGGCGGTCGGACTGCCGACGTTCGTGAGCTTCTACGACGACATGTTGGACTCCCCCACAGACTGGATCGAGTCTGCTCAAGACTTTCTCACCGCCACCGGGCTCGAAGTCGAAGAGGGCGCGACGCCGGAAGCCACCAACTTCCTTACCGACGAGATGCGCCACTTTGCGAGCGAGCCGAGCGTGCCGATGTCGCGATCGCAGAGTGAGCTGTGGGAGCTATGTCTAGGCTTGCAGGGGTCTCATCGTCGACTCCCTGCCATCACACTCCCTCATGAGACAGTAGAGACCGAGAGACAGTTTTTGCGAGCTCGGAAGCGGCTCAGCCCGCCCGACTACGGTGACAGGGCCACTCAGGCGTTTCTGCGGTTCCGCGAAGCAGTAGACCGGCTCAAGCCACTGACCGCCGTCCATTGATGCCCAACATGTTTGCTCACGTCACCCAAAAGGCGAGGGGACACGCTACAGAGTTTCTGGCGCGCCGACGTGGGCCGTCACAGCACCGGACCCCACGCTCTCTCGGCAACTCTGAGCTCTATCTGCCGACCAGCTACCAGAGCCGCGAGGCAGCCACCTTCTTCGATGATTTCTCTGATGCTCGTGAGCCGATCACATACCAGCCCTACGTATACCGGCTCGCGGGACATTTGGCCGCGCGCTTTGGCTCGTCGCGAGTCGTCGACATCGGGTGTGGCTCGGCCGAGAAGCTCCTCGCTCTCGCTGATGACTTCGACCTCGTGGGCGTCGACCACCCGTCGACGGTTGCTCAGCTGACCCGCAGACACCCCAGCTTCTCTTGGTTCGGCTGCGACTTGGAATCGACCGAGTCGCTGCCATTTCCACTGTCAACCTTTGACGGGGCGACCGTGGTCTGTAGCGACGTGATCGAACACCTCACGGACCCCTACCCGCTGCTTTCCATGCTTCGACAGGCGCTGCGACGGGCGGATACGGTGCTCGTCAGCACGCCCGATCGAGTCCTCGCCCGCGGCCCCGACGACCAGGGACCACCCGCCAATCCGTTCCACGTTAGAGAGTGGCAGCTCGACGAGCTCCACGCGCTGCTGCGAAGCGAAGGCCTTCCTCCGACCTTTGTTGGCCTCACGGTCAACAATGATCGTGACCTCGCGAAGCGAACGATTCTCGCGGTCCTGGACAAGACGCTCGGAGTGCTCGAGCTGCCGCCCACTTCGTTTCGCGTCCGTGCCCTCTATTCGTGCTTCAACGAGCGGGACATCGTTGTGTCCACTGTCAACCACTTGCTAAAGGAAGGCGTCGACGTCACGATCATCGACGACTGGTCCACTGATGGCACGTGGGAACTGCTGCACGACACCTTCGGTTCGACACCTCGCGTCGAGCTACTACGTCACGGCGAGCAAGCCAACGACACGTACAACTGGGAGTCGATCCTACGTTTGAAAGAACAAGTAGGACACCAGTCCGGTGCCGACTGGCTCATCCACCATGATGCGGACGAGATTCGGTTCAGTCCGTGGTCGGGTACGACTATGCGGACTGCCCTGTGGAACATCGATCGTCGCGGTTTCAACGCAGTCGATCACACCGTCATAGAGTTCCGCCCGCTCACCGACGGCTTCACGGCTACTCAAGATCCGGCATCGTTCTTCACTCACTTCGAGTGGGGTCGCCGCTCCGGCCACTTCGTACGGGTCAACGCATGGAAAAACACCGGGCAGGCAGTTGGGCTCGCCGCGAGCGCTGGCCACACGGTGTCGTTTCCGGGGGTCCGCGTTGCGCCTTACAAGTTCTTGCTCCAACACTTCCCTCTACGATCGCCCCAGCAGGCAAAGCGGAAGGTCGCCCTTGAACGGTGGCCGCGCTTCAGGTCCAACGAGCGCGACCGCGGCTGGCATCTGCAATATGACGACACTGATCTGGACGGCCCGCTCCTGTGGAACGATCACGAGCTGGAAGAGTGGGACGCTGAGCGCTTCGCTCGCGAGTACCTAGTTGAGCGCATCTCAGGCGTCGGCATCGTCCGCTGAGGCATCGACGCGGACCTGCCCAACGACTACGCCTGAACGGCACATCACATTTCGCTGGCGGAGATCGCTATAGGTCCAAGCCAGCGCCTGACGAGTGCCTCGGCAACCTCGTCCCTGAAGTGGAATCCGTCTGGCCGCGCGTCGTCGTAGCCTTCGAGCGAGTTCGTGAACTCGCCGTCGGGACAGACCTCGGCATTCAGGTCGGCTATCTCGGATCGACCTGCGAGAACTGGGTACACCTGCCGGTTGAGGGCGGCAACGCGCTCCTCCGCGTCCTCAACGGACCTCCAGAGGTGATGCCGATCGAACTCGGCGCAGACGGCGTTAGTGACGACGACCGCCGCTCCCTCCGCGTTCATCGTCTCGATGAAGTTCTCGTACTCGTCGATCAGCCAAGTGTCATAGAGCGGCCGGCCCGGCTGCGAGTATGTCGGCCACTCGTCCTGCTTTCGGTCGGGCAGTTCCGCAATCGAGTCCTGTACGACAACCACGTCCGGATCGAACGCTCGCAGCTCGGCGAACGTCTCACTTGCCTCGTCTTGCCACCATGAACATGTTGGCTTGATGTTCCACACGTGGCCGTTCGGGAAGCGCCTCGTGCCGCCGAGCCCGACGGGGCACGACCGGATAGCCAGGTTCAGCGCTTCGACCTCGCCAGTCTCTTCGGCCCACATCTCAAAGCCAACTCCGAGATTCTCCCCCACGGAGTCGCCTACCACGGCGACGCGCGCACGCGGTTCAACCGGCGGAGGAGCGGTTGTCGCCACCGGTTCCGCTTCTTCCGTTTCCGTGGCCGTGCCCGGGGTGGCCTCCTCTTGCGGCGCCCGTGGTTCAGATGCGTCGGCCGTGCTCGCTGCAGCGGCCCTCTGACTCCTTCCCTCGTCTTCGGCCTCGGTTGCCTTCCTCTCCGAGTTCTCCTCCTCCGCGCGGGGCGAACGTGATCCGCCACCTGACAGGCCGCTGCTCACGCTCGCGGGACCGCTGCTGGGCACCGGCATGGCCATCGCCAGTACTAGCGCGGCGAGCAACCCGACGGTGGCCGTAGGCCATGCGAGCGCACCTACCTGTACCGGTAGGCGCCGCTCCCGGATCGGCAGCTCGACGAACAAGTAAGAGATCGAGGCGAGCGTCAAAGTCACGCCCAGCCGCAGCGCCAAGAGCGACGAGCCCTCGAGTCCGGTGCGATATTCGGTGATCCACAGGTAGACGGGCCAGTGGAAGAGGTACCCGCCGTAGGAGATGCGGCCAATGCCGGCGAGGATGGGAGCGCTCAACATGCGGTCGACGATGCCGCCCCGCTGAGTAGCCGCCATCACGACGAAGGCGGTGAGCACCGCGGCGAGGAGAAAGCCTCCCTCGTAGAGGCGGGTGTCCCAGATCGACAGGGTGGTGGCAACCAACGCGAGACCGACTAGGGCGGCAACGCCGAGCGTGTCGGCCACCCGGCGACCGGCGACGCTGAAACGGCGCAACCCTGCCGGACCGACCAGGATCAGCGCGAGTACCACCCCGACAAGCGGCTCGGCGATACGGGCATCCGTGCCGTAGTAGGCCCGGAGGGCGGGCTCGTCCGGATGATGGAGGATGCCAACAGCGGCGGTCGATGCGGCGATCACACCGAGGCAGATGATCGCGAGCGGCAGCCGGCGCGCCGGGCGGGTCCGGCCCGACCGGCTACGCACACCCAGCACTACCGCCGCCAACACCGGAAGCGCCAGATAGAACTGCTCTTCGATCGCAAGCGACCAGAAGTGCTGGAACGGCGACGGTGTCGAGAACAGGTCCGCATAGGCCTCGCCCTCCGCCACGAACCGCCAGTTCGCCAACCACGTAACCGACGCGGCCGCGTCCCCGAGGAGACCGTCGAAGGAGACCTCCGGGCTGGCAGCCACATAGACCACCACCAGAGCCAGGCACACGAGCGCCGCTGGCACCAGGCGGCGGGCCCGCCGTCCCCAGAAAGCAACCAGGTCGATACGCCCGGTCGCGTCCCGCTCGAGCAGCAAGAGCGCGGTGATCAGGAAACCTGAGAGGGTGAAGAACGCGGTGACGCCAAGGTGTCCTCCCTTGGCCCACACGTAGTCGGCGTGGAACAGCAGTACCGCACCCAGCGCGACGGCACGCAATCCGTCAAGGGCTGGCAGACGGGGCAGCGTGTGCCGTCGGGTGGTGGGGGTCGTGCCCTCGGTTAGACGCTCAGCCGTCGGCAAGGTCACACATGCGCGTTCGTCGTATCCCCCTCTCCTACCCTGCCTGGAACCGGAAAATAGTTCCGTTTCCTACGGATAAGCCTCGTATACGACCTTAACAGCGGCCCTAAACGCCCAGCAGCGGCGCGAGGAACTGGCCCGTGTAGCTGTCGCTGGTCTTGGCGACCTTCTCAGGGGTGCCTTCGACGATCACGCTTCCGCCGCCGTCGCCTCCCTCGGGGCCGAGGTCGATGATCCAATCGGCGGTCTTGATCACGTCGAGGTTGTGCTCAATGACGAGCACGGTGTTGCCCTGGTCGACGAGCCGGGACAGCACCGTCAGCAGCTTGCGGATGTCTTCGAAGTGCAGACCGGTGGTGGGCTCGTCGAGGATGTAGATGGTGTGGCCGGTGGAGCGCTTGGAGAGCTCAGAGGACAGCTTCACCCGCTGGGCTTCACCGCCCGACAGCGTGGGAGCGGGCTGGCCGAGCCGGATGTAGCCGAGTCCGACGTCGACGATCGTCTGCATGTGACGGGCGATCGCCGGCTGGTTGGAGAAGAACTCGAGGGCCTCCTCACACGGCAGGTCGAGAACCTCGGCGATGTTGTGACCCTTGAAGGTGATGTCGAGCGTGTCACGGTTGTAGCGGGCGCCTTTGCACACCTCACACGGCACGTAGACATCGGGCAGGAAGTGCATCTCGATCTTGATCGTGCCGTCGCCTGAGCATGCCTCGCACC
>CAZWDB010000037.1:0-39518 GCA_964632885.1 uncultured Acidimicrobiales bacterium | reverse complement strand
CGGCGGAGGGCGCGCCGGCCGCGTCGACGGCATCGGGTGCCCCCACTTCGTCGGGAGGCCCCACTTCGTCGGGAGGCCCCACTTCGTCGGGAGGCCCCAGGTCGTCGGGAGGATGGTCGCCGGAGCGGGGCTGCTGGGTGCGGGCTGCCTCTACGGCGAGCCGGTCGGCGAGGTCATTCATGACGTCGTCGGAGTGCCCCTTCACCCAGCGGAACCGGAGCCGCCGGGGGTCGGCCCGATACCGCTCGATGAGCGGTTCCCAGAGGTCGCGGTTGGCGACCGGCTTCTTGGCGCTCGTCTTCCACCCGCGGGCGAGCCACCCTTCCCACCAGCGGTCACGGAAGCAGTTGACGACGTAGGTGGAGTCGCTCACGATGTCGAGTGGTCCTTCGAGCGCGCGAACGGCGTCGAGGACTGCGGCGATCTCCATCCGCTGGTTGGTGCTCTGGGCCTCCGCTCCGCTGGCGAACCGTCCGCCCGGTACGGCCCACGCCCAGCCGCCCGGCCCCGGGTTCCCGACGCAGGCACCGTCCGTGTAGACCGTCGTCGTCATCGCCGCCATCTAAGCGGGTTATGGGGGTGGCTGGGTAGCCTGCCGCCGTGCGCGTCGGCGTCGACACAGGCGGCACCTTCACCGACGTGGTGGCGGGCGACGGCACGGTGGCCAAGGTGCTTTCGTCGCCGTCCGACCCGTCGCGAGCAGTCATACGAGGTCTCGAGCTGGCGGGCGACCGGCCCGATGTGCTCGCCCACGGCACGACCGTCGCTACCAACGCCCTATTGGAGCGTCGGGGCGGAACTGTCGCGGTCGTGACCACGGATGGGTTCAGCGACGTGATCGAGATCGCGCGGCAGGATCGGCCGTCTCTGTATGACTCCTTCGCCGACCGACCGGAGCCGCTGGTGCCGCGGCAGCACCGGCTTGAGATCGGTGGACGCCTCGACGCGTCCGGTCGCGAGCTGGAGGCCATCGCGGCCGATCGCCTCGATGTTCCTGCCGGTGTCGACACGCTTGCCGTCTGCCTCCTCCACGCTGATCTCAACCCTGCCCACGAACAGGAGGTCGCGGCTTCACTCGGCGCCGCCGGCCTCGACGTCACGTGCTCACATGAGGTGTCGCCGGAGTTTCGCGAGTACGAGCGGACGGTCACGACAGTCGTTAACGCCTACCTGCGCCGGCCGTGTCGCGCTTACCTGCGGCGCCTTCGGGACGTGGCGGGCGAAGTGCTCGTAATGACGTCGGCAGGTGGGCTGATCCCGCTCGGCGAGGCCAGCGACCGGCCCGCCGCCCTGTTGCTATCGGGCCCGGCGGGAGGAGTTCTCGCGGCCGCGGCGGCGGCAGAGGCGGCCGGCTTCGCCGACGCCGTCACCCTCGACATGGGTGGAACCAGCACCGACGTGTGTCTGGTGCGAGGCGGGTTGCCGGAACCGGCGCCTCAACGGGTGGTCGGGGGTTTGCCGGTTCGCCTGCCGTCCCTCGACATCCACACGATCGGCGCGGGAGGGGGCTCGATCGCACGAATTGACCCGGGCGGCGCGCTTGCGGTGGGACCGGAGAGCGCGGGAGCCGACCCCGGGCCGGCATGCTACGGACAAGGTGGCGACCGGCCGACGGTCACCGATGCCGACCTGGTCGCCGGTCGTATCCCGGTTGACGCCGCCTTTCCCGGTCTGGAGCGCCTCGACGGGGCCGCCGCACGCGAGGCGATGGACCGCGCCGGAGTCGACGCCGACGGGGTGATCGCGGTGGTCGACGCCAACATGGTGCAGGCGATACGGGCCGTGACGGTAGAGCGGGGCGTCGATCCTCGGACGCTCGCGCTGGTCGCTTTCGGAGGTGCCGGTCCGTTGCACGCGTGCGCGCTGGCAACCGCGCTCGACATGCCCGCGGTCGTGGTGCCGCCCCGCGCGGGCGTGCTGTCGGCGGCCGGCCTGGTGGCCGCACCGCGCCAGGAGGATCGCGTGCGGTCGTGGCCGCGTCCGCGCGACCACGCCGGGTTGAGCGAGGCGCTGGAGGCGCTCGCGCGGGAGGCGGCCGACGCCGTCGGTGGCTCGGGTGCCGACATCGTCACCCGCACCCGGCTCGACTGCCGCTACGCCGGGCAGAGCCACGAACTCACCGTCACCGGCATCGACGCGTTCGAGGAGGAGCACCGGCGCCGGAACGGCTACACCAGGCCGGAGGCCCCGGTAGAAGTGATCGCGTTGCGCGCGAGCGCCCGGCGGATGTCGCCGGTCTCCCTCGCAGACCTGCCCGCACCACGCGACCGGCGTGCCGAGCGCGGGCCGGCGGTTCTGGCCGAGCCGGACTGCACCGTATTCGTGGCGGACGGCTGGCGAGCCGACGTCGACCCGTCGGGTAGCTGGGTGCTGTCCCGCTCGTGACCTCGCTCGACCCTGCCTCGCTGCAGATCCTCATCTCGCAACTGTCGGGCATTGCCGACGAGATGGGAGCGGTGCTGCGACGGGCGGCCTTCAGTCCCAACATCAAGGAGCGAGCCGACTGTTCGGCTGCGCTCTTCACCGCATCGGGCGAGCTGCTCGCTCAGGCCGAACACATCCCTGTGCACCTCGGCTCGATGCCGGCGTCGGTGCGGGCGGCGCTTGATGTGTTCGGCGACGAGCTCGGTCCGGGTGAGCAGGTGATGCTGAACGATCCCTTCGCGGGCGGGACCCACCTGAACGACCTCACCCTTGTCGCGCCGTGCTTCGTAGCCGGTCGCCTAGTCGGTTGGGTCGGCAATCGGGCCCACCACGCCGACGTGGGTGGAATGGCGCCGGGGTCGATCCCGCCGGAAGCCGTCGAGATCCAACAGGAGGGTTTGCGGATCCCGCCGGTGCGGTTCGATCCGACCTCGGTGGCGCTGCTGCTCGCCAACTCCCGCACACCGGAGGAGCGCCGGGGCGACCTCGATGCCCAAGTGGGCGCGAATGTCGTCGGTCTCGAGCGCTTGGCTGCGTTCGCGGACGCCCCGCTCGAGGAGGTCGGGGCGTACGGCGAGCGCCGGATGCGAGCCACCCTCGCCGCGTTCCCCGATGGTTCCTGGGTGTTCGAAGACGTCATCGACTCGTGCGGTCCCCGCGACGATCAACGGGCGCCCGCTCGCATCGTCGTCCGCTTGACGATCGAGGGTGACAACGTCACCTTCGACTTCACAGGGACGGACGACCAGCGGCCCGGCAACGTGAACGCCGTCGAGGCGGTGACGGTGAGCGCCGTATCGTTCGCACTCCGGACGGTGACCGACCCGACGATCCCGGCCAACGGCGGAGCCCTCCGCCCCGTGCGCGTGATCGCACCGCCGGGAACGATCGTCGCAGCCCAACCGCCCGCGGCGGTGGGAGCCGGCAACGTCGAAGTCAGCCAGCGGATCGCCGACGTGTGCCTCGGCGCCCTGGCCCAGGCGGTGCCCGACCGGGTCGGTGCCGCGAGCCAGGGCACCATGAACAACGTGCTGATCGGTGGGACCGGTTGGGTTTACTACGAGACCATCGCGGGCGGACAAGGCGGCCGGCCGGGCGGACAAGGCGGCCTGCCGGGGATGAGCGGCGTCCATACGGCGATGACCAACACGAAGAACACTCCGGTCGAGGCGCTGGAGCGGCACTATCCCATGCGGGTGCTGCGGTACCGGCTGCGGCGGGGGAGTGGCGGGGCCGGGGTCTCGGCGGGTGGCGAGGGGATCGAGCGCGACCTGCTCATGCTGGAGGACGTGACGGTTTCGCTGATCACCGAGCGGCGGGTGTCGCAGCCGTGGGGCCTGGCCGGCGGCGAGCCGGGGGCGGTGGGCGAGAACTGGTTGCTTCCTAATAGCGACCAGTCCCGTGCCGAGCGGCTACCGGACAAGTGCACTATCCGGATGAAGGCGGGGGACGTGCTGCGGATGCTGACGCCCGGCGGAGGAGGGTGGGGTGCGCCCGAGCGAGAGCTCGCTGCCATCTCGCGGCGAGCTGACAACCCGGCGCTGCTCGCCGACCTGCCGGACCTCGGTGTCGACGCTGACTCCGTCGTTGCACCTACGACGCCACCTACGACGCACTCGCCGAGGCTCTCGAGGTTCCGCTGGTCACTGCCGATGCCCGGCTCGCCCGTGTTCCGGGACCTCGTTGCACGGTCACGGTGGTGCGCCAGCCCGTCGCGGCCCTGTTTGTGGCGGGTCTGGTTGGGGGTGCGATCGCGCGCCGGTGAATGGCTTCGGTGACGGTGGTGGCGGCCCTGGTGAGGGCCCGAACCTTCGAATAAGACACCTCCGCCCGGGAGAACGCCTCCCGGATCCGGGGCAGGCCGACCAGTGCCCGGGCGACCCGCACATGTTCGCGGGCAGTGGCGGAGGCGAGCCCGCATTTCCATTCCAGCCAGTGCGCGGTGGACCGGCACTCCCACCGGCCATAGCCTTCCCGCCGGTCATATTCGGCGACCAGCAACAACCACCGGCACATCGCCGCGGACAGATGAGCGGCCTGGGACACGATCTGGCGCTCCAGGCGGTCCACACCCAACGCCTCCGGGGCCGCCAACGCTTCGGCGATCTCCTCCACCGGCCCGACCCCAGCCGCCACCGCAGCTTCGGCCCGCTCCAACCCGTCGGTGAATCCCCACACTCCCATCACCCAGCCTCCAATCCAAAAGGGCACACACGTTCGCACCCAAATGTAAGAGATAGGTGTGACACGAAAACGGCTGGCGAAGCTGCCGCGTGCTTAGGGCGCGGCGCGATCCCGAGGAAGCGGGCTGCTAGCGGCCGGCACTACCTGTCATCGAGGCCGGTCGGCGGTCCCTCTGCCACGCGAGTTAACACCGCGTCGCGGCTTCCGACCGCTACCTCCATCCACCATGTCGCGCCTGCGCGCCGGTATGCCGCGACCGACTCGCGGCGGTTGCCCGTCGTTCCTGCCCACGCCACCTCGACGGCTGGTTCGGCGCCTTCGTTCTCGAGCCGTCGCCGCACCGCCCCGAGGTCTTCGACCGTCGCGTCCAGCGGTGACTTGTCAGGTCCGATCCATCCGTCCCAGCGCGCCGCTCGGCGAACCGCAGCCACGCTGTCGCCCCCGACCCAGATCGGGATCCGCGGTTGTTGCATCGGCCGTGCCGTCAACGCGACCTTGTCAAGGAAGTAGTGCCTGCCTTGGTGCGTGAGTTCCTGCCCGGGCCAAAGCCGGGTAATGATCTCGAGAGCCTCATCGAGTTTCTCAGCCCGGACGCGGGCGTCCCCGTCCCCTCCGAGTGCTTCGAAGCTCGCGGCACCGTCACCGATCCCCACTCCGAGGATCAACCGACCGTTCGAGAGAACGTCCAGGCTCGCGAGCGTCCGCGCCAGTAGGTGAGGCTTGTAGCGGGGAACGACCGCGATGCAAGAGCCGATCCGGATGCGGTCGGTCGCGGCGGCGACCGCGGACAGGATCACCCAGGGGTCGTGTGCGGCCGGCGGTTGTGGTCGGATCGGGAAACCATCCCAGGAGAAGTACCCGTCCCAGCCCGCTTCCTCCGCCAGCCGTGCGAGTTCGGCCGCCGCCCGTGGGTCACCGAACGGGCCGGAGTTGGGAGGCGCGATCCCGAAACGGAGGTGTGGCGCGACGCGCACGGCGGCAACTTCGCCGCTCGCCGCCCCAGTCACATGGCAACACTACTGACACTCCTTTAGCTGAGCCCGGACCCATCGCTAAACGCTAAACTGACCACATGACCAGGCAAATGACCGCTACCGAGGTGAAGGCGCGGATCTTGGCGTTGCTCGACGAAGTCGCGGGCGGCGAGGCGATCGAGATCACCAAGCACGGCCGGACCATCGCGCGCCTGGTTCCCGCCAACGGCCCCCATGCGCTCAAGGGTCGGTTTGCCGGCGTGGCGGCCAGCGCCTCCGACGACGAAGACCTCTTCACAACGGGGGCGCGCTGGGATCTGACGTGACCACGATGCTGCTCGACTCTCACGTAGTGCAGTGGTGGTCGGCTGAGCCGACCAAGCTGAGCCGAGCGGCCACACGGGCGATCGAGGCCGCCGACGAGCTGGCCGTCGCATCGATCAGCTGGTTTGAACTCGCCTGGCTCGCTGACCACGACCGGATCGTTGTTGCCATACCGGTCCGCTCCTGGCTGGAGCAGCTCGCCGCCGACGTTCGCACCGTCGGCACGACACCATCGGTGGCTGCGGCCGCGGTCGCGCTGCCGTCGTCGTTTCCGGGCGACCCTGCCGACCGGATCATCTACGCGACCGCCATCGAGTATGGATGGCAGCTCGTCACGAAGGACCGACGTCTGCGAGACCATCGGCACCCGCGGCGCATCACCGTCTGGTGAGGTCGGCGGGCAAGCCCGCGACCAGGTATGCCACCCCGTTCAGCGCCCAGTGCACCAGCATCGGTGCGGCCACGCTTCCTGACGCGGACCGCAACCACGCGAACCCCAGACCGGCGATCGCGGTCGACGCTGTGGCGAAGCCGGCCGCCGCTGCTGATGAGGTGCCGAGCAGGTGCGAAGCGGTTTCATTCGACGCCGCCAGACTCCGCGACGGCAGGATGTGCCAGACGCCGAAGGCGGTGGCGCTGACGAGCAGGGCACGCCGATGGCCGATCCGCGCCGCCAGGACGGCGGGCACCACCGATCGGAACGCGATCTCCTCGAGCAGCACCGTTCCGAAGGGCACGCGCAAGAGCGCGGCGCGCATCCTCCCGGGCTGACCACGGTCGACGGCGCGCTCGTCCCGCAGCCCCCGCCGCCCGCGAGGGTGGAGGGCCGTGGCGACCAGCGCGGTCGCCACCGCAACCGCGACCCGGCCCCCGAGGCGGGCGCCTCGGCCCAGGTCGGCACGAGCGAGCCCAAGTTCGGTCCAGCTGCGCCCCTCGCTCCGTGCCAGCGCGACCAGAGCGATGGCGGTGACCGCGCTCGAGGCCACGTATGCGGCGTCATCTCGGTCGGCAACCACCCGGTTGTTCACGACGTTGGCGGCCGCAAGGACCGATCCGATGGCGGCTGGGACGGCCCACCGTCGCGGGCAAGGCGAGGACACGCGGATGCCGCACGTTATTGCCTCCGGTACGTGGGTTTCCGAGAATGGCGGCGTGCATCACATCCACGACCTTCCGGTCTCGAAGCAGGTACGGCGTCGCTTGAACGCCACCGCCGCCGTCCTCGCCGTCCTTACAGTGATCGGTGCACTGGCGCTGCGCCCCGGCGGTGGTGACGACCGTCCCAACCTGGCCGAGTTCGGCGTTGCCTCCGACTTCTACGACGCGTCCGTCGTGGCGGTCGAGCGCGACGTTTGCCCGAACACCGCCCCGTCCGCGGGGATCGAGTGCGACATCGCCACGCTTGAGCTGCTCGAAGGACCCGACGAGGGCGAGACGATCGAGCTCGACTTCCCGGAGTCGGTCTCGAACCCCGACCTGCGGGAGGGCGACAAGATCGTCCTCAACCACCAACCATCAGCGGGGCCGGGATTCGAGTACCAGTTCGCCGACCGGCAGCGGAAGCCGGTGCTGTTCTGGCTCGCGGTGATCTTCGCCCTAGCCGTCGTTGTGCTCGGCCGGCTGCGGGGCGCCGCTGCACTCGCGGGACTCAGCGCCAGCCTCGTGGTGCTGCTCGCCTTCGCGCTCCCAGCCCTCATCGACGGCCGGCCGCCGATCGCGGTCGCCGTCGTAGCGGCGTCGGCCATCTCCTACTTCGCGCTGTACCTCGCGCACGGCTTCACCGCGATGACAACGGTCGCGCTGCTCGGCACCTTGGCGAGCCTCGTCCTCACTGCGGTCCTGGCGCTGGTCTTCGACTGGTTGGCGCAGTTCTCGGGATTTGCGAGTGAGGAAGCCGGGTTTCTCGCGGCGGCAGCCGGCACCATCGATGTGCGGGGTCTCTTGCTCGCCGGCATCGTGATCGGCGCGCTGGGCGCGATCGACGACATGACAGTGACGCAGTCATCGGCCGTGGCCGAGCTGCACGCGGCGAACCCGTCGCTGGGCACCGCCGGGCTGTTGAAGAGCGGGTTGCGCATCGGCCGTGATCACGTCGCATCGACTGTCAACACCCTCGTCCTCGCCTACGCGGGCGCCTCGATGCCTCTCCTGGTGCTCTTCGTGCTGAGCGAGCAGCCGCTCGCGAATGTCGCCAACAGCGAGGTCGTGGCGGTCGAGATCGTCCGCACCC
This sequence comes from uncultured Acidimicrobiales bacterium, assembly GCA_964632885.1. Classification (GTDB taxonomy): domain Bacteria; phylum Actinomycetota; class Acidimicrobiia; order Acidimicrobiales; family CAZWDB01; genus CAZWDB01. Next base: position 31,382 of record CAZWDB010000037.1, on the reverse strand, counting down.
TCGTCGGTTCGATCGGTCTCGTCGCCTCCGTTCCCCTCACGACCTGGCTCGCGGCCCGGTCCATCCGAACTTGAGGCAATAACGAACGGATTCCGATCGTTATTGCCTCAAGGTCGAGGTGGGGGTGGGGGGTGGGGGGACTAGGTTGCGGTGTCGTGGAGATCAGTGGAGCAGCAGCAGTAGTCACCGGCGGCGCCTCAGGCCTGGGGGCGGCCAGCGTTCGTCAGCTCACCGCGGCAGGAGCCGAGGTCACCATCCTCGACCGCAACGCCGACGCAGGTGAGGCCCTCGCCCAGGAGCTCGGAGGCCGCACCAAGTTCGTCGCGGCCGACGTCACCAACGCGGACCAGGTCGGCGAGGCGATCGCGCTGGCAGGCGAGACCGCGCCCCTGCGAATCGCGGTCAACTGCGCGGGACTCGGCATCGCGACCCGCCTGATAAGCCGCGACAACTCGCCCCACGACCTCGACGCGTTCAAGTTCGTCCTCAACGTGAACCTGATCGGAACGTTCAACGTCATGCGGCTCGCGGCTTCCGCCATCGCGAAGACCGATCCCTTGGCCGACAACGAACGCGGCGTGATCGTCAACACGGCCTCCGCGGCAGCGTTCGACGGCCAGATCGGCCAGGTCGCGTACTCTGCGTCCAAGGGCGGGATCGTAGGGATGACGTTGCCGGCGGCCCGCGACCTGAGTGTGGTAGGGATCCGCGTTGTCACGATCGCCCCGGGCACGTTCGACACGCCGCTGTTGGGCGCCCTACCGCAGGAACAGCGCGACGCGCTCGGCGCAGGCATCCCCTTCCCACGCCGTCTGGGGCAGCCGCCGGAGTTCGCCTCGCTGGTGGTGCAGATCTGCTCCAACAGCTACCTGAACGGCGAGACGATCCGCCTCGACGGCGCGATCCGCATGCCCCCGAAGTAGCTGCCCCGAACTTGAGGCAATAACGATCGGAAACCGATCGTTATTGCCTCAAGTCGGTCGGTTAGCGGGTAAAAGTGGCGGCATGGCCGCCGCCAAGTCACGGGAAAGCGTGCTCGAACGCGGGTTGGTGCCGGCGATCGCTTTCCTGGCAGTGGTCACCGGCTTCGTGCGGACGGCGGCGACGCGGCGCGAGCGTGGTGTCCGCCGACCTGCATCCGAGGCCGCTCCCGCCCAGGCGCCGGGCGGGATCCGTGCCCGCCTCAACGCCTACGGCGAGCGGTGGCCGGTCCTGGGTCGCACGCTTGAGGTCAGCGAGCACTTCAACGACTCGCACGGAACCCGACTCGCGGCGGCGCTCGCGTTCCAGGCCTTCCTGTCGCTCTTCCCGCTGATGCTGGTGTTGGTAGCCGCGGTCGGCTTCTTCTCCGCGAACAGCACCACCGACGTACCGGGGCGGGTCGTAGCCGAGCTCGGTCTGCGTGGAGCGGCGGCCGAGACGATGGTCGACGCGGTGCGCGCCGCCGAGGACAGCCGGCGCGTCGCGTCCATCGTCGGCGTGGCCGGCCTGCTGTGGTCGGGGCTCGGCCTCGTCGGCGCCCTCCAGTACGCCTTCAACCGATTGTGGGACGTGGAGAGTCGTCCCGGGGTGCGAGCCAAGGCGGTCGGGTTCGGCTGGCTCGTCGGCGCGGGGGCGCTGTTCGCGGCCGCGGCCGTCCTCGTCGCGCTGCTGAACGTGCTGCCGGCGATCCTTGCACCGGTGGGTGTCGTTGTCGGTCTCGGCGTCAACTTCGCGCTGTGGTTGTGGACGGCGAAGGTGCTCCCAAACCGCGAGGTGGGCTGGCGTCCTCTCGTGCCGGGAGCGGTGCTCGGCGCGATCGGTCTCGAGCTGTTGAAGATCGGCGGCGCGGTGTATATCCCGCGGGTGGTGGAGTCGTCGTCGCAGCTCTACGGGTCGATCGGGGTCGTCTTCGCGCTGCTCGCGTGGTTGCTCATCTTCAGCCGCCTGGTCGTGTACTCAGAGGCGCTGAATGTGGTACTCCACCGCCGGCGGACCGCCCGTGCCGGTCAGGCCCTCTCCCAGTCCTTCCAGACGGTCTCGTAGCCGGCGGACCGCAGGACCGCGGCCACCTCGGCGGGCGACCTCGTGTCACTCACGGCGAACTGTGGCTCGGCCTCGCTCGGGGCCGCGTAGCCGCCCGGTTCGGTGTGCGAGCCCGCGGACATGTGGGTGATCCCGAGCCGCAGGATGGCGTCGCGTAACTGGGGAGGTTCACGCGTAGAGAGGGTGATCCCGACGTCCGGGAGACAGAGTCGGAACGCGCACAGCAGTTGGACAAAGTCGACGTCATCGACGGGGGCGCTCGGTTCGTAGCCACCGGCGGCGGGCCGGAGACGCGGAAGCGACACGGTTACCTCGGCGCGCCACCACCGCCGCATCAATGCGCGGGCATGCGCCGCGACCGCGATCGCGTCGGCGCGCCAGTCGTGGTGCAGACCCAGTAGGGCGCCGACGCCGAGCTTGCGCATGCCCGCGGCCGCGCCGCGGTCGGGAGCCGCGAGTCGCCAGTCGAAGTTACGCTTCTTGCCTTTGAGGTGGACCGCGGCGTACGTCTCGCGGTCGTAAGTCTCCTGGTATACGACGAGACCGTCGCAGCCCGCCTCTACGAGGCGCTGGTATGTGCCACGGTCCCACACCTGTACCTCGAGCGAGATCGACGGCACTTCGTCGGCGAGTGCCCTGACGCACTCGACCAGATAGTCCTTGCTGACGATGCGGGCGTGTTCGCCCGCGACGAGCAGGAGGTCGCGGAACCCGCGCGCCCGGAGTTCGCGCGCCTCAGCTACGACGTCGTCAACGGACAGCGTGTGCCGGGCGATCTCGTTCTCGGCTGAGAATCCGCAGTAGGTGCACGACGAGACGCACTCGTTCGACAGGTACAGCGGCGCGAAGAGGTGGATGGTGCGCCCGAACCGGCGCACGGTGAGGCTGTGCGCGGCTTCGGCCATCTCATCGAGCCGATCGCGGGCGGCGGGTGACAGGAGGCTCGCGAAGTCGGACAGGTCGCGTCGCCCCTTCCGCAGCGCCCGTTCGACGTCACGCTCGGTCGCCGAGGTGGCCAGCCTACGGAGGGGCCTGGCGTCGAGGGCGACGAGGTCGGCGGCGGCGGTTCCCGCGGGAGCACCCGTGGGGCGCGACTCGAGGGTGATCGGTGATGCCGTCACGACGGCGAGAGGAACCCCGTCAGGGGTGAGGAAGCGACCGCCCTTTCACCGGCCGCGGCCAGTCCGGCGAGGTACCCCTGCCGGCCCGCCTCGACGGCGAGGCGGAACGCCCTGCCCATGGCAGGAGGGTCTCCGGCCGTACCGAGCGCAGTATTGACGAGCACGGCGTCCGCCCCCATCTCCATCGCCTCGGCTGCCTGGCTCGGCGCACCGATCCCCGCGTCGACGACGACCGGTACCAGCGACTGCTCGATGATGATCTCGAGAGCCGCTTTGGTGCGAAGTCCCTGGTTGGAACCGATCCACGAACCCAGGGGCATCACGGTCGCGCATCCAGCCTCTTCGAGCCGCTTGCAGAGCACCGGATCGGCATTGACGTAGGGCAGGATCGTGAAGCCCTCGGCGCATAGGACCTCCGCGGCCTTGAGGGTCTCGACCGGATCCGGCAGGAGATACCGCGGGTCAGGTGTCACTTCGAGCTTGATCCAGTCGGGGAAGCCGGCACTACGCGCCAGGCGGGCGAGGCGGATGGCCTCCTCGGCGTCGGCCGCGCCGCTCGTGTTGGTGAGCAAGAGAATGCGGTCGAGGTCGATGGCGTCGATTATGTCGGTGTCGGCGGTGGAATCGACGCGCCGCAACGCGACCGTGACGACCTCGGTGCCGGTGGCTTCGATCGTGGCGCTCAGCGCCTCGTTGGACGGAAATTTCCCGGTGCCGACGAACAGCCGGGACCCGAACTCTCTGTCTGCGACGACAAGACGGTCCTGCATCTCACGCTCCCTTCAGTCCGCATTACCGGACTGGTTCTCGTAAGGGTCGTAGGTCGTGCGTACCCACCTCTCAGCCTGCCGCGGCAAGCTCCCCTGCGTTCCCAACCACCCTACCCGACACGCGGCGCGGGATACGTTTGGCGCCAAGTGATGCCGGCAGCCACCACGAACCCAGAGCCCGCGTCCGAGCCGTCCGTTCCTCCCGCCGACGGCGCGAGTGGGGCAGCCGGCCCCGGGCAGCCGCATCGGGGTGCCACGGCCGCCTTCGTCGTGGTGGTAGCCCTCGGGGTTGCTCTGCGGTTCGTAACGACGTCGCCCTTGTGGCTCGACGAGGCGCTCACGGTCAACATCGCCCGGCTGCCGCTCGGTGAGATGTTCGAGGCGCTCCGGCGGGACGGGTCCCCCCCTATCTACTACGTCGTGCTCCGAGGCTGGACGGAGCTGTTCGGCGAGGGTGACGTGGCTGTCCGGTCGCTCTCGGGAGTGTTCGCCGTGGCCGCCCTGCCGTTCGCCTGGACCGCGGGACGCCAGCTCGGGGGCCGGAGGGTCGCGGCCGCGGCGGTCGTGCTGCTGGCCACGTCCCCGTTCGCGATCCGCTATGCGACTGAAGCGCGGATGTACTCGCTCGTGATCCTCCTCGTCCTCGTGGGCTACGTCCTCGTGCGTCGCGGTCTCCTTGCGGCGCGCCCGAGCTGGTGGGTGCTCGCCGGCGTGGCGACGACATCGGGGCTGCTCGCGCTCACGCACTACTGGAGCTTCTACCTGCTGGCGGTGGTCGCCGGTCTCTTGCTGGCGCGGTGGCGTCGCCGGCGCGACACGGGGGCCGCCCGTCTTGTGGTCGCGATGGCCGGGGGAGCGGTGTTGTTCCTGCCATGGCTCAGCGCGTTCGTGTATCAGCTCGGTAACACCGGGACGCCGTGGGGTACCCCGGCCGGCCCGGTCGACGCCGTCATCACCACGCTCACCGACTTCGGCGGGGGCCGGCCCGCGGAAGGGCGAGTGCTGGCCATGCTCTTGGGGCTCATGGCAGTCGTGGCCCTCACCGGCCGGCCCAGCGGGCCGCTCCGCATCGAGCTTGATCTCCGCACCCGACCCGGAGTCCGTCCGGAGGCAGTTGTCGCGGCCTGCACGCTCGCCGTCGCCATCGTCGCGAGCTGGCTTGCGGGTAGCGCCTTCGCCAGCCGCTACACGGCGGCGCTGTTTCCACCTGCCCTTCTCACGGTGGCGTGGGGCACCCGCCAGCTCGGCGACCGGCGGGTCGGTCTTGCCGTATTGGTCGTGGCCTCATTGCTCGGACTGGCCGGAGGAGCGCGCAACGCCGTTACTGACCGAACCCAGGCGGCCGAGGTCGCCACCTACATCGAGTCGAGAGCGGCGCCTGATGACGTCGTCGTTTACTGCCCCGACCAGTTGGGACCAGCGGTCGATCGGTTGCTCGACTCCGACCCGAGACAGCTGAGACAGATGACATTCCCGACCGGCGGCTCGCCTGCCATCGTCGACTGGTCGAACTACGAGACTCGGAACCGAGCCGCTGATCCCGCCGAGTTCGCGGAGGAGGTTCTCGACGTGGCCGGGCGGGACGCGACGGTCTGGCTCGTGTGGATACCCGGGTACCGCACGTTCGGCGAGAAGTGTGAGGATCTGAGCGTTGCCCTCGGCTCCGCCCGTCCTGGTTCCGAGATCGTGATCCTGCACGACGAGGACCTTTTCGAGCGCCACAACCTCACCCGGCTGCCACCACCGTGAGCCGCGTACGTGACCTGCTGCGGAGTGACGCCACCCGCACCGTCGTGCTCGCTTGGCTGGTCGCGCGCATCGCGGTCCTCGGAAGCCTTGCGCTCGCCGCCTACATCTCCGACAACCTCGGCGCAGTGTCGCCGGTAGGGCGCAGCCAGGTAGACCTCCTCGGGTGGGACGCGAGCTGGTACCGCGACATCGCGAGCGTCGGCTACGACGGAGTCGCCCGCGAGGCGGTGCGCTTCTTCCCGCTCCTGCCGGCGCTCGGCTGGACGGCCGGGCTGCTGGCCGGCGGGCATGCCGGCATCGGCGTGCTCCTCGTGTCTAACGGTGCTGCACTCGCGGCCGCCTTCGTGATGCACCGGTTGGTTCTGGAAGAGTCCGGCGACGCCGGCCTCGCCACGCGTTCGGTGTGGCTCCTCGCTCTCGCCCCCTCGGCCTTCGTGCTCGTCATGGGCTATGCGGAGTCGCTGCTGCTGGTTGCGTCCATCGTCGCTTTCCTCTACCTGCGCCGTCAGCGCTTCCTGCCCGCGGCGGCGGCCGCGTACCTTGCCGCGTTGAGCCGTCCCGTCGGGCTGGCGCTCGCGGTGCCCGCGCTCGTGGAGGCGGTCCGGGGGTTCCGCACGGTTCCGCCGGGGGAGTGGTGGCCTCGGCTCACGGCTGTGCTCGCACCAGTCGCGGGCACGGCGACCTACCTCGCATATGTCGGCGTGACCGTCGGGGACCCCTTGCGGCCTCTCCAGTTGCAGGAACAGGCGGTTCGACGCGGCGCCTTCGTCGATCCGTTCACTCGTCTTCTCGAAGCGGGGCGGGACTTGGTCGCCGGACACCTCATCGGCTCGGGCCTGCACCTCCCGTGGGCGCTTGGCCTCGTAGCACTCCTTATTGTCTGCCTCCGGCGGTGGCCCCTCGCATACGGGCTGTACGCCGGGGCCGTCCTGGTCGTCGCTCTCAGCGCGAGCAACCTCGACTCGCTGCAGCGCTACGGGTTATCCGCGTTCCCGCTGGTGATGGCGCTGGCAACCCTGACCCGCGCCGCATGGGCCGAGCGGGTCGCCATCGCGTTGTCGACGGCTGGACTGATCGCCTACTCGCTTCTCGCCTTCATGGGCGCCTACGTCCCCTGAGGAGGCGGTCGCGGAGGCCCCATGAGGTCACGAGGAAGAGCGCTTCGACGATGATGCGCCAGTTCATCTTCGAGGTCCCCTCGGTGCGATCAGTGAAGCTGATCGGCACTTCGACGACCTGGTGACCGGCGCGCCGGAATCGGTACACCATCTCTATCTGGAACCCGTAGCCGCTGGCGCGGCCCCCGGCGAAGTCGACTGTGCTCAGCGCGGTGCCGCGATACATCCGGAACCCTGAGGTGGCATCGGTGGCGCGCAGCCGCAGGACCGCGTCGGCATAGCGGTTGCCCCACCGTGAGAGCGCCCTCCGCCACCGCGACCAGTCGGGTATCGATCCTCCGGGCACGTATCGCGAGCCGATGACAAGGTCGGCCCCTGCCGTGAGGGCGGCGAGCATCGATGGCAGTGCGCTCGGGTCGTGGCTCAGATCGGCGTCCATCTCGACGAGAGCTTCGTAGCCGTGCTCGAGTCCCCAGGTGAATCCCTTTCGGTAGGCCGCTCCCAGACCCGAGCCCGCCGGCCGGCGCAGGACGTCGACGCATCCGAGTTCACGTCCGGCCGCTTCCGCGATCGCAGCTGTGCCGTCCGGGCTGGAGTCGTCGACGACGAGGACGGACGCGTCCGGCATCGCGGCCCGCACCCGGCGCAGCGCGTCGACGACCGAGCCTGCCTCTTGATAGGTGGGGATCACCACCAACGTGCGCACTGGGAGGAGCCTACGGCTCGCCGGGCTCCATTCGGAGATGGCCCGCTAGGGCTGCAACACTGGTCGGCCGCGATGACATCCAGAGACGGAACTCCCACGGCGGGGAACTCCTCCGGCAACGGCCGTGAGCATGACGTGGTCGTGGTGGGTGCCGGGCCAGCCGGCCTCACGGCGGCGTACCAGCTGACGAAACACGGGATCCCGGTTCGCGTGTTCGAAGCCGACGATGTGGTGGGCGGCATCAGCAGAACGGTCGAGCGTGACGGTTGGCGATTCGACATCGGTGGCCACCGGTTCTTCACCAAGGTCGGCGCGGTCGAGGCGCTCTGGCACGAGATTCTCCCGGACGAGGACTTCCTGCTGCGGCCGCGGATGAGCCGCATCTACTACGGCGGGAAGTTCTACGACTACCCGCTGCGTGCGTTCAACGCGCTCGGCAACCTCGGACCGGTGGAAGCACTGCGGTGCGTTCTCTCGTACCTCTGGGTGCGGGTCCGTCCGCCGCGCGACCAGGGCTCGTTCGAAGGCTGGGTGGCGGCTCGATTTGGCTGGCGGCTCTACCGCAAGTTCTTCAAGACCTACACCGAGAAGGTGTGGGGAGTAGATGCCACCGAGATCCAAGCCGACTGGGCGGCCCAGCGCATCAAGAACCTCTCGCTCGGCAAGGCGGTGTTGAACTCACTCTTGCCCCGGCACAACCAGAAGGACATCACGAGCCTCATCGAGGAGTTCCAGTATCCACGCCTGGGCCCGGGCATGATGTGGGAGCGGGCGCGCGACGTGCTCGAGTCGACGGGGGTCGAGGTGCTGATGAACACGCCCATCACCACTATCCGCCTCGACGGTGGCGGGGCGGTTGCCGTCACGGCGAAGCTCGACGGCGAAGCCCGTAGCTACAAGTGCACCGAGGTCATCTCGTCGATGCCTATCTCCCAACTGGTGCGCGCCGTTGATCCGCCCGCGCCCCGGGAGGTTCTCGCCGCGGCCGACGACTTGGGCTACCGCGACTTCCTCACTGTCGCCCTGGTCGTCCCGGAACGATGCGGCTTCCCCGACAACTGGATCTACGTGCACTCACCCGACGTACTGCTCGGGAGGATCCAGAACTTCGGATCGTGGTCGCCCTACCTCGTGAAGGAAGGTCGCACCTGCCTCGGCCTCGAGTACTTCGTTTTCGAAGGCGACGGACTCTGGGCTATGGACGACGATGACCTCATCGCTCTCGGCGGCCAAGAGCTGGCTCAGTTGGGACTGATCGAAGCCGGCCAGGTCGAGCGGGGCTACGTCGTCCGTATGCCCAAGGCGTATCCCGTCTACGACGAGAAGTACCGCGAAAACGTCGAGACTATCCGCCGGTGGTTGGAGGAGGCGGCGCCGAACGTGCACCCGGTCGGGCGCAACGGCATGCACAAGTACAACAACCAGGACCACTCGATGTACACGGCGATGCTGACGGTCGAGAACATCCTCGGCGCCCATCACGACATCTGGGCGGTCAACGTGGAGGAGGAGTACCACGAGCAGCGGGACGAGCGAACCGACACCTCGACGCGAGGTACCGGTCGCGATGCCCCCGTCCTCCGCGCCGGCTAGTCCGGAGGAGTCCCGTCGCGGCCGCTTCGCGGCGGGACTCGTGGCTGTCGCCGCGGTTGCGATGGCAGTACGCGTGGGGTTTGTCCTCACCGTCAGCCGCCACCTTCCTCTCGGCGGCGACGCCGAGACCTACCACCTCCTCGGTGACCGCCTCGCGTCGGGACGCGGCTATGTCCGTCCATTCGGCTTGATCGGTGTTCCTGGCGACGTGCCGACGGCCGAGTTCCCACCCCTGTTCCCTGGGCTCCTCGCCGGCCTCGACCTCGTCGGTATCGACAGCCCGACCGGCCAGAAGCTCGCCCTCGCCGCCGTCGGCGCGGCAACCGCGGTAGTCGTCGGGCTTCTCGCCGGCCGCCTCGCCGGTTCGGGCGCGGGGATCGCCGCGGGCATGGTCGTCGCGCTCCACCCCGCCTTCTTCGAAAACGACGGCGGTCTGGCGTCCGAGTCGCTCTACGTGCTCGCCGTCGCGACGATCCTGCTCGCCGCATACCGCGCGCTCGAGTCGGAGCGGCTGACGCGATGGGTCGCGCTCGGAGCGCTCGTCGGGGTGGCTGCACTGGTACGGGCCGAGGCGCTCGGGTTCCTCGTTGTTCTGGTAGTTCCGGGGGGGCTCCTCCATCTACGTGGCTCTCTCCGGCGGAGCTTGATACGGATAGCAGTCGCGGGCGCGGCCGCGGTCGCCGTGGTCGCCCCCTGGACAATTCGGAACGCGATCGCGGTCGACGCCTTCGTGCCCGTATCGAGCAACGCCGGAACCTTGCTGGCCGGCGCCAACTGCGACGACGTATATGCCGGGCCGGCAACCGGTCTCTGGAGCCTCGAATGCGTCTTCCAGATCGACGTCCCGGCGCGCAACGAGGGCGAGCGCAACGCCACGTACTTCGACGAGGGGCTCGACTACATGGCCGACCACGCGGGTGAGGTGCCACGTGTTGTTGGGATCCGGGTGCTCCGTACCTGGGGCGTTTTCGACCCGGCGGGTCAAGTCGAGTGGGAGACATTCGAGAGCCGCCACCGACGTTGGCACTGGGCAGGCTACGGGGCGCACATCGCGGCCGTCTTGCTGGCGCTTCCGGGAGTCATGCTGCTTCGGTCGCGGGGGGTGACACTGCTGCCCTTGTTAGCTACCGCGCTCCTAATCATCGCGGTGAGCGCCGTCGCCTACGGGAACCAAAGGTTCCGCGTCGCCGCAGACGTCTCGCTCGCGGTGCTGGCCGGCACAACCATCGGTCACCTGGCGAGGGTCGCTTCGCGTCTGCGTACTTGATACGCCAGCGTCCTAATTCACGCTCCTGGCCGGGCGACTTCCGCGCTGGAACCGTCACAACTCCGGCGGCGGAGCCGAATACTGCAGTAGATGTCCACCTCGACTTCTGTCGCGTCGCGCACCAGCGCCCTCGTCGTCGAGATCGCGCGGGCCGCACTCCCGGAGGCGCCTCCGGCGCGGCCCGTCGAGGTTCCGTCAGCGCCGCAGCGCATGCCCCACTATCCGGCCCTCGACGGACTGCGCGGGCTGGCCGTAGTAGCGGTCCTGCTGTTCCACTCGGGCTTCACGTGGGCCCGCGGTGGATTCCTCGGCGTGTCGACGTTCTTCACGCTGTCTGGCTTTCTGATCACCGGTCTGCTCATCTTCGAACGGCGCTCCACCGGACGGATCGACCTCCGGCGCTTCTGGGCCCGGCGCATGCGCCGGCTGCTGCCCGCTGTCTTCGCCGCGGTGGCGTTGTCGGCGCTCTACGGCGCGTTCGTCAGCGATGCCGACCAACTGGCGCGGCTCCGCGGCGATGGTTTTGCAGCCCTCGGCTACGTGGCCAACTGGCGCTTCGTGTTCAGCGGACAGGCTTACAGCGACCTGTTCGCGGCGCCGAGCCCACTGCTGCACATGTGGTCGCTCGCGATCGAGGAACAGTTCTATCTCGTGTTCCCGCTGCTGGTCGCGGGGGTTATGTGGATGGGACGGCGTCCGCTCGCCGCGCTCGCGGTCACCCTCGCTGCGCTCGCCGGCGCGTCGTTGATCGCGAGCGTGCTGCTGGCAGACGGGGGAATCGACCGCGTGTACTACGGCACAGACACCCGGGCGGCTGAGATCCTCCTGGGCGCCTTGCTCGCGGTGGGCGTGGCGCGACGGGGCGGCTTGCCGGTGGCCGGGCGGAGGCGCGGCGTTGTGAGTGCAGCCGGGGCGATCGCCATCGCGGCCACGGTGGTGGCTTGGGCGGTGGTCGGCCATGAGTCGGCCTGGCTATACCGCGGGGGGTTCGGTGCATACGCACTCGTGACGGTGGTGCTGATCGGCGCGGCACTCGGCCCGGGACCGGTGCGGCGCGTTCTGTCCGTGGGTCCGCTGCGCGCGGTCGGCAGCATCAGCTACGGCCTCTACCTCTATCACTGGCCTGTCTTCCTGTGGTTGTCACCGGGGCGTACCGGACTCGAGCCGGCCACGCTTTTCGCGGCGCGCATCGTGGTGACCTTTGCCCTAGCGCTCGCCTCGTATCACCTCCTCGAGATGCCCATCCGCAACGGCGGGCTGACATGGCCCCGCGCTCACATCGTCACCCCTGTTGCGGCGGTGGGGCTGGTCGCCGCCCTCCTGTGGGTGTCGGCCGCACCGTCGCCGCCCGCGGCGCTCGCGGCCTTCGGAGCGCCCACGGCAGCGGCACCCGCGACGCTCACCTCGAACACCCACCCCATTCTCGATCTGCGCCATGCCACGGCCGCCGATCCGCTGCGAGTGCTCATGACCGGCGACAGCGTCGCGTTCGATGCGCTGCCGGGAATCACGGCGGCCCTCGAAGCGACCGGCGAGGTCACAGTCCACGGAGGGGCGATGGTGGGATTCGGGCTGACGCGCACGCCGGATTGGTCTGCCCGGTTGCAGCTGAGACTCGATGACTCCCAAGCGGAGCTGGTCGTTCTGATGTTCGGTGCCTGGGACACGCCCTACATCGCGAAGCACGGCCGGGTTGCCTACGCCGAGCTCGTCGACGAGGCGGTCGCCCAGATGGTTGCCAGCGGCGCGCAAGTGCTTGTGATCGGCATGCCGGCATCGGTGACGAGGGACGACGAACCGCTGCCTCGGCCCGCGGACGCGACGTTCCGAGAGCTCCCCGCTCGCTGGCCCGGCCAAGTTGGCTATGTCGATGCCGAACCCGTACTGAGCCCAGGCGGCCGCTACGTCGACTACCTTCCTGGACCCGACGGTGCTCCGGAGCGGGTACGCAAGCTCGACGGGAGCCACATCTGTGCCGCCGGCGCGGCGCGCCTCGGCGCGGCCGTCGTCTCTCTACTGGCCCAGGGCAACGAACTGGCCGCCTCGGATTCGGGGTGGCGCTCCGGTGACTGGGCTCTCGACTCTCGGTACAACGACCCGCCCGGCGCCTGCGCGGCCTGAATCCCAGCGAACTTGAGGCAATAACGATCGGAAACCGATCGTTATTGCCTCAAGTTCGGTTGGTTCGGCGGGATCGGGCCGTGGGCGACAGCGAAGAGCACGAGTGTGCCGTCGTCGATGGCCGTCGTGATGGAGAAGTCGGCCGCGTCGATACCGGTGCTGCCGCCCGACCAGCGGTCGCGCATCAGCGCGTAGGCGACCCGCCGCCCGACACTGTGCAACCCGACGTAGAAGCGGCGAGGGAGCCGGTGGCGCAGACCGAAGACGTCGAGCGCGAGCAGGCGTCGGCCGGTGCGGCGCCGGTGCTCGAAGTCGGCCTTCACCTCCGGGGACCCGTCGAGGCCGAGCACCTCGACGGCGGCGAAGTGGGCACGGAGCACGGCCGCCAGCTCGTTGGGCAGGAACAGACTGATGTGAAACGGGTTCTCGAAGTCGGCGGGCGCGTTGGGCGTGATGAAGAAGGCGGTGCCGTTCGGTCCCAGCACGCTCGCGACTTCGCCGACGTGGGTAGCCGGGTCAGCGAAGTGCTCGATCAGATGTGACGAGCACGCCCAGTCGAAGCTCCCCGGCCGGAGGCCGAGGCGAGCTCCGTCCATGCAGCCGACGGTGACGCCGTTCGCGCCGAGCCGCGCGGATGCGGCCACAGCAGTCGCAGGGTCGTAGTCGACCGCGACGACCTCGCGACGAGCGTCGATGAACGTGCTCGTGCCGTCGCCGAGTCCGCAGCCCACGTCGAGGAACCGTCCCGCGCCCAGCCGGGCGGCGACCTCTCGGTAGCCCGCGGCATGCAGTGCGAGCAGAGAGTCGGGTGTCTGCCCTTCTACGGGCCGCTCGCCAGTGAGCTTCATCCGGTGCGTACGATAGGGCGCTCGTGACCCCCGCCGAAGAACTCGCGGCAACTGCAGCCGCTGCCGGCCTCGGCCGCATCCACATCGTCGCGTGGCGTGACCTCGACGACGTGGAGGCCGGCGGCTCAGAAGTTCACGCTGCCGAGATCGCCAAGCGGTGGGCCGCGGCCGGCATCGACGTGACCATGCGCACGTCGTACGCGCAGGGCCATCCGCCTCTGATGGCGCGCGACGGCTACCGGGTCGTGCGGCGGGCCGGGCGTTACCTCGTGTTCCCGCGGGCCGCGCTCAGTGAAGCGATCGAGCGCCACGGTGCTTGGGACGGCCTCGTCGAGATATGGAACGGCATGCCGTTCTTCTCGCCGCTCTGGGGACGAGGCCGGCCTCGGGTCGTGTTCGTCCACCATCTCCACGCCGAGATGTGGCGGATGGTGATGCCGGAGAACCCTCGGCTGGCGCGGGCGGGCGAGCTTCTCGAGTCTCGCCTCGCGCCTCCCTTCTACCGGCGATCACGCGTCATCACGCTGTCGGAGTCATCGAAGGCCGAGCTCGTTGCCGCGATTGGTCTCCGCCCGGAACGAGTCGACGTGCTCGCTCCCGGTGTCCACTCCCGTTTCTCGCCGGGCGGCGAGCGCTCCCCGCATCCCCTCATTGTCGCCGCCGGCCGGCTCGTACCGGTGAAGCGCTACGACGTGTTGATCGAGGCGCTCCACCACGTTCGCGAGCGGCACCCGGACCTGGAGGCCGTAATCGTGGGCGAGGGTTACGAGCGCAACGCCCTCGAGCGCCGGCGCCGCGAGTTCGGCGCCGAGGACTGGATAAAGCTTCCGGGTTGGCTCGGCGAGGACGCGGTAGTTGAGTTGTTCCGGCGAGCGTGGCTCCTCACCAGCGCGTCGGCGCGCGAAGGCTGGGGCATGACGATCACCGAGGCGGCCGCGTGTGCGACTCCGGCGGTCGTGACGCGGATCGGCGGTCACTCTGATGCGGTCGTCGACGGGTCGACGGGGCTGCTCGCGAACGATCCGCAGGACCTCGCCCAGAAGATCGCCAGGGTGCTCGGCGACGACGTTCTGCGCAAGGACTTGGGCGAACGCGCCCTCGCGCGGGCTCGTACCTTCACTTGGGATGCCACCGCCAAAGGCGCGCTCGACGCGCTCGCCGCTGAAGCCCGCCGTCGTCGTCGGTGACGCTCGCGACCTCCGGCCGCCGGCGCTCGGCCCGAGCGGTCGCCGTGCACGTCGCCTTGGCGGCGGCGGCCTACATCCCGATCGTCACCGCGTCACCAGGGCGGGTAAGCGCCGACACCAAGACCTATCTATATCTTGATCCGGGCAAAGTCCTCAGTCGAGCGCTGACCATGTGGGACCCGAACGTCGGTCTCGGCACGGTCACGCACCAGACCATCGGCTACCTGTTCCCGATCGGTCCCTACTACTGGCTGCTCGACCGACTCGGTCTACCCGACTGGCTGGCCCAGCGCATCTGGCTGGCATCGATCCTCTTTGTGGCGGGAGCCGGCGTGTTGTTCCTGGCCCGCACTCTCGACTGGCAGGGGACGGGGCCGGTCGTCGCCGCGTCGGTGTACATGCTCTCGCCCTATGTGCTGCACTACTCAGCGCGGATCTCGGTGATTCTGCTGCCATGGGCCGCGCTGCCGTGGATGATCGGCCTGGTCGACCGGGCGCTCCGGCGTGGAGGGTGGCGCCATCCCGCGTTGTTCGCGCTCGTCGTGACGCTGGTCGGTGGTGTCAACGCGACCGCGCTCGTCCTCGCCGGACTGGGCCCGGCGCTGTGGATCGTCTTCGCGGTAGCGCGCAGGGAGGTCCCGTGGCGTCAGGCGGCCGGCGTGGTGGCGCGGGTCGGAACGCTCACGACCGCGGCGTCGCTGTGGTGGCTCAGTGGGCTTTGGGCCCAGGGGCGCTACGGGATCGAGATCTTGCGTTACACCGAGACGGTCGAGACGGTTGCTCGTACTTCACTCGCACCCGAGGTCCTCCGCGGACTCGGCTATTGGTTCTTCTACGGCAACGACAAGCTCGGGCCGTGGATCGAGCCCGGAGTCGCGTACACCCAGAACGCGGGCCTCATCCTCGTCGGCTTCGCCATCCCGGTCGCGGCGCTCCTGGCAGCGGGATTCACGCGGTGGGCCTACCGAGGCTTCTTCGTGACCCTCGTAGTCGTCGGACTCGTCATCGCGGTGGGCGCCCATCCCTACGACGCCCCTTCTCCTCTGGGTGAGGTCTGGAAGTCGTTCGCGACCACGTCGACTGTGGGCCTGGCGTTGAGGAGCACGCCCCGAGCCGTTCCGCTCGTGAACCTCGGACTGGCCATGCTGCTCGGCGCGGGCACCACGGCGCTCTCCGCGCGTGTCCCTCGGGCGGGACTGGCCGCCTCCGTGACCGCCGTGGTGGTCGCGGCCGCGGGACTCCCTCCGCTGTGGACGGGCGACCTGCCGATCGGAGCGCACCTCCAGCGACCAGAGGAGGTGCCGGCCTACTGGCCCGCGGCTGCGCATCATCTCGACAAGACAGGCGAGGGCACGCGGGTGCTCGAGATCCCTGGTTCTGACTTCGCCGCGTATCGCTGGGGAAACACCGTCGACCCCATTACGCCATACCTGATGGATCGGCCCTACGTCGCACGCGAGCTCATCCCGTACGGCTCGGCACCCGGGGCTGACCTGTTGAACGCCTTCGACCGGCGCCTGCAGGAAGGCGTATTCGAACCGGAGTCGTTGGCGCCCGTCGCCGATCTCATGGGCGTGGGCGATGTCGTGCTGCGATCCGACCTCCAGTACGAGCGGTACCGCACCCCCAGGCCCCGGGCGCTCTGGCGGCTCCTGTCGCCGCCGCCGCCAGGGCTCGGTGAGCCCACCGGCTTCGGGGGCCGGACACCGAATCGGGCCGGCCCCGAGTTCCTGCTCCTCGACGAGGTCGAGCTCGGGCTTCCCCTCGACACGCCCCATCCGCCCCGCGTCGCGGCTTTCCCGGTCGAGGACGCTCAGTCCATCGTGCGTACCCACGCGGCAGAGTCTCCGCTCATCGTTGCAGGCGACGGAGAAGGCATCGTCGACGCGGCCGCCGCCGGGCTGCTTGACCGGCGCGCGCTTCTCTACGAGGCGGCTCTGAGTACAGATGCACTGGAGCGAGAGCTCGGCCGTTCGGCCGAGCTGGTGGTCACCGACACCAACCGAAAACGGGCGCGGCGGTGGGGCACGGTCAGAGAGAACACTGGCTATACCGAGCCGGCCGGGAAGCACGTTCCCCTTCGCGTCGATCCCGGCGACAACCGGCTCGAAGTATTCCCTCGCGCTGGTGACCGCTCTCGCACGGTCGCCGAGATAGGCGGAGTCAGCGGAGTACGCGCCACTCGATACGGGAACCCGGTCTCCTATACCGCGGAGGATCGCCCTGTGAACGCACTCGACGGCGACCTCCTCACGGCGTGGAGGGTGGGTGCCTTCGCGGATGTGCGAGGCGAGCGCCTGCTGGTCGAGCTTCAGGCGCCAGTGACTACCGACCGCCTGCGACTGACCCAGCCGCTGTCGGGTCCACGCAACCGATTCATCACCGAGCTCTCGGTCCGGCTCGACGGCGGCGACGACATCAGGGTCACCTTGGACGACAGTTCCCGTACGCGCGCCGGCCAGACGATCACCTTCCCGGAGCAGTCGTTCGGCACGGTGGAGCTCGAGGTCGAAGCGACGAACATCGGCCCCCGCCCACGCTACGACGGCGTCAGTGGTGTCGGGATCGCGGAGATCGGGATCGACGGGGTGCGCGCCGACGAGATGATCCGCATGCCGACGCGACTGCTCGACGTTGCGGGTCAGCGGACCGCGAGCCTGCCGCTCCACCTCGTCATGACCAGGCTCCGCGCCAATCCCGCCGAACCGGTGCGGACCGATGAGGAGCCCTCTATGCGCCGGCGCTTCGAACTACCGGTCGCGCGGCGGTTCGTCCTCTCCGGCTCGGCCCGGGTCAACGACCAGACCCCCGACGAGACGGTCGACAGCATGCTGCGTGTCCCGCGTTCGGGTGGCGCCCAGTTCGTCGCCCGGTCGTCTGGCCGTCTGTCGGGCTCGCTCGTCTCTCGCGCGTCCTCTGCCCTCGACGGTGATCGCACGACCGCGTGGGTGCCGGGCCTTGGGCCTCAAGAGGGACGCTGGGTCGAGGTCGATCTGCCCGACCGGCGCACCGTGGACGAGCTCAATCTGGTCCTGGTCGCGGACGAGCGACACTCCGTTCCGACGCGCATCACCATCTCCGGGGACGACGGCTCGTCCCGGGTTGTCGACGTGCCACCGGTCGCGAGCTCGAGCCGTCCAGGCGCAACCCAGCCGGCGCGCCTCACCTTCGACCCCCTCACGACCCGGCGGTTGCGCCTCACAATCGACGCGGTGCGCCCGGTGACCGTACGTGACTACTACAGCGAGGGTCCTATAGACCTGCCGGTCGGGATCGCCGAGCTCGGGCTCGAAGGTGTGCGGCGAGGCGAATTGCGCGACGTGGTCGAGACCGCCTGTCGGGACGACCTCGTGACGGTCGACGGCCGACCAGTGCCGGTGCAGGTACGCGGCGTGCTGGCTGCGCCGGACGGACTGTCTGTCCAGGCCTGTGGCGACTCCAACAGCGTCGAGCTCGGAGCCGGAAGCCACGAGCTACGCACTGCGATCGGCCGCGACGGCGGGGGCATCGACATCGACCGGATCGTCCTGACCGCGCCGGCGGCCAGCCCAGGCCCCGCGCCTGCTCCCGCCCGGGAGACCAAGGTGGCCCGGCCTCCGGCCGAAGTGGTGTCGTCGTCCCGCACGTCATATGACGTGTCGGTCGGCGCCTTCGATCGCCCCTTTTGGCTGACTCTCGCCCAGAGCCGGAACGACGGTTGGCGTGCCACTGTCGATGGTCGCTCACTTGGTTCGCCGCGCCTCATCGACGGCTTCGCCAACGGCTGGCTCATCGACCCGTCCCGCGCGTCGGGTCCGGTAACCGTTCAGCTCGAGTGGACACCCCAGCGTTGGGTGTGGTTCGCGCTGGTGGCGTCGCTGTTCGCCAACCTGGCGTGTCTCGCGATAGTGGCCGGGTCGCGCGGTGGTGGCGCGTCCCGCGTTCCTGCCCATCCTCAGCTCCGGGGCCGCTGGCGCGAGGCTTCCCCGCTTCTCCCTCTTCATGCCGCCGCGATCGTCGGCGCGGTGGGCGTGTTCACGGCCGCGGTGGCGACCTTGCCGGTCGCAGGCGTGGCGATGGCCCTCACCGCGGTGGGGAGCACGACGCGAGGCGCGGCGATCGCCCGCTTTGTTCCCGCCATCGCATTGGCCCTGGCAGGCGCGTACATCGCAGGCCAGCAGTTGCGCTACGACTACCCCGCAGGGTTCGAATGGCCGACCTATTTCTCCTATGTGCACGCATTCGCGTGGGTCGCGATCGCGGTTCTCGTGGGTCTTGTTCTCCGAGACCGTCGGTTGTGACACCGCGCGTGCTGAGAAGCCAGATAGAGTCGGCCACGCGGCTGTGACTGCAGTCACCAGAGACAACCCGCCGCGATGCTCCGATCACGAACGATAGGGAGAAGACGTGAGCACCTCCTCTCGGAAGCCGTTGTGGGCACTCCTGCGGTTCCTCGCCCTCCTGACAGCCATCACACTCGTTGCGGCCGCATGCGGCGGCGGTGACGACGACGCCGCGCCGGGAGGTGACGACGAGGAGGAGCAGGGCGACCCCGTAATGGGGGGTTCGGTAAGCATGGGCCTCGAGGCCGAGACCAACACCTGGCTGCCGGGCAAGTACGCCGGTTCCAACTCGGGAACCATCATCCAGCTCTCGTTGTTCGACCCCCTCGTGCGACGGGGCGACGACGGCGACATCCATCCGTTCCTCGCCTCTTCGATCGAACCTAACGACGATCTCACCGAGTGGACGGTCACGCTGCGCGAGGGCGTTCAGTTCCACGACGGAACGCCTCTCAACGCCGAGGCGATGAAGTACAACTTCGATGTCCTCCTCCGCGCCGAAGACAGCAACACCAAGGGCACCCTCGACACGTTCCAGGTCAACTCGCTCGAAGTCATCGACGAGCTCACCTTCAAGTACGTCCTGGGTGAAGCCAACGCGGCGTTCCCCGACATCCTCGATGGCACGATCGGCATGCCGTTCTCGCCGACCGCCCACGAGGCCGATCCGGAAGGAGCCGGCGACAACCCCGTCGGCACCGGGCCGTTCACCTTCGTCAGCTGGCAGCGTGACAGCCAACTCGTCGTGAAGAAGAACCCCAACTACTGGATGGAGGATGAGGACGGGAACCAGCTGCCGTACCTCGACCAGATCACCTTCCGTCCCATCACCGACGAGAACACCCGCTTCCAGGACCTGCTCTCAGGCGGCATCGACGCCTTCCACACGTTGCGCCAGGCCAACGTGCGGGACGCACAGCAAGCGGCCGACCAGGGTCAGATCGAGGTCAGCGAGTTCATCGGCAACAACGGTGGTGGTTCCATCTTCAACACCGCCATGGCACCGGTCGACGACGTGCGTGTCCGGCAGGGTCTCGCATGGTCTCTCGATCAGGCCGCGCTGGTCGACATTCTCGGAGGCACCGGGATCACGCCGCCACAGTCGCAGTACTTCAGCCCCGACAGCCCGTGGTACTCGGAGAAGGTCAATGAGGCCTGGCCCGGCAGTGACCCCGAGAAGGCCAGGGAGTTGCTCGACGCCTACGTGAACGATCCTGAGCGCTCCGACGGCAAGGCGGTCGGCGACCCGATCAGCGTGGAATTCAACTGCCCACCTGATCCCAGCTTGATCGAGTTGTCACAGGCCTACCAGCAGATGTGGGGCGATGTCGGTGTCGAGGTCGACCTCAACCAGGTCGAGCAGGCCGCCCACATCCAGAACGCCATCCAAGACAACTACATGATCAACTGCTGGCGTATGGGTGGTCAGGACGACCCCTACACCACCCTCAGCGTCGCCTTCGGCGACCCTGCCACGCAGAACCTCAACTTCACCAACTACACCGATCCGATCGTCGACGAGAACCTCGAGGTGCTCCGCACCGAGACCGACTTCGACACCAGGTATGAAGCCGTGGAGAAGATCATGATGCACTTCACCGAGGCCGTCCCGAATCTCTGGACGGGTGGCACGGCGACGACCGTCGGCTACCTGCCGAAGGTGAAGAACGTCGATGGTTGGAAGTTCCCCGACGGCACCAAGGGCGAGGGCGTGGTAAGCGCCGTCGTGACATGGGGCCAGGTTTGGGTCGAGGAATAGGAACCGCACCAAGAAGGTAAGGACAGGGATCTCGCTCCGGGGAGGAGCGGACCGACAGGGATGAGTGGATGCGGCTGCTAGCCAGGAAACTGGTCGTACTCGTCATCACACTGCTCGTCGTATCGTTCCTCACGTTTTCGCTCACGAGCCTCCTCCCCGGCGATCCCTGCATCACCATCCTCGGACCGGAAGGGTCCCAGACCGGTCCACTCGAGGCCTGCCACGAGCGCCTCGGCCTCAACGACCCGGTCCACGAGCGCTACGGCCGCTGGCTCGGCGACGCGCTCTCGGGCGACCTGGGCCGTTCCTTCCGCACGAACCAGCAGGTCGTACAGGCCGTTGTCGAGCGCCTGCCGGTAACCCTCGAGATCGGCGCGCTCGCGATCGCCTTCGCCGTAGTGGGCGCCATTCCACTCGGGATGTTGTCGGCATACCGGTCCGGCACCCGTCTCGACAAGGCCATCACCGCAGGATCCTTCGGCCTGCTCTCAGTTCCGAATTTCATGATGGCGATCTTTCTGATCATCATCCTCGCGGTGAGGCTCGGGGTCTTACCAGCGACGGGCTGGACGAGGCTCACCACCGACCCGATCCAGAACCTCAAGTCCGCGATCATGCCCGCGCTGTCCCTTGGCATCGGCGAGTTGGCCGTCTACACGCGACTGTTGCGCTCCGACATGATCGCCACGCTGCAAGAGGACTTCGTGACCATGGCGCGGGCCAAAGGCATGCCCACCTGGCGGATCCTGCTCCGTCACGCCCTGCGTCCCTCGTCGTTCTCTCTGATGACCGTCGTCGGCCTCAACATCGGCTTCATCGTCAGCGGCTCGATAATCGTCGAAACCCTCTTCGCCCTGCCCGGCGTTGGGCGCCTGCTGTTCGAGTCGATCACCCAGCGAGACTTCGTCATCGTGCAGGGCGTCGTCCTGCTCATCGGGGTCTCCGTCGTCATGATCAACTTCGTCGTCGACATCCTGTATGCCGTTCTGGACCCGAGGATCCGTCATGGCCGCGCCTCCGCCTGACGACCCCGCCCGCGACGCGCCGACCGCCGACGCGATTGCCCTGAGCGCCGGCGGACGGATCGCAGATCAGCGGGAGCCGGAGCCCGGCGACGACCACGCGGCGGCCGCGCCGTCGCCGAAACGGGGTGCCGGTGTGATGTTCTGGCTGGCCCTCGGGTGGCTCGCCATCGTGCTCGTGTGCGCCCTCTTCGCCGACGTCCTCCCGGTCAAGGACCCGAACCGCATCGACGTGAGCCAGAAGCTCGCCGATCCCTTCACGCCCGGCCGGGTTCTCGGGGCTGATGGCTTGGGCCGCGATACCCTCGCCCGGCTGGTGCACGGCGCCCGGGTGTCGGTGATCATCAGCCTGTCGGCTGTCGGCATCGGCATGACACTCGGCGGCACGCTCGGCATGACGATCGGCTACTTCCGCGGCAAGCCCGAACAGTTCGTGGTTGCGGTCGTCGACATCATCCTCGCCTTCCCTGGCCTCGTGATTCTTCTCGCCCTCGTCGCGTTTCTCGGCCAGAACCTGCCGGTGATCGCAGGGACGGTCGGCGTGCTGTCGATCCCGATCTACACGCGGATCGCGCGTGCCAACACGCTTTCGGTCGCGCAGCGCGAGTTCGTGCTCGCCGCGAAGGCGATGGGCGCCCGCAATGGCCGCATCCTCTTCAGGGAGATTCTGCCCAACGTCGTGCTGCCCGTGATGGCATACGGCCTCATCGCGATGGGTCTGGTCATCGTCCTTGAAGGTGCCCTCGCCTTCCTCGGACTCTCGGTGGAACTGCCCCAGGCCACTTGGGGCGGCATGATCGCCGAGGGCAATCGTCACATCTTCGAGACGCTCCATGTCGTGCTCATCCCGTCCGCGGTGATGTTCTTCACCGTCCTGTCGCTCAACTTCGTGGGCGACACGCTTCGAGGCCGCTTCGACGTGAGAGAGTCGAACCTGTGAGTTCTGTCGCGGACAACCAGCCCACCGGGGTCCCTCAGTACGGCGCCGACGAGCGACTGCTGGAAGTGGTCGACCTCAAGACGTACTTCCACTCGCCCCGCGGCATCGTCAAAGCGGTCGACGGCGTGAGCTTCACGCTCGACCGTGGCCAGACGATCGGCATCGTGGGGGAGTCGGGATCAGGCAAGACGGTGCTGTCGCGTTCGGTGATGAACATTCTGCCGAAGCGTGCTGCGATCCCGGCGGGCGGCCAGGTCTTCTTCGAGGGAACCGACCTGAGGACACTGTCGCGCCGGCGAATGCGCGACATCTGGGGTGAGGAGATCGCGATGATCTTCCAGGACCCGATGACGTCGCTGAACCCGGTCATGAAGATCGGACCCCAGATAACCGAGTCGCTCCGTCACCACCTCGACCTCAGCCGCAACGATGCCAAGCAGACCGCCATCGCCCTCCTCGATTCGGTCGGTATTCCCGCGCCGGCGAGGCGGATCGGCGAATACCCGCACCAACTGTCCGGTGGCATGCGTCAGCGCGTCACGATCGCCATTGCCCTCGCGTGCGGGCCCAAGCTGCTGATCGCGGATGAGCCCACCACCGCGCTCGACGTCACGGTCCAGTCCCAGATCCTCGACCTTCTGCACAAGCAGCAGCGAGAGCGCTACATGGGAATGATGCTGATCACCCACGACCTCGGGGTCGTCGCGGGCCGCACCGACCACATCGGGGTCATGTACGCGGGCGAGATCGTCGAGATGGCCGATACCTACACGCTCTTCACGGAGAAGCGCCACCCCTACACAGAGGCGCTGCTGAGTTCGATTCCGAGGATCGAATATCGCAGCCACACCCGGCTGCACGCGATCAGCGGCCGGCCCCCCGACCTCGTCGACGTCCCGAAAGGCTGTCGTTTTTCTGCCCGCTGCATCTATGCCCAGCCGAAGTGTCTCGATGAGCACCCGCCCCTCATCGAGGCCGAGAAGGACGGTCACCAGTACCGGTGCTGGTACCCGGTCGACACGCCAGAGGGCGAGGAGGCCGTCGGGCGAAACCGCAGCGCGGGGGTCACCGCCGCCGGTCTGACGCTGACGAAGGAGGTGCCGGCGTAGTGGCCGGATCAGGTACAGCCCAGCTCCGTGATCGAGACGACATCGTTCTGCGGGTCAAGGGCATGAGCGTCAACTTTCCGGCTGGGCGCGGCCACAAGGTTCATGCCGTCAGCAACGTGAGCTTCGACGTCGCCGAGGGTGAGACGCTCGGCCTGGTGGGCGAGTCCGGGTGCGGCAAGTCGACCACCGGCCGCGCCATCATGCAGATTCCTCGGCCGTCCGAGGGCTCGGTGGAGCTCGAGGGTGCGGACTTGACCAAGCTGAGCGGGAAGGCTCTGCGGCTCACGCGGACCCAGCTGCAGATGATCTTCCAGGACCCGATCTCGTCGTTGAACCCTCGCCGCCGGATCCGCGACATCGTGGCCGAGTCGATCGCCATATGGGGCGACGCCGTCGCCCACAACCGTGACACCGAGACCCTCGTCACTGAAGTCCTCGACGCTGTCGGCCTCGACCCAGTAGCCGTCGCCGGTCGCCGGCCCCACCAGTTCTCCGGTGGCCAGTGCCAGCGGATCTGCATCGCACGGTCGCTGGTCCTCGACCCCAAGGTCCTGATCTGCGACGAACCGGTGTCGGCCCTCGACGTGTCGGTGCAGGCCCAGATCCTCAACCTGCTCGAAGACATGAAGGCCCGATATGGCCTCACCGTCATCTTCATCGCCCACGACCTCGCCGTCGTGAAGAACATCAGCGACCGCGTTGCCGTGATGTACCTCGGAAAGATGTGTGAGATCGCGCCGTCGGATGAGCTGTACGAGAAGCCGCTGCACCCCTACTCGGCTGCCCTCCTCATGTCGATCCCAGTGCCGAATCCGGAGGCCCGGCCGAACGTCGCAGGCACGGGGATCGCGGGCGAGTTGCCGTCACCGATCAACCCGCCATCGGGATGCGTGTTTCGCACCCGTTGTCCGAGGGCGGACGAGATCTGCGAGAGGGAAGAACCGCAGATGCGCGAGCTCGGCCCCGACCACTTTGTGGCGTGCCACCATCCGCTCGGCCAGCGCGTCCAGATGAAGCGCGCCCGTCGCTCCCGGGTCGACACCGCGCCCGACGACGTTTCGGCAGGCGATGGGGCGGCCGGCGATGGGGCGGCCGGCAACGGCGCCACGTGAGCACGCGGAAGCTCATGATCGCCGCTCTGCTGTGCGGGCTGGCGATTCTCGTCGCCTTCGCCGTCCAACTCCTCCTCGCCTTGCGAACTTGAGGCAATAACGCTCGAATTCCGACCGCTATTGCCTCAAGTGCGGCGTGGGTAGTCTGCAGCGGGACGGAATTCGCATTCAGGAGGTGGTCCTACGGCCGAGCAGTTCGACCTCGTCGTGATCGGTGGGGGACCAGGCGGGTACGCGGCCGCCCTCTATGGAGCTGCCGCCGGCATGCAGGTCGCGGTCGTAGAGCGTGACAAGGTCGGCGGCACCTGTCTGCACCGGGGCTGCATCCCGGCCAAGGAATTCCTCGAGACTGCCTCGGTCTTCCGGCACGTCGGCGCGGCCGACGCCTTCGGCGTCAAGGCGGGGGAACCATCGATCGACTTCTCTGTCAGTCAGGCCCGCAAGCAGAAGGTGGTAGACCAGCTCCACAAGGGCCTCTCCGGTCTGATGAAGCGCCGGAAGATCACCGTGGTCCACGGAACCGGATCGCTTCACGGTCACCACACCGTCAAGGTCGACGACGGCAGCGAGCTCAAGGGCGAGCACATCATCCTCGCGTCCGGGTCGGCGCCCAAGACGATTCCCGGCTTCGACATCGACGGCACCACCGTCGTCTCGTCCGACGAGTTTCTTAGCTGGGACCGCCTCCCCGCTTCGGCCGCGGTGATCGGGGCGGGTGCCATCGGATGTGAGTTTGCGTCCACGCTGGTCGACCTCGGAGTCCAGGTGACCTTGCTGGAGGCGCTGCCGAAGATCCTTCCGGGGTGCGACACCGACATCGCCGATGTGGTCGTGCGGTCGTTCAAGAAGCGGGGCATCGACGTCCGCACCGGGGTGTCCGTGAAGGGCCACACGCCCCGGAGCGGCGGAACCGCGGTGCACATCGACGGGGGAGACGACGTCGATGTCGAGGTCGTCGTCGTGGCTGTCGGCCGGCAGCCCTGTTCGGATGGTCTCCTGGGCGAGGATGTCGCGGTTGAGATCGACGAGCGCGGCTTCGTGCGGGTAGACGACTACCTCCTGACAGCCGAGTCGGGCACCTACGCGGTCGGCGACCTCATCTCGGTGCCGGGACAGTCGATTCATCCCCAACTCGCCCACGTCGGCTTCGCTGAAGGCATCGCCGCGATCAAGCACATGCTCGGCGAGCCGGTCGTACCCGTCGACTACGGGCGGGTGCCCTGGTGCATCTACAGCCACCCCGAGGTGGCCTTCGCCGGCCTGTCGGAGGACGCCGCTCGAGAAGCGGGACTCGAGGTGGTCGCGACCAAACATCCGTTCGCGGGCAACGGGCGGGCGATGATCATCGGTGACACCGACGGCCTTGTGAAGGTGATCGCCGCGAAGGACCGTGACGGGCGGGCCGGCCAGGTCCTGGGCGTCCACATGGTGGGGCCCTGGGTCACCGAACAGCTCGGGCAGGCGTATCTCGCCGTCAACTGGGAGGCGTCCGTCGACGAGGTTGCCCAATTCATCCAGCCGCACCCGACGCTCTCAGAGCTCTTCGGGGAGTCGGCGATGTCGCTCACAGGGAGGGGGCTGCACGGCTGATGGCCGATGTCACGATGCCGCAACTCGGTGAGACCGTTACCGAGGGAACGATCACCAAGTGGATGAAGAAGGTGGGCGACCGGATCGAAGAGGATGAGATCCTGTACGAGGTGTCGACCGACAAGGTTGACTCCGAGGTTCCGTCGTCAGAGTCCGGCTACCTCGCCGAGATCGTCGTCTCCGAGGGTGACACGGTCGAAGTCGGAACGAAACTGGCGGTGATCAGCGCCGAGGCCCCGGGTGGCGCAGAGGCTTCTACCGCGGAGGAGAGTCCCGCCGAGGATGCCCCCGAAGAGGCTCCGGAGGCGGAGCCATCAGAGAAGGCCGAGAAACGCCCGCCTCAGGAGGCCGAGCCCGAACCGGAGCGCCAGCCGGTGGGAGCGGGCTCAGCCGCGTCATCGGCTCCGCCGGCCCAAGCGGAGGCAGATGCGCCGGCGGGCGAGCGTCCCGCCGCAGGGCGTGACGGGGGGCCGGTGCTCTCACCGGTCGTGCGCCGCCTGCTTTCCGAGCATGGCCTCGACCCCGCCCGAATCACGGGTACCGGCTCGGGCGGCCGGATCACGCGGAACGATGTCCTCGACTTCATCGACAAGCAGGGCGCGACACCGCAGGACGACCGCGGCGACGGTGCCGCGCCGGCCAAGCAGGCCGAGCCCGCGCCGCGACAGGCGCCGCGGGCGGCTCCGGTTCCGGCCCCGCCTGCGGGTGAGCGCGACGAGGTCATCCCGTTTTCCAATATCCGGCGACGTACCGCCGAGCACATGGTGCGCTCCCTCGCCACTTCGGCCCACACACTCGTCGTGGGTGAGGTCGACTATCACAACGTCGACATGGTGCGTAACCAGGCCAAGGACGCCTTTCGGGCTGAAGAGGGCGTGAGTCTGAGTTACCTGCCCTTCATCGCCCGCGCCCTTGTCGACGCGATCCGCGAGTTCCCGCATGTAAACGCGTCGGTGGGCGAGAACGAGCTCATTGTCCACCGCTACGTGAATCTCGGCATCGCAGTCGACCTCGACTTCGAAGGCCTCATCGTGCCGGTCGTCCACGATGCGGACGGGAAGCGTCTCCGTGCTCTGGCGCGGGAGTTCGCCGAGCTCGCCGGGCGGGCCCGGTCGAAGAAGCTGAGCGCGGATGACATCACGGGCGGCACCTTCACGATCACGAATGCGGGACCGTTCGGCACCTTCCTCACCGCTCCGATCATCAACCAGCCGCAGGTGGCGATTCTGGCGACCGAAGGAGTGAAGATGAGGCCCGCGGCTGTCGATCTCGGCAACGGTGAGTGGGCGGTCGCGGTTCATCCGATGGGGAACCTGGGATTGTCGTTCGATCACCGCGCCTACGACGGCGCCTATGCCTCGGCCTTCCTCGCCAAGGTGAAGGAGATCCTCGAGACCCGGGACTGGGCCCAGGAGCTCGCGTGACTCTGCGGGCCCGGTGGCTCGGGCGGGTCCGTTACCGCGATGCGGAGGCAGTCCAACAGGCGCTCTTCCGGCACGCCGACGATCCGTACCTCCTGCTCCTCGAACACCAGCACGTCTTCACCCTCGGGCTTCGCGGACGCGACGAGCACGTCCTCGTAGATCCGGCCGAGTTCGGCGCCGACCTGGTCAGGACCAACCGCGGCGGCGATGTCACCTACCACGGCCCGGGCCAGCTCGTCGGCTATCCGATCGTGCCGGTAGCCGGCGGCTCCGACGCCATCCCCCGTTACGTGCACACGGTCGAGCAGGTTCTAATCGACGCGCTGGCCGACGTGGGACTCGGCAACGCCGGCCGCCTCGACTCCTACCCCGGCGTCTGGATCGACCCCGACGGTCCGGCACCGCGGAAGATCTGTGCCGTCGGCGTCCGCGTCTCGCGCGGTCGGAGCATGCACGGCTTCGCCCTCAACGTCGATCCCGACCTGGAGTGGTTCGACCGCATCGTGCCGTGCGGGCTCCCCGGCAAGGAAGTCACCTCGCTCGCGGCGGAAGGAGTGACCGCCTCGATGGCAACCGTCGTCGATGCCATCGTGGCCCGCGCCGCCGCCGTCTGGGGCCGCGACGGCCTCGACTTCGACTCTGGAGTGGTTAGCCCCCGGATTCCGGGGGCTAACCACTCCAGAGTCTCGCCCGCCCCGGTGGAGCTGAAGCCGGCGTGGATGCGGGTAAAGGCTGACATGGGGGCGCCCTACCGCGACCTGAAGCGCACGATGCGGTCGCTCGATCTGGTGACGGTGTGTGAAGAGGCCGGTTGTCCCAACATCTTCGAGTGCTGGAATGACGGAACGGCGACGTTCATGATCAACGGCGACCGCTGCACCCGGGCGTGTGGGTTCTGTCTCGTCGACACCCGCCGGCCGGCACCGTGCGACCCGGACGAGCCCTCGCACGTCGCCGCGGCGGTTGAGCAGATGGGACTGGCCCACGCGGTCGTCACCGCGGTTGCCCGCGACGACATGCCCGACGGCGGAGCCGCCGCGTTCGCAGAAACGATCGCGGCGATCCGCGGGCGTTGTCCCGACACTGCCGTGGAGGTACTGATCCCCGACTGCAAAGGCGATCCCGCGGCGCTCGAGACGGTATTCGCGGCCCGGCCCGAGGTGCTGAACCACAACATCGAAACCGTCGCCCGGTTGCAACGCGCCGTGCGCCCGTCGGCGTCGTATGCCAGAAGCCTCGCGGTGCTGGCTCGGGCCAAGGCGGCCGGGCTGGTCACCAAGTCCGGGATCATCCTCGGAATGGGGGAGACCGAGTCGGAGGTTGCGGCGACGCTGCGAGACCTGCGGGCAGTGGGCGTCGACATCGTCACGATCGGCCAATATCTCCGGCCCACCGCGGCGCACCTGCCGGTAGCCCGATGGTGGACGCCGGAAGAGTTCGACACCCTCCGTGTAGTGGGGGAGGCCATGGGGTTCAGCCACGTGCAGTCGTCGCCCCTCACCCGCTCCAGCTACCACGCCCGCGCCGCCGCCGCGCCGGCCAACTTGAGGCAATAACGAACGGATTCGCGTCGTTATTGCCTCAAGTTAGGGTTAGGCCGGTGTTCGGAGACCGGGTTGAGCGAGTGCGCGCGCGCATGGGAGAGGTCGGCGTCGAGGTCGTGCTGCTGTCTCCCGGGGCCGAGCTGGCCTGGTTGACGGGGTACAACGTCAAGGCATCCGAGCGACTTACCATGCTCGTGCTCCGGCCCGAGAGCGATGCCGTCCTTCTCGTCCCCGAACTCGAGGCTCCGAAGGTCGAGCCGCGGCCCGACCTCTTCGAGGTGCGCCCATGGGGCGAGACTGACGACCCTCTCCAGACGGTGGCCAGGCTGGTCGGTGGTGGCCTGGCGGTCGCGATCAGCGACCGCACCTGGGCCCGCTTCGTGCTCGCGCTCCAGGAAGCGTTGCCCGACGCGTCGTGGCAGACCGCCTCGACCGTGATCGCCCCGCTTCGGGCTCTGAAGGACGAGGCCGAGATCGCCGCCCTGCGCCGAGCGGCCCACGCCGCCGACGACGTCGCCGCCCAGCTCATGGGAGGCGACATAGGGCTCACCGGCCGCACGGAGGCCGATGTGTCGGCCGAGATCGGTGCCCGGCTCCGAGCCGCTGGTCACGACAGCGTGAGCTTTGCCATCGTCGCGTCCGGTCCCAACTCCGCCAGTCCGCACCACACGCCCGGATCGCGCGTCATCGGTGCTGGCGATCCGGTGATGTGCGACTTCGGAGGTCCGCTCGCGGGCTACTGCTCCGATATCACCCGTACGGTCGTCGCGGGCGAGCCAACGGCGCGACTACAAGAGGTGTATGGCGTCGTGCATGAGGCCCACGCATGCGCCGTCGAAACGGCGCGGGTGGGTGTCGCGGCCGAGGACGTCGACCGCGCGGCACGGCAGGTGATCGTCGAGGCCGGGTTTGGCGCCCACTTCATCCACCGCACCGGGCACGGCATCGGCCTCGAGGGACACGAAGACCCCTACCTGGTCGCAGGGAACCACATCCCGCTCGAAGCGGGCAATGCCTTTTCGATCGAACCGGGTATCTACCTTCCGGGTGAGTTCGGTGTGAGGATCGAAGACATCGTGATCGCCACCGACGGCGGACCCGATGTGCTGAACCAGGCTGATCATTCGCTTACCGTCGTGGAGGGCTGACGTGGACCTTGGCATCAGAGACAAGACAGCGCTGGTGACGGCGTCGTCGAAGGGCCTCGGCTACGCGTCGGCTCGCGCCCTGATCGAGGATGGCTGTCGGGTCGTGATCTGTGGCCGAAACGCCGAGTCCCTCGGCGACGCCGCTGCGGATCTCGCCCAGCTCGGCGAGGTCCACGCCGTGCGGGCCGACGTTACCGACGCTGCGACGCCTGCCCGGCTGGTGCTCGAGACGGTCGACCGCTTCGGGGGACTCGACATCCTGGTCGCGAACAACGGTGGGCCGCCCCCGGGCCGCGCCCTCGATGTGGACGACGCGGCCCTCGACGCCGCGCTCGATGCCAACCTCAAGGCGTCGGTAAGGCTGGTCCGCGAGGCCATCCCCCATATGCGCACGGCTGGATGGGGTCGCGTGTGCCTCATCACATCGGTGTCGGTGAAGCAGCCGATCCCGAACCTGGCGCTGTCGAACACGGCTCGCACTGCTCTGTGGGCCTGGGCCAAGACGGCCGCGGCCGACCTCTTCCGAGACGGAATCACCCTCAACCTCGCGTGTCCCGGGAGCCACGCGACCGACCGCATGAAGCAACTGGCCGGCGGCACCGTGACAACCGGCTCGATGGGTGATCCTGCCGACTTCGGACGGGTTGTCGCGTTCCTGTGTTCCGCCCAGGCGGGCTTCATCACCGGGACTGCCCTCAACGTCGATGGCGGCGCCGTCCTTGGCCTCCTCTGACACCGAACTTGAGGCAACAACGCACGCAATTCGCGCGTTATTGCCTCAAGTTCACGGGTGATGGGGCTCGAGGCGGCCACCGTCCTGCTGCAGTGGGCGGGCGGCGGTCTGCTCTTCCTGTGGGTGACGACCCGCCACCGCGAAGTGGGCATCGGCTACGGGTGGCTCTTGCGA
>CAZWDB010000036.1:18288-39590 GCA_964632885.1 uncultured Acidimicrobiales bacterium | reverse complement strand
AGCCGACATGACAGCGGCACGCTCCCGTACGATCGCCCGTGAATGGGGACCGATGCGGAGAGGACGGAACGTCTACTCGATCGGCTCGCACCTGGCGACCGGGCCGAGCTCGAGCGGGTGGCGACCGAGCGCCGCTACGCGGCGGGCGCCGACCTGTTCCACGAGGGCGACCCGGTCGGCTGGGTCGTGGGGATCCTCGAGGGAACCGTGAAGGTCACGACGCACGCGCCCGACGGACGCGAGGACGTGCTGGCCATATGCGCACCCGGTGAAGTGCTGGGCGAGCTCGCAGCAATCGATGGGGGCAGCCGATCGGCGACCGCCACCGCGGTGGAGCCAGTGCGGGCACTGCTCGTCGCGGCCGACGACTTCCGGGGGTTCCTGGCGTCGAGCCAGTCGGCGACGACGACTCTGCTGGTGACGCTCGCCGGCCGGATCCGCGACGCAGGCCGGCGGGACCTCGAGTACACGAGCCTCGACTCGGTCCGTCGCGTCGCCGCCCGCCTCACCGAGATGGCCGAGCGTTTCGGCGCCGAGCGCGACGAGGGTGCGATCGAGGTCAAGCTGGCGATCACCCGGGAGGAGCTGGCGGGATGGGCCGGGTGCTCGCTGGAGGCCACCGGCAAAGCGCTATCCAAGCTGCGCAACCTCGGCTGGATCGAGACCGGCCGGCGCCAGGTCACGATCCTTGACCTCGACTCACTCCGCGACCGGGCCACCGGCTGAGAGGCGCGGAGCTGATCAGATCACCCGAACCCGTCAAATTACCTGTTCTAGTCGTTCACCGGACCTGGTGATCACAGCCAGACTGCCGCATCCTTCGTCTTGTCACCAATGCGAGAAGAGGAGCCCCATGGCCACCAAGCCGACCACCAAGGAAGCCAGACTGCATGAGCTCGAGCCGTTCCGGGCACTGCGTCCCAAGGAGCTAGCCACGTTGTCGCGGCTGTCGACCGAGGTCCAGGTCCAGACCGGTCACGAGCTCATGAGCCAGGGCCACCACGCCCGTGAGTGCTTCGTCATCGAGGAGGGCAAGGCCGCGGTGATCATCGACGGCGTGACGGTCACCCATCTCGGGCCCGGCGAGGTCGTCGGCGAGGTCGCCCTGTTCGATAAGGGCACCCGGACCGCGTCCGTCGTCGCCGACACGCCGATGCGCGTTTTCGCCTTCTCGGCCACCGAGTTCCACTCCGTGATCGACGCGCTACCGACCGTCTCCCAGAAGATCACCGCAAAGATGGCCGAGCGCCTCCGAACCGTCGACGCTCGCCTGTCGAACAGCGACTCTTGACGCCGCGGACCAGCGGGTTAGGGCGACCGGGATGAGACGTGCCGCACAATGAGAGAGAGGGCCGAATGAGCGTCGAGACGGCAGACCTGCACTTCGCCGGCGCGTGGGAGCAAGTGGCCGACACGTTGCCAGACAGCGTGGCGGTCATCGCCGGTGACCGGCAGATCACCTATCACCAATACGACGGCCTGGCAGCTCGCTTCGCAGCCGCGATCGAAGCGGCCGGGGTCGGGCCGGGTGCTGCGGTGGCCCTCTACCTCTACAACTGTCCCGAGTACCTGATCGCCCAATACGGCGCGTTCAAGCACTCGTGCGTTCCGGTGAACGTCAACTACCGGTACGTGGGAGACGAGCTCGCCTACCTGCTCGACGACAGCGACAGCCGGGTGCTGGTGTACCACAGGTCGCTGGGCGAGCGGGTGGCCCAGGTCCGCGACCGCTTCCCCGAGCTGGTGCTGATCGAGGTCGACGACGGTGGAACGCCGATGCCCGGTGTGGAGCGCTTTGCCGAGCTCGTGGCCGCGACCGACCCGCAGCCGAGACGCGAGCGCTCGGGCGATTCGCTGTACATGCTCTACACCGGCGGCACCACGGGCATGCCCAAGGGCGTCATGTACCAGCATCACGCCTTCATCCAGCGGCAGTACGGGACTTTCGCCAGGCTGGAGCTCCCCGTGCCGATCCCCGATTCCTTGGGCGTCGTGGCCGAGTTCGCCGCGTACCTCCACGACCTCCGACCAGACATCACGGTCCCGTGTTGTCCGCTGATGCACGGCACCGGCATGTGGGGCGGCGTGTTTCCCGTCCACCTCACGGGGGGAACCGTGGCCCTGCTAGAGAACCGACACTTCGACGCGGACGAGCTGCTCGACACTGTCGAACGGGTCCGGCTCACCAGGCTGGTGATCGTGGGCGACGCGTTCGCACGACCGATCCTTCGCTCCGCTCAGAGCAGGCAGGCGACAGGCACCCTGCCCGATCTGTCGTCGGTCGAGAGGATCGTGTCCGCCGGCGCGATGTGGAGCGCCGAGATGAAGGACGACATGGCCAGGCTGTTCCCCGACGCCCTGTTCGTAGACGCGCTCGGGTCTACCGAAGGCGGGGCCTACGGAAGAACGGAGAGCCGCGCTGGTAGCGGAGCGGCCTCGACGGCCAGCTTCGAGGTCGCACCGACCACACTGCTCGTTACCGAGGACGGCACCGAGATCATCACCGAACCCGGCCGCCCGGGGCTGCTGGCCAGCCCCACC
Source organism: uncultured Acidimicrobiales bacterium (assembly GCA_964632885.1). GTDB lineage: Bacteria > Actinomycetota > Acidimicrobiia > Acidimicrobiales > CAZWDB01 > CAZWDB01. The sequence goes on along the minus strand of CAZWDB010000036.1, from coordinate 37,049 downwards.
CCGGCCCGGGGCTACTTCAAGGACCCCGAGAAGACGTCCCGGACCTTCCGGGAGATAGAAGGGAATTGGTACGTCATCACCGGCGACTGGGCGACCCGCGAAGCCGACGGCTCCATCACCCTGCACGGTCGAGGCTCCAACTGCATCAACACCGGCGGCGAAAAGGTCTACCCCGAAGAGGTCGAGGAGGCGGTCAAGCAGCACGCCGCCGTCGACGACTGCTACGTCGTCGGCGTCCCCGACGACCGCTTCGGTCAACGGGTCGTCGCGGTCGCGAGCATCCGCGCCGATGGCCGGCGACCCGCCTCCGACGAGCTCCGCGCGCACCTCCGGACCCGCCTCAGCGGCTACAAGATCCCCAAGCAGTTCGTCCTCGTCGACGAACTCAGCCGCGCCCCCAACGGCAAGGCAGACTACGGCTGGGCTCGCGACACCGTCCTGGCCGCGACCACCGCCCGCGTCTGAGCCGAGCCGCCTGTTCCCCGCCTGCCTGCGCCGCCTGAGCTTCCCAACTCGCTGGCTGGAGGTCAGCAGCCGAGGGCGTAGCTCACCGCTGAGCAGACCCGCTCCAGCGTGGCGCGGTCGACCTCGCCGACTCGGGTGGTCAGGATCGCCTGAGCGACTGTGTGAAGGCCGTCGCAGTTGATGACGGACTCACGCTCGAGGCCCACATGGACGTGATCGATGTCCACCTCAGCGGCGAGGCCGCGTGCCGACGTGGAGATCTCCGCGACCGTGACCAGTGCGCGGACGCCGAGCACCTCGGTGCGGGTCAGGACGAGCACTGGGCGCCTCTTGCGACCGATCTCGGCGAGCCAGACCTCACCACGATTCACGCGTCGCCCCAGGTCTCGGCCTCCGACCAGAACTCATCGATCTTCTCGGGCCTGGTCTGGTAGGCGTCCCGGTCGGCCTGCGCCAGGGCAGCTCGGACCGCGGCCGCGACACCCTCACGGGCCGCGGCCGAGATGTTCACGCCGAGGCGACGCGCTTGCTCCACGAGCGAGTCGTCCAGTGTGAACGTCGTGCGCGTCGTCGTCATAGCGGAATATGCTAGCACCTCCTGCTATCTGTTGGTGGCCACGGAAGGCGGAGAGCTTCAGCGACGGCCTCGCCTTGCCGAGCGGCTCAGGTCTTCCCTCGGTGCACCGTCCGCCGTCCCGGCGGCGGCACGCCGGTTACGCGCTCGGTTCGAGCACCACCGGCATCGATACGGGACCGCGGAACGGGTCCGCGGTCCATGGAAGCTCGCTGGAATCGGCGGCAAGCGTCATCCGGGGGTACCTCGCTGCGAGATCGCGGAAGGCGACCTCGAGGACGAGCTTCGCGAGGTTTGCGCCGAGGCAGTAGTGCTGGCCCGCGCCGAAGGCGTACTGGCGACCGATCTGGCGGTGCGGGTCGAATTCGTCAGGTCGGTCGAACAGCTCGGGATCGCGGCAGACCGCGTCCAGGTTGGCCGCCGCCAGCGTGAACGCCGGAACTGGTGTACCACCGCACTCGCCATCCTGCGTCGCCAGCCTCGCCACATTGGCGACGGGCGGGAAGAACCGCAACGTCTCTGCCGCTGCGGTCACGGCAACTGCAACAGGGTCAGAGGTGAGTGCCTGCCACGCGTCTGGATGATCGAGCAGGAGGAGGAGGAGACCGGACGTGATCGCCTTGGCGGTCGCGTCGAGACCGCCGAAGACGAGGTTGGCGGCGAGCGCCTTGGTCTCGGATCCGGTCAGACCGTGCTCGGCGTCGGCGAGCAGCCCATCCAGAATGCTGCCCTCGATCACGCGGTCGGAATCGATGAGCTCTTGGACGTAGGTCACGAGCTCTGCTGCGGCCTCAGTCGTGTCCGCGACAGCATCCTGGGCCATCAAACCGAACGCGCGGACAACCCGCAGCGCAAGAGCCGCAACCTCGGTTGCGTCGTCGTCAGGAAAGCCAACCAGTGCGCACGCGGCGCGCGCTGGCAGTGGTACGGCGTAGGCGAGCCACAGATCCGTCTCTTCGCTGGTACCGCACTTCGATAGCAGGTCTTCGGAGAAGCGCTCGACGTCGGGGCGGATGGACTCGATGGCTCTGGGCGTGAACCGCGACGAGACGGCCCGACGGATTCGCTGATGCTCCTCACCGTCCTTCCCGAACATCAGGTCGGACCACAGTTCGTGTAGAGGCCCCTCGGTCACTCCTGAGGTCGCGAGCACTGCCAGGGCAACTGCCGCCCCGAAGTCACGAGACGTCAAGAGCGACTCGGCATCCTCGGCTGTCAGGAAATGGAGCATCGTCCGGTTCGAATCAGTGACCACGGCGTGCCCTTGGCTACGGAGCTGATTGACCCTGTCTCGGACGCCGAGCGGGTCTCGCCGACCGACCTCGATCTCATCACTCACGTACACGTCTCGGCTAGGTGTCATCGCCATCCCCCAAGGTGATCCGTGCGCTGCGCGACCCGGTGCCAAGCGCCGACTCCGCCGAGGCAAGAGACTCTCGCCCGCTGCGACAGTAGCCGCGACGCATTCCGCCTTACCTTCACAGCCAGCCCCACGCCGTGTGTTGTCGATCGGTTGTTCAGACCCCGGCCGCGCCGGATTCGGCCTCGTCAACAAGGCGAAAGTCGGAGCAACGGGTCCCTTTGGCTTCGCGAGGTCGCAGACTGCTGTTCATCAGGCGACCGTACGCTCGTCGCGTCGCGCGCTCTTAGCCAATTCGGCACCACTCCGGGCGAAGACAGAGATAGAGGCCACTGGTTGTCCATGACCTCCGCAGCAGCTGCCGTCCGCTCAGGTCTCCCAGCTGATCGCGAGACCGGGGTCGGGCACGTAGGCGCAGTAGGTCCCGGTGCGCACGGACTGCTCAAGGTGGGCGGCGAGGGCTGGGTGGTGGTCGGCGACCCGAACGAGGGCGTAGCGCAGCGCCCGGGTGACGCTCGCACGCGCCCGCTCCGAGGTCGACCCTTCTTCCCGGCCTCGCCCACCGAGCCCGAAGGCACGGGACAGCTCGCGCACGAGGTAGTCGCGGTCAGCCTCTGCGAGCGCGGCCCGCTCGGCGTCACCGGTGCGTGCCGCTTCGTCGAGGTCCTCTTCGATCTCGACGAGGCGGCGGCGGTACGCCGCCTTGGCCTCTGTGTCGAGGGCAATCCCTGCGTCGCTGTCGACCACGACGCCGTTGCCTTGCTCAGTCGCCACGATGTCGAGCACGTGGAACTCGCGGCCGGGACTCGCGAGCAACCGGGCGAGATACCGCATCCCCTTCAGGTCGCGGAGGAGGACGGCGTGGCCGTCGAACACGACGGTGCGGGTGTCACCTTCGAGGCGGAAGACGCTGGTGGCCGGCGGCGACGGTGCATGGTCGGGCTGCTGTGCAGTCCGCGCTCCGTCTTCAGACAGTGCCGCTCTGCGGACGGCACCGATCCGCTCGAATGTCGCGCGGGCAGCGCGCCGTTCGAGCGCGGCGCGGTCGGCATTGCCGGCGGCATCGTGGGCGGCAGCCAGCTGGAGCCGAGCGACCGCTGTCTCGTACGGCGCCCCGACGTCGCTCCATGCTGCGACCGCCTGCTCGCAGGCGGCGACCGCGGTGACGGCGTCGTGCGCGGCGAGCGCGACGCGCCCGTGCGCCAAGGAGGCGCTCGCCGCCAGGGCGGCGCTCTTGAAGGTGGCGGCGATGTCGGCCAGCTCCAGCGCGGCCTGCCGTGCCGTCGCCAGGTCGTCCTCCGCCACCGCGATCTCGGCCTGCGCTTCGAGCAGCGGCGCCCTTCTGAGCGCCACGTGAGGCGGACGCTCCTTCGACGGCACGTTCAGCGGGTGATCGAGCGCGCTCCGGATCAGCGCGGAGGCCCCGGCGACGTCGCCCTTCTCGAGGTGGAGCAGGGCCAACCCCGGCTGCGGGTCCCAACCATGCTCGTGAGCCGCGCGGAACGCCTCCTCCGCACCAGCAAGGTCACCCTTCCGGAGGCGGATGACGCCGAGCTCGGTCAAGGGCCAGCCGAACTCGCGTCGCATCCACGGGCGCAGCTCGGCACAGGCGTGGAGCGCCTCCTCTTCCGCCTCGTCGCACGAGCCCTTCAGACGCAGGATCTCCGCACGGTGCACGCGGCAGCGACCGTTGATGCCGCCGAAAGCCTCTCCGTGGCGCCAGCGCTCCATGGCCTCTGTCCACTCCTCGGCCCTGTCGTACTGGGCAAGGCCCTGCATCGCACAGATGAGCTCGCAGTAGACGATGCCGACGCTCAGTGCGTCGAGCTCACCCGACACCGTCGCCACCGCGGCTTCGTCGAGCATGCGCAGTCCCTCGTCCACCCGACCGTCGAAGATCACAAGGCGCGCGGCGGCAACCCTGCCGATGGCCGCGGGAGCGGGAGCCCCGTGGCGGGAACCGAGGTCGATGGCTCGCTCAGCCCAGGGACGGGCCGCGTCCATGTCGCCTGACATCACCCGCTCGTAGGTGTGCACCATCGCCAGCCAGGCGTGGACGCCGCTCTCCGGGCCGCCTTCGAGGAGCCGCTCGGCCCTGTTCAACCACCCCCGCACAGGCGCCATGAGACCGGTGTCCATCATCAGGTAGATGGCGATCCTCGTCGCGGCGTCGGCGGCCTCGAGGCGTCTGCCCGCGGCGGCGTGCCGGACATGGAGCTTCTCCAGCGACGTCAACGCCAGCTCGAGCTTGCCTGCTCCGTAGGCCGCTTGGGCGAGCAGGTCGAGCTCCTCGTTCGACCGCTCTAGTTCGGGCGGCGCGCACTCGAGATAGTCGAGGGCGGCCGTCCAGTCGCCACGCGCCACGGCGCCGGCCGCCCGCTTGCTGAGGCCGGTGTCCAAGTGTTCCGGCACGTCCATCACATCTCCGCTCGCTCGGCCCCTCAGGGTACCGGCAGCCGCCGTCCATGCTGCGAGGACAATCCTTCCCCCGGTAACACGAATTGTTCCGCCTTCGAGGTGAGGGCCCGGACGGGGCACTCGATGGACAACCGAAGGGATGGGGAACACGATGAACGGTGCGCTCGACGACCTGCCGATCGAGATCAAGAACGGCGAGCTGATCACCCGCTATGTGGAGTGGGGCGAGATGGCGGTGCGCTATGCACGCCTCCCCGCCGGTGCCGACATGGGACCGGTGCTCGAGGGGCTGTCCAACGACCGCTGCCCGAGTCCGCACTGGGGCGTGGTGCTCGAAGGGTCGATCCACTTGGACCACGCCGACGGCTCCACGGAGGTCACCCGGGCAGGCGAGGCCTACTACTGGCCCGCCGGCCACACGGGCCACACCGACGAAGGCGCCGTCTTCATCGAGGTCGGCCCGCTCTGGCCCATGCGCTCCTTCAGCGAGCACGCCAAGGCGAAGCTGGGCTGAGGCCGAACGTTGGCGCAGAAACCTGCTCAGCGAGGTTCTGCGCCAACGTTCCCGCCAGGTCGGTGGCAACACGAAGGAGGGCGTTTGGCGACGTCGACCACAGCGGGCGGCGTCCGAAGCCTTCATGCATAAACGTAACGGGGTCTTCCTCGAGATGGCCCTCCCCTACATGACCGCGATCGATCGCGGGTTGAACCGCACGATCCCAGAGGCGTGGCAGACGACGGATGACTCCTTCCGAGAACAATGCGGCACGCAGGATTCGGCGCTCGATTTGCTCTCCGAAACGAACAGAACCACGTTGAAGACGCGCTGCCGTTCTCCTGCGCATCAAGCCGCCCGACACCTGGTGATCGGTGGCACGCGATCTGTGCGGCTTCAGCGTCCTGGAACCGTTCCGTGCCCCTTGACGGCGGAGGCAGGAGTGCCCTCTGGTCAGGGCCGCGTCTTCTTCGGGTCGGTGTCGGCTTCCTCTGCGATTCCCCAGCGTTTGGCGTCGTGGGTTATCACGGCGGCGCCCGTTGTGCGTGCGATCTCGAGCGCTACTTCGAGGATGGGTGCGACCTGGCTGGGTGTCGCCCCGGAAGCCACTTGGGCTGCCGCGAGTGCGACGAGCTCGCGGCCGAGGAAGATGGGTGTGCGACGGCGCCGGCTCGCGGAAGCGGCCTCTGTCGCGAGGAGAACCGCTTTGTCGTGTTCGCCGAGGGTGAGTGCGAGTAGTGAGCGGCTGTAGTCGACGGAGCCCCATGTGGTCGGGCCGTTGTCGGCGAGTCTGCCGGCGAGCGGGTCGAGGTAGCGCTTTAGCTCGGCCGCTGCGGTCGGGTTGCTGGTTGCAGCCGCGACCTCCGCCCACCCAGCGAGGATGACGCTTGCGCCGAGTAGTTGTGTGCTTGCCGCGAGACCTCGGGTGAGTTCGGCTTCGAGCATTTCGGCGGCGGCGGCCGTCTCGCCATCAGCGAGTCGACCCAAGGCAAGCCACACGCGGCTGTTCGCGCCGACGAAGCTGTCCAGTTCGACGAAGGGCTCGAGTAGCTCGGGGCGACTGGCACCCCGCATGAGGCTGATGACGACGGTCATGCTCCCGACATAGAGAGGAGCGAGGTCGGGCGGGAGCGCGGTCAGTGTCTGTTGGTTGAGTTCTTCCGCGCCGTCGAGGTCGCCGGCGAGGAAGGCTTCGATGGTGCTCCACAAGACGATCCCGACGCTGTTCGCTTCGGTCAGTTCGCGGCCCCGCCGGTACCAGCGCCGTGACTCTTCGAGGTCCCCATCGGCGTGGGCTTGCTGTGCCAGCCCGGCGGCGCAGAGCTCGGCGAGGCCATCGAGTCCTGCTCGGCTCGCCACTTCCAGTGCTTCGAGGTTGAGTCTGCGCCGCTCCTGATGGTCATAGTCGTTCAGCGTGTATCGGAGCGAGAGCACCGCTCGGACGAATGTCTCCGTATCACCGGCTGCTCGGGCCAACTCGACCGCAGTCCGTGCGAGATCGCGTCCGCGTTCGTGCTCGTCACTTAGGGCGAGATGCGCGCCCAGGAGTGCGGTCACCCGCGCACGCCAGAGCAGTGAGGATTCCGGGAGGAGCTCCAGCGCTTCCTCCGCAAGCGAGATGAACATCTCGTCTCGCTGGCCAGGCGATATCGATCCTCCCCATGTCGTCATGGAACAGACGGCGTCTGCGAACGACTCCGCGTCGGCGGCGCGTCGTGCCAACCTGGCGGCTTCCCGGAGAACTCGGAGGCCTCGGGGTTTGTCCGGGAGGGCTAGGGCCTCACCGAGGCGGATCGACAGCGGGAGCCGCAGGGCGGCGGGATCTCGGGTCAGGTCGACAATGTCGAGCGCTCGGTCGAAGTGGTCGCCGGCTTCTGTGAGGTCGCCGACCAGGAGTGCTTGTTCGCCTGCTTGGCGAGAGAGCTCGACAGCTTGGTCGGCATCGGTGAGCGGGACGGCGAGGGCCGCGTGGCGCGCTAGTTGGGGCAGGACAGCTGGTTCACTCGCCTGACCCGCCAGTGCGGCGGCGATCTGGGCGTGGACCTGAAGCCGGCGGCTCATCGAGACCGTGTGGTAGCACGCGTCGCGAACCAGGGCGTGCAAGAAGACGTATCGCGTTGTCGTGACCGGCTCGACCAGACCCGCAGCCCGACACCGCTCGAGGGAGCCGATGACTTCGCCTGCGTCCCAGCCCATCGCCCGTGCCAGGACGTCGAGTGCGAACGACTCGCCGATCACTGCGGCCGTGTCGACCACGGCAAGGTCCTCGTCGCCGAGTCGACCCCGACGGTCGGCCACGAAGTCCTGAAGCGTGGCCCCGTCGACGCCGGCCTGCGCAAACTCGCGCAGCAACAGCGGGTTGCCGCTCGTACTTCGCAAGGCAGCCGCGGGGTCGGCATCGTGTCCGAGCTCGTCCAATACGGCGGTGATGGCTTGCCGATCGAGCCCGGCCAACGGCACCCACGTGACGCCCGGGAGTCGTTCCAGCCCGGCGAACCATGCCGTCAGGGCCTCGTCGAGGTCCGGGGCGGTGTCTCGGCTGGTGCAGACGACACAGAGGGGCGCGGTGCCTATGCGGCGGGCGATCTGTACCACCACGTCCCGGGTGGAGCGGCTCGCCCAGTGCATGTCTTCGAGAACGACCAAGGTCGGATGCCGCTGTGCCATTCGCTGGAGGTAGTTGTGGATCGCGGCTGGGATCGCTTGTGCATCGTCGACACGTGTGGTGGCACCGGCGTGGACGTCGAGCCGCGTGCGTATCTCGGGAACGATCCAAGCCAGGTCATGAGCCGATCGCCCGAGGTCATGGCGCAGCTGGTGCTCCGAGCTCAAGGCGATCGGCGGGCTGAGCGCTTCCACAAACGGCTGGAATGGCGGTCCGCCCCCGTCGGTCGAGCTGCCGAGAAGCACGAGCCCGCCGAGGTCGTGCACCTGCACGGCAAGGTCAGCGACGAGGCGCGACTTGCCGATGCCCGCTTCGCCGGTGATGACCGCGAGTGTCGTCTGGCCGCCTACGGCTTGACGCCAGAGATCGAGCAGCTGCAGTCGCTGCGGGCCGCGTCCCAAGCACCCCGAGCGTTGCGCCGCCATGGCGAGCATTGGCGGGAGTTCCGCCGCGGTCCGCGACGAGACGATCTCCTTGGCGAGATCCGACAGCTCCAGCCGGTTGCGGACCTCGAGCTTGCGGAGGAGGGACGAGACGTGGCTCTCGATGGTCCGTTCCGACACCGAGAAGCGCTCGGCGATCTCCGCGTTCGTCAGGCGATCCCCGATCGCATCGAAGACATCGCGTTCGCGGCGGGTCACGCCCCGCTCGTCCAGGAGAGTCGCAGGAGCGGCTCCTCGCCTTCTCCGCGACGGATCCATGAGCCCGCCGCCGGCGAGCGCGAAGACGTCTTCGTCCCGCTTGAGGCCGCGCAGCCGAGCCGCACCGAGACTTCGAAGTTCGGTGCCGTAGGGCAGATTGTCCGCGACGACGGCGGCGCAGGCTGCGCTCAGGATGGTCTCGCCCGGCTCGGCGATGCTACGTAGCCTCGCCGTGCGGTTGAGTGCCGTACCGAGATAGTCACCATCCGCCTCTACCGCTTCACCGGTATGGATGGCGATCCGCAGCCGGACCGGGACACTTGTCGCCCACCGATGCTCGGCCATCTTGAGCTGGACTTCATAACCGGCGCGGACCGCGTCGCTCGTCCGCGCGAAGACCGAGAAGGTGGAGTCGCCCTCGCCTCGCTCCTTGACCAGGTGGCCTTCGTTGGAGCGGACGACGCCTTCGATGATCTCGGCGTGATCGCGCACTGCAACCGACATCGCTCGCGGCTCAAGGTCCCAGAGACGGGTCGAGCTCTCGATGTCGCTCATGACGAAGGTGACAACTCCGGTCGGAAGGCGACCTCCCACTGCGCTGCTCCTCCGCCCCTACTCCTGGGCCTTCACGGCGCTGGCGGGATGTTCGCATTGGCCGAGAACAGGTTGTCTGGGTCGAAACGTGCCTTCACCGCGGTCAGGCGGTCCCATTGGGCCGAGGAATAGGCGCGCTGTCCGGACGAAACGACGTCGTCGCTCGTGAAGTTGACATAGACGCCGAGGCTGGCCGGCTCCAGCGACTGATGGAACGACCTCACCCAATCCAGGTGACGCTGTGGCTCCGGGTCCTCCGGAAGCCAGGACGCCGCGATGTTGATGTCATGCACGGCGTGGCGGTGTGGAAACGCCGTGGCGTCCGCATCGACGCGACCGACCGCGCCGCCGAAGCAGAACACGGGGATCGTCGAAAGGGGCGAGGTGATAGAGGACCCATGGTCGACGATCACGCCGATGGCCCAGTCGTCGAGTGGGCCAAGACGATGCGAACGCCAGTAGTAGTGATTCCCGTGCGGCACCGCACCGTCGAAGATCCTCTGGTGGTCGGCGTAGCGAGTTGTTCCGAGCGTGTCGAGTACCGGAGCTGACAGCGATTCCCACAACGGCCGGTACGCTGCCGCCCCTTCGGCGGCGGATCCGGCGTAGGTCGCGACCAACGCGACAATCGGCGTGCCATGAAGCTCGCTGGGAATCACAGGCAGAGGCGGCGCGAGACGGAGATTGGCCAACAACCCGACCTCGTCGGGGGCATCGGCGATGAAGTCGCGCATCGCGCGAAGCACCGCGGGCGCTTCAGTCATCGGCCACACCATCATGCCGGCATGGATCTCAGGCCCGACCGGGTGTAGCCCCATCTCGAAGGTAGTCACGACGCCGAAGTTGCCGCCGCCGCCGCGCAGCGCCCAGAAGAGGTCGGTGTTCTCGTCCGCGCTCGCGGTGACGATCTCGGCGTCGGCGGTGACCACCTCCGCCGATCGCAGGTTGTCGATCGAAAGCCCGCACTTGCGCATCAGGTGGCCGATGCCCCCGCCCAGGGTTAGTCCGCCGATCCCGGTGTGGCTCACGATTCCGCCGGTAGTCGCAAGCCCGTGTGCGGCGGTTGCAAGATCCAGGTCGCTGTTGAGCGCTCCGCCGTGGACCAACGCCAGACGGCTGTCTCTGTCGACCCGGACCTCGCGCAACTCTGACAAGTCGATCAGGATCGCGCCGTCGTGGACGGCATGACCCGCGACAGCGTGACCGCCTCCTCGCACCGTGACGGGCAGGCTGTGACCGCGGGCGAACCGGATAACAGCTGCGACATCGGCGGCGCTCTGACATCGCACAATGGCGGCCGGCCGTCGATCAATGGCTCCGTTCCAGACCGCCCGCGCCCGGTCGTAACCGGCGTCATCAGGGCTGATCACAGCACCGCCGAGCGCCCCCTCAAGCTCGCGAACCACACCCACCGCCACAATTCCTCCTTGCCTCGGGTGCACCCCATTGTGGAAGGAGGCACTCTTCGGCGCATCCGTGCTGAGTACGGAAACAACGAGACCCAGAGGCGGCAGCGTGTGACCTGCCAGCCCGAGAGTCGGTTAGTGCTCGTCCGGCGTCGGATCAACGAGGCGGGTGCGTCGGCGGTGGCTGATCAAGTTCAGGATGTGACCAGCGAGACCACCTCGTCGAGACTGAGTCGTCGGCCCTCGGCGCGGAGGCGGTGTCGTTCGTCCGTATCGAGCGCGCTACGGAGCACCTCTACGGTGCTCCGGTACAGAGCCAGGTCCGCCGGCGTACGGAACCACAAGTCGGTCACCTCGGTGGCGCGTGCCAGCACCAGCGCCGCCCGATCCTCGGGCCCGTCGTGGGCTTCCACATATGCCAGCGACACCAGACATCGCTCCGGGCCGAGGGGTACCCGATCACGGAGGGCTGCTGCGAGTGCATCGAGGAGTCGGGCGCGTGCCCGGTCGGGTCGGCCTTGACTCAGGTCGGCGATAGCGAGGGTGGTACGCGTCACGACGGCGAGTGTGGGGTCGGGTAGCTCGCCGGGATCGCCCAACCGGTCCGCGAGTTGGGCGACCTGGTCGTGCTCACCCAGGAGGTGGTGCACGACCACAGCCTCGGTAGCGGCCCAGACGGCCTCGCTGCCGACCTGTTCGACCACGGCGTCGAGTTCGACGGCGGCATCGGCGTAACGTTGCTGGACCACGCGAAGCAGGCCGAGCCGATAGCGGCCCTCGGTCTCCTCGAGGCCGTGTTCGCGGATCAGCTCGAGAGCCCGATGCATCGCTTGCTCCGCCGCTTCCGGGTCGGCGAGCATGGTCGACATCATCGAGCTGAACAGGGCGCATGCAAGCCAACGGGCGTGCTCGGCGATGGGCTCCGGCTCGAGCTCGAGCGCTCGGGCGGCGTGCTCTCCCATCGACGTGTAATCGGTAGCGAGGGTGGCGACGACGGAGGCAACAGCGTGGGCCCGGAATGCGAGTGACGAGTCGAGTCCTTCCGCGGCAGCTGCGGTCCCCAGCGATTCCTGCACACTCGCGGCGCGACTCTGTCGCCCCCAGGGGAAAAGAGACGCCGTAAGGAGCCGCACGACAAGATCCCAGCGGCCCTCGCCGGCTGACCACTCCACCGCCAGCGAGAGGTTGTCTGCCTCCGCATCGAACTTGGACCCGAGTCGCCAGGCCATCAAGAGCTCATCCGGCGACGACTCCACCTGGGCGACGAACCAGTCGCGATGCCTGTTTCGCACCTCGGACGCCTCCCCGGCGGCGAGGAGCTTGTCTTGCGCGTACATCCGCACTGTCTCAAGGAGTCGATACCGCGAGCCGACATGCTGGACTTCGACCTCGACCAGGGACTTCGAGATCAGGCTGCCCAAGAGATCCACGGCGGGACGGGTCAGGTTCTCGGCGCAGACGCCCTCGACCGCCGGAAGGGTGAACCCGCCCGCGAACACCGCGAGACGTCGGAGGAGAGCCTGCTCCTCGTGGTCGAGAAGGTCGTGGCTCCAATCGAGCACGGCCTGGAGCGTCTGTTGGCGTTGGGCCCGGCGGCGTCCTCCGCCGGTGAGGAGTCGGAAGCGGTCGTCGAGGCGTTGGGCGATCTCGGCGGGGCTGAGGTGCTGGACCCGCGCTGCCGCCAGCTCGATGGCCAGCGGCATCCCGTCGAGGCGGCGACAGATCTCCTCGACCGCCGCCCGGTGACCGCGTTCGAAGTCGAACCCCGGCTGTACGGCAGCCGCACGATCGGCGAAGAGAAGCACAGCGTCTCCGGCGGCATCGAGAGACGAGACCGTGAAGGTCGCCTCGCCCTCCACCTCCAGCGCTTCGCGACTCGTCGCGAGCACGCGCACCTCCGGAGCGCGAGCCAGGATCCGGTCGACGAGATCGGCAACAGCGTCCACGAGGTGCTCGCAGTTGTCGAGCAGCAAGAGCGCGTCCCGGCCGGAGAGGAACCCCACAACGACCTCGTCGACCGATGCACCGTGGTGCCCACTGGGGAGGCCGAGCACGTCGCCTACAGCGCGGGCGACCTGATCGGGCTCCGCGATCGGTGAGAGATCCACGAAGTAGACACCGTCTCGGTGACGCTCGCGCCGCCTCCGTGCAGCTTCTACCGCCAGGCGCGTCTTGCCGCTCCCGCCGACTCCGGTGAGAGTGACCACCGGGCTCGCCTCCAGGCCGCGCTGCACTGCCTCAATCTCGGACGTACGTCCGACGAAGGAGGTCCGGCTCCGAGGCAGGTTGTCGGATACCTTCGTCGTGCGAAGGGGGGCGAAATCGGTCTCCAAGCCGTCGACGGTCACCTGGAAGATCCGCTGGTGCCGATCGAGGCCTCGGAGACCATGCTCCCCGAGGTCGTGCAGCGACACATCCTCGGGGAGACGGTCCCGGATCAGCTCCTCCGCGGAGAGCGAGGCGAGAACCTGGCCTCCGTGGCCTGAATCCATCAAGCGTGCCGCCAACGTGGGGGTCGAGCCGAAGTAGTCGCCGTCGCGCTCCTCCGCCTCACCGGTGTGAATCGCCATGCGAGCTCTGACCGGATCGCCCGCCCACGACTCGGCATCCAGCCCTCGCTGCGCTTCGACAGCCGCGGCGAGCGCATCCGCTGCCTTCTCAAAGGCGGCCATCGCTCCATCACCGGTGTGCTTGACGAGATACCCCCGGTGGCGCTCGATCGCGGCGGCGACGATCGCGTCATGACGAGCGAGCGCGGCAACCATCGACGGCTCGTCCTTCCAATGGCGCGTGCTGCCCTCGATGTCGGTGAACAGAAAGGTGACCGTGCCGCTCGGGGGTTCCACCACGCCTTCAGACCGTAGCCGTGACAGTCCCGCCGGTTGGCGGCGATGAAGCGGTCGAGTGGGTTCGGTGCAGATGAGCCTCGACAGCGTTGGGCACCAAACCGCTCCGGACCATGACCCAGCCGAGGAAGAACGGCAGGGCACGCCGCAAAGTTCGCGTGGCACCGTAGGGGCCTATGAGTGTCCGCATGCGACTCCGAGAGGCGACACCTCAGCTCGGCGCCGCGGTTCCGGTGTCGGTCCTCACCGTGGGTGTAGCCCTCGCCATCGTGTTGGAGTCGGCGCAGACCTTGGGACTGACGGCCGCACAGACATCGAGTCTGATCCTTGGCTTCTTCGGCATCCCCGGACTGCTCGGCCTCGTGACCACCTACCGCTACCGCGTCCCACTTATCTGGACTGGCCACGTCCTCGCACTCATCCTCTTCGCTTCCGTCGCTGGTGACCTGGAGTTCCCCGAGATGGTGGGCGCCTCGATCGTCGCCGGCGCCATCGTGATGATCCTCGGTGCCGCTGGTGTCACGGGTTGGGCGACCTCCCTAATCCCAGCGCCGGTCGTCATGGGCCTGATCGCAGGCGTCGTCGCGCCGTTCGTCTGGCGCATGTTCACCGCGCTGGGGACCGAACCGGCCATCGTCGGAACGGCGCTGGCCGCCTTCGTGCTGAGCCAGAGGATGTTCGGCACAAGACTGTCGCCGATCATTCCCGCGCTCACGGCGGGCGCGATCGCGGCCGCCGTGACAGGAAGCTTCGGCGAGACCCCCCCGGGGCTGGCTCTGCCCCAACCGATCTTGATCGCGCCGGAATTCTCGATCGAAGCCATCGCCGTGACGACCCCGATACTGGTGGTCCTGATGACCCTGCAGACCAACGTCCCCTCCATCATCTACCTGCGCGGCCAAGGCTTCGATCCGCCCGAACGCATCGTCAAACATCTACGGCGGCGGGGCAACGGTGGTCGGCTCGGTGTTGGCGCCCATGGCCGTGTCACTTCCGCCCCCGCCGATCGCGATGCTCGGTGGGCCAGAGGCCGGACCTCGCGCACAACGCCATCGCGCGGTCTACTTCGCCTCGATCTCCGTCGGGCTGATCGCCCTCGGCGCGACAACCGCCGCGCGGCTGGCGGCCTTCGTCCCACCCGCGCTGATCGCCACACTCGCGGGGCTCGCTCTGCTCAATGTAGTGGTCACCTCGATCGAGGATGCAGTGAAGGGACCGTTGCGTATTGGGCCAATCGTCGCCTTCGCTACCGCCCTCTCGGACATCTCGTTGCTCGGCCTCGGCCCGATCTTCTGGTCACTCGCGTTCGGCACAGGAGTGTCGTGGGCGCTCGAGAACGGCGGACGCGCGCAGCTCAACGAGGCGACAGACGATGAGGCGACCACGATGTGAAGGAGCTCGACTTCGGACACCGGCAGGTTGTACAGAAACCTGTGCGGATTTGGACGACACCTCCAAAAATCATGAGCTGTCGCGGTCACCGAAGGCGGGTTGATCTCAATGTCCCGCTGACCGCCGGGTCGTCGGCTGCGAGCGCGGTGGTGACCGCTGTCGACGGGCCGCGTCGGCTCTCGCTCGTGCGAAACTGCCTCGGGATGACCGCTGTGTGGCGGAGTAATCGGGTGTCGGTCCGGTTCGCGGTAATGGCCGCCGCTGTGGTTGTGGCTAGCGCGTGCGGATCGAGCGACTCGACCGCCGAGTCCTCGTGCCCACCGTCAGTTGGTGTTGGTGAGCATGAGCAGCACTCCGATCATGAGACGATCGAGGTGCGGTTCGCGAGCGACTGTGACGTGCTGGCGGGCACGCTGTATTTGCCTGTGTCGGACGGGCCGCATCCCGCGGTGGTGTTCATCCACGGCAGTGGCGAGGCACACCGGCTTGGGTTCGGCGGTAGCTGGATTACCACTCCACTCGTCGAAGCTGGTGTCGCCGTGCTGAGCTATGACAAGCGGGGCGTGGGCGAATCAGACGGAAGGTGCTGTCCCGGTGACGACGGCGACTTCGACGCGCTGGCCATGGACGCGGTGGCCGCCATCGACCTTCTCCGGTCCCGTGACGACATCGACCGCCGCCACATCGGCCTGCTGGGCATCAGTCAGGCCGGATGGGTGATTCCGATCCTCGTGCAACGGTCACCGGAGGTCGCCTTCACCGTGATCTTCTCCGGCTCCGCGGTCAGCATCGGCGAAGAGATTCTCTACAGCCGACTCACGGGGGAAGACGAGTCGACGCCACCGGAACTACCCGCCGAGGAGATCGCCGCCCGCCTGGAGGAGGCCGGACCCTCCGGGTTCGACCCGCGGCCGCTGTTGCGCACTTACCGCGTTCCTGGACTCTGGATCTACGGCGCCCGCGATCAATCACAACCCACCGCCACCGACGTCGCCATTCTCGAGGGCATTGCCGACATCGATGGCCGCAACTTCACGGTCGAGGTGTTCGCCGACCTCGGCCACGACACAACTCACGACCCCCGCGCCATCGCCACGATGCTCGCCTGGATCGACGAACAACTCGACGAACAACTCTAGAGAGGCGAATCTGTCAAGGTCACCTCGTCACACCGACCTGACCGGGCGATACCGGCTCGTAGGTCGTTCGTGCGCGCTCGATTCGGCAGGGATCTGATCGGCCACTGGCACAACCACCGGTATCCCAGAATGTGCGGAGCGTGGCCCGTCGAAGCTGCCACCCAACGCTGGCTGGAGGTCGTTGCTCGCCGGCGGGTAGCGCCCCCGAACGGGGCTCTTGATTGCTGTCACAGTTGGTGAGACTCGCGGAGTTCGCGGCTGCTGTTGCACGTCATCGACGGCGGAAGCGGTCCCGCGATGGGAGCCCCGTTGCGCGCAGGGTTCGATCTCGGTGTGGTCGTTTCGGTGACGAGTTCGAATGCGCTTCCAGGTGGTCATGGTCGATCTCCTGATGTGGGGGTTGGCTGGTCGTACCATGCGAGGACGAGTCCGCTCAGGTAGAGCGCGGTGAGCACGGTCATGACCGTGTAGGGCGCGGTGGCAGCCTCGTGGAGGCCGATCGTCGCAACGCTGAGCCAGAAGGTGCCGTAGATGGCCAGCCCGGTGACCACCAGTGCTGGCCACGACCACGGCTCTCCTGCGGCGAGGCGCCCACGGATGATGAGCAGGGCAACAACCGTGAGGCCAATGTTTGTGCCGATGCCGGTGAAGAGGTGGTGCTCGGCGTGGCCGGGCCAGCCGTCGGAGAAGTGCTGGGGCATGACTCCTAGCGACACGCCGATCGTGCCGACGAGTGGTGTGCCGAGCAGCAGGCTGCTGGGTGATCGGCGCGTCAGGTCGCGTCGCCGCCGACGCACAGCTCGCCGGTGGTGTTGTCGAGGACCGCCGCGCAGGCGGCGATGGACACCTCCGGGTTGCGGGCGCCGGCGGTCTCGCTCAGCCAGGTCCGCCACTCGTCGGTGAAGTAGGCCTCCGCGGCCTCTTTGGAGTCCCAGATCATCACACTGCCACCGGCACCGTCAGGACCGGCTTTGAAGTAGGTGGTCCGGAGCCCGTCGACCTGGCCGAGCCGGGGTGTGACCGCCTCGATGACGGCCTTGGCCTCCTCGGGGGTGGGGGCCTGGTCGAAGGTGAAGTCGACGTTGGAGATGAACATGGGTGGATCCTTTCGGTTCGTGGTGTGTCCGATGGATCGACTGTACGAACCGGGCTGGATCTGGGAATCCCCGAGACTGGGTATTCGGACCGGGTATTTCGTTCAGTGCTCCTCCAGCAGACCCTGCTGGTGCGCCCAGTGCGCGACCTGGGTCCGAGAGCGAAAGCCGAGCTTGGCGAGAATCCGCTTCACGTGGGTCTCTGCGGTGTTCACGCTGATGACCAGGGACGCCGCGATCTCTTGGTTGGTTCGCCCGCGTGCGAGCTCGACGGCCACCTCGGTCTCACGGCGAGTGAGGGTGCTCGGTCCCTCGCCAGCCTTGGGTGCATCTGAGGGCCCAGCGGGCGTCCGGGCCGAGACATCGGCTTGCAGCACCCGGGCGAGATCGTCATCGAGGCCAGCAGCGGCTTCGGCCACCAGCTCCCAGCACTGATCACCCAGGCCACGAGCCATCTCGCGGTCGCCCAGCCGCATCCGCAAACGCGACCGCTGAGCGAGCCCCCGCCAGCGCAAGAGGGTCATCCCCCAACGCTGCGAGAGCACATCGGCGCCCCGGAGCACCGCATCGGCCTCGTCCATTCGGTCCGCGGCTTGGAGAATTGCGGCCCGGAGGAGAGCCATGCGAACCGGTGGGTCGTCGAGCGATCTACCGGTGAGTCCCAACACCGCCCGCTCCACCACTCCGAGCGCGCCTTCGGCGTCGCCGCGAGCCAACAACACCTCGGCTAGGGCCGCGTCCTGCATCCGCGCCATGCTCGAGACAGGTGCCTGCAGCTCCTCGAGGCTGTCTTCGCCGTCATCGATGCGGCCGGCCGCGAGGTCGAGGGTGACAAGGCGCGTGATGGGCACGATCGCCGGCGCGAGAAAGCCGGACCGCCGAGCCATCTCGAGGGCGCGCTCGAGCTGCGAGCGGGCCCGGTCGAGATCGCCGATCTCCATGTAGATCTCGCCCAGCACCGTCAGCCCGCGCAGAATGTGCACCGGATGCTCGATCGACTCCGCGAGGACCACGCTCCCGTCAACCAGGTCGAGCCCCTCGGCCAAGCGGCCCTGTGCGGAACGGATGCCGCCGAGCGCACGCGCCGCGAACGCCTCACCGGCAGGCCAGCCGATGTCGCGGGCCAGCGCGAGCGCCTCGGCCACCTCCTCGGCGCACGATGCCAAGGGCGCCGACGGCCGGACAGTGTCGCCCTGGTGGTTGCCACCGGTCGACCCGAGCGTCGTCAACGCAGTGACCAGCCCTGCGGAGTCCCCGAGACGACGAAGCCGCCGGACGGCCTCCTCGCCGTGGCGCCGCGCCGAGACGAAGTCGCCAGCGAGCGTGTAGGCCACCATGAGCTGCTCGCCGGTGATGGCGATCACGCGGTCATCGTCTGCCCGGCTGGCGAGATCCATTGCGCGTTCGAGATGCACGGTGCCTGCATCGACTCGCATCTGATTGACCTCGAGGTTGCCCTGCAGCGAGATGGTCTCAGCAATCCGCGCCTGGTCGTCGAGACGCTCAGCGAGCATCAGCGCCTCGTCGAGGGTGCCGCGAGCACGCTCGTGGGAGTGCTGCGCGTCGAGGCGGACGCGCTGCATCACGGCCCTCCATCGGCCTTCGTCGTCGTCCATGCTGCTCGCCAGATCGGCTGCCTGGACGAGGTCGGCTTCAGCCGACGGCGTGTCG
>CAZWDB010000036.1:0-18188 GCA_964632885.1 uncultured Acidimicrobiales bacterium | reverse complement strand
GCGTGTCGAGTACCGAGGCTCGTAGGAGCAACGCCTCGAGAGGCGCTGGACGACCGAGCCTTTGACTCGCTCCGACGACCCGGTCCAGATGCTCGCGCGCCGCGGCTGGCGCACCCTGCGCCGCGGCGGCACGGGCAGCCGGGAGGCCGTGATCGATAGTCAGGCTCCAGGCGTGGCCCTCGAACGCGTGCCGAACCAGATCGGCCCGATCACGGTCCGATGGCGAGTCGCGTGAGCTGAGCAGGTCCGCGATGTCGCGATGGATCACGACCCGCTCGGCCGCCAGCAGGTGGTTCACCACCGCCTGGCGGGCCAGCTCGTGCACGAACCGCAGCTCCTGCGGTCCTCGCTCAGTCACCAGCCCGCTCGCCAGCAGCGCAGCGAGATGCTGGCTGACCGAAGCTCCGTCCCATCCAATCAGTGCCCCCAGAAGCGCGACGTCCACGTCCCGGCCGATGACCGCGGCCCGCAGCAGCGCCTGCCGGTCCGCAGGCTGCATCGCCTCCAACCGGATCTTCACCGACCAATCGACGCTCAGCGGCAGGCGTGGGAGGTCAGCGTCATCGACGACGTCGTGAACGAGCTGCTCGACATAGAACGGCACGCCGTCGCTGACTTCGACCAGCCGCGCGAGCCGGTCGGCCGGCAGCGCCTGATCGAGAATCGACCCGGCCATCTCGGCGACGCCATCCGCGCCGAGACGGTCGAGGCGCACCTCCTCGACCGTTCGAAGCCGCTCCAGCCCCGCAACCAGATCCTCCAACCCCGACGACACCTCGTCGTGGCGGAAGGTCGCAAGCAAACGCCCTCCGGTTCTCGGGGCTCGCCGAGCCAGGTGCACGATGGCCTCGAGGGAGACCTCGTCGGCCCAGTGCAGATCCTCCAGCACCACCAGGACCGGTTCGCCGCGCCCGAGAACACCACTCAGCGCGTCGAGCGCTCGGCGACGATCTAACTCCTCGTTGCCCGCCGTGCCCGTCGACATCTCCTCGAGCCGGGCGGCGATCTCGGTGAGCGAGTCGTCTCCGAGGAGGAGGTCGAGGAAGGGACCGAAGGGCAGGGAGCGATCCGGCTCGAAGCAGTCGCCGCGCCGTACAACCCAGCCCTCCTGCTTCGCCCTCCCGACGGTCTCCTCGACGAGACGTGACTTGCCGATCCCCGCCTCGCCGGTCACAAGCACCGTCGAGACCCCAGCATCGTCGGCATCGATGATCGATCCAACCCGCGCAGACTCAACGCGCCGCCCGACGGTGACCGGACACCGAACGCGGCGGATCGGTACTCCAGCGGTCCGCGGTCGCAGCGAGCTGCGCGGCGCGTCGGCGGCCCTCGAATCATCCGAGGGGGTGTGCTCGACGTCGAGCAGGAGTCGCACGCCCACCGGTTCTGGAACCCCTTTCAAGATCGCCGATTCCTCACCACCGAAGGTGAAGTCACCGCGGGCAGCGACCAGACCCGCCGCCGCGGACGACACGAGCGTCTCCGCTGCGCCAGCCCAGTCGCACAGCCGGCTGGCGATGACCACCGGCAGCCCGACCACGTCATCGCCGTCGCGGCTGACCTCCCCGGCATGGACTCCGACCCGCAGCTCGTACGGATCGCCTCCACGCGGCGACGACGAAGCCGCGTGCATGCCGTGGGCCACACGCAGCGCTCCAGCCACCGAAGTGAACGTCGCGACAAGACCATCGCCGGTCCACTTCACCACAACGCCGCCGTCGTCGGTGACCAGCTCGCTGAGCTCATCACGGTGCGCGGCTAGAACCTCAGCTGCTCGCTCATCACCCAGGGCGGCGACGAGCGCAGTCGATCCGACGATGTCGACAAACAGCAGCGTCAGCGTTCCTGACTTGACCATCGTCACCCCACCCCAGCAACCACGACCCTAGCGAAGCCCCAGCAGAGCGAGCCCACCAAGGTGAAGTACGTCGCCTGTGTCTACAAGCGTGCCGGCCCGGTCAGGCGGCGACGACCTGTCTCCAAGCGTACGGGGGGATCGAACGGCGACCCGGTCCCCGACCGCCGGCTCGCGGACGCATCGGCGTGCGCGAACCGTCCCCCAAGCCAGCCTTGAGCACCGTCCACGAAGACCTGCTCGCGACGCGCGATAGCCGGCGCTCCGGGCACTGCGACGACTCCACCAGGGCACGTCCACTGTCGGCCGCCGTCGGTGCTGCTGACGGCCCATCAGACGAGCGCTTCAGCCACGTCGAAACGGCCCTGGTCGACCTGTGCATGGAGTTCGCCTTCGGCGGGCGCACCTCTGGTTGCCCATCCGGCCACTCCGTCCGCGTCGGTCACGACAACCACGTGGTCACCGAGCCCGCCGCGGGGGAGCGCCCATCCAAGGCGTTCCGGATGCCAGCCCGCCGGCTACACACCGGCTCGCGAGGCGCTGGATTGGCTCGGTGTGACCGCTCGGCGTGTCTGAGCGTCAAGGTCCTGTGGCTACTCCCTTGGCGCCGCTTGGTTGACGCTCGCAGCACGAGCAACCAGATTCAGTTGGGAGCCTTGAGCTCCGGTCAAGGGGATCCAAGGCCGAAAGTGCGGGCTAGGACTGACCGACTTTGCCGCACTTTCCGTCTAGCTTGTGCGCGGAGGTGCCCGAGATTGGTGCCGCAGGCGGCAGATGGGCGGACACGGCATGCTCGTTCGCCGACAACACGCCACGCAGCGTGCTGTTGTCGCTGTGATTGGTCACGCCGGGGTGGTCACTAAAGGCCTCTGGCGTCTGCCCCGGCGGATCGGCTGGGTCACCGAGAGGATGGTGCTCGAAGGCGTTCTCGTTCGCGCACTCGAACGACTCCACGATGGGGTGGATGGTGGCCCCTGCTGGTGCCACCGAGACACCCAGTACCGCCAGCATCACTCCGCTCGCCAAAGTGAACGCCGCAACGTGCCGCTTGGTCATCTTTCCCGCCTTTCCCTCGCTTGACGTGCACCAATTACCGTAAAAGGAGAGGGTGAGCCACATCAACCCTTGAGGCAGTGCTTTCCGCCTTGAGTCCGTCGATACGGCGGATTCAGGGCGGAAAGCACGTGCCTTCTCAGAGAGGCCGGTTCGAGAGGCTCGCGCCGTTGCGGCACCGCGATGACCGCGACGATCTCGTCAGTGGAGGAAGAGCCGGACGCCCGTCGAGATGTGGACGATGCCGTGATATTCGCACGCATCCTCGACGTCAGCTCGAGCCAGACCAGATGTTCGAGATGTACAACTGCCACGCGCGCGTGCCGCTCGATCCTGATCTGCTTCGACTGTCCATGCTCGCCGACGTCGCGTGCTTCGGAGTCGGGCGGCTGGCAGTCATTCAGTACCTCAACCGATGGCGAGGTGCGTAACCGAGCGCGGGCCAGCTTCCGGACCGGCATGGCGCACTTCGGCCTGGCCTTTCGCGACCCATCCCCGGGGCTGAAGGTTCACGCGGATCGCCCGGTCGGCCTCAGACGTCGGACCGAGCCGCTGATGGCAGTGCAACCTCGCTGGCCAACGAGGAACGGCCTCACCCGCGGACCTAGTGTTCGAACCAGCGCCGAGCATCGCGTGCTCGGCACGAGAACTGGTGGAGCCATAGGCGTGAGAAGCCGTGCTTGAGCGTCGCGTGGATTGCCAGTCGGATCAGCGTCCTGCTGAAGCAGTACTGCCCCGCTAGAAGGTACGGAAGCGCGACCCACCGACCTTCGCGCCCAGTCCGCGATTGTGACCACCGGAGTGCACGTCGTGCTGTTTCACGCGCGGCCGCAGTCCGCTGACCTGCGCCGCCTGGTCCCAGGAACCGTGCACCAGGTGGGAGTTGAACCCACACGCCCTTTCGGGCACAGGATCCTAAGTCCTGCGCGTCTGCCTATTCCGCCACTGGTGCGAGTGAGCGAACCTGCTGGTCAGGAGGCTAGTGGCACGCGTCGGTGCGTGAGATGCACGAAGCCGCGTCCGTGGTCACACGCTGGTCACAACGCATCTAGAGAAGGACCGGTCCTGTCTCATCAAGCACCACGCAGACCTTCCTGGTGCCACAAGGTCCAAAGTGGAGGGCATGTCTTCGGCGACGCCGACTTTGCGGGTCCTCCCGAGTGCGGCCGTTGTGGTGTTCGGGGCGATCGTCCTTGTGGCCGCATGGTCGGCTCTGGGGTTGCGGGACTCGTTGGATCATGCAACTGGTCATGCCATAGCAGCGATGGCGGCCGGGACACTTCTCGCGCTCGCGGTGCGGTACTGGCCCGCGCCAGTTGCCCGAATCCCAACTCGAGCCTCCCGCTACGTGCTCGTGGCGGGCTTCGCCATGTTCGCCGTCGCGCAGGCGGTCGAAGGTGTCGGCCCTTTCGATCTGGACGGTGGGCGAGCGGTTCCATGGCTCGACGACCTCCACGGTGCTGCGCTGTATCCGGGGACGTTTGGGGTCCTTCTAGTGATCTTCGGCGCGCTGTCATCTCTCCTCACCGGCGCCGCGGCGAGACGCGACCTGCTCGACTCCCATTGGGTCCTGCTCGCCTTGTTGATACCGGCAACGGCTGTCGCGCTCTTCGTCATTGGGGCGATCGTCTTCGGCTACTGACCGGAAGCAGCGCCTCGCAGATCAACACTCAGCGGACAGTTGGCGGTCCGTCGGACCGGAGCTGGTCGAGGACACCACCGTCTTCCGCGACCGACGACTGTATGCCAGTGGCCGTAAATTGCGCTGAAAGCCCGGCAATTCACAGCCATAGCGACACAACGGGTCTCGCCGGCAGTCGCGGCAGTGCTTCCAGGGTGTGACCACGCGTGTCGCTCAGCGGGAAGTAGCTAACCATCGCGTCCGGAAGCCGGATCAGCGGACGCCGCGCTCCTTGGCGATTCTGCCCAGCACGTCGCCGATCGTGCCCACGTCGGTCTTGGAGAGGAATCCGTCGACGGCGGGATTAGCCTCTGACTCCTCCGCCATGGAGTAGGCCGAGAACAGCAAGATGTAGCAGTCGGGGTGGAGTTCCTTGATTCGGGCGGCAAGGTCGAGCCCCGACATACCCGGCATCATGTAGTCGACCACCGCGACGTCGGGTTGGATTTTCTCGGCAATGCGGGAAGCATCCTCCCCGCTGGCCGCTTTGCCTACGATCTCCCAGGCGTCGGCAGCAAGCATCGCCTGCAGGAGGAGCAAAATGTCAGGTTCGTCGTCGACCAGCAGAATGCGCAAGCGGCGCTCATCGGGCACTCTCCGATCTTGACATCGTTTCGAGCAGAAGAGGAAACCGGCGACGCGCCGCCTCTGCGAGTCGTCATCGTCGACGACGTTGCCGAGATCCGCGACATCGTGTCGATGATGCTGGACGGCGATGAGCACTTCCGCGTCGTCGCCCAAGCCTCCGAAGGAACCGCCGCGATCATCGTGGCCGAGCGGGAGCAGCCCGACGTCGTGCTGCTCGACATCGCCATGCCGGGCATGGGCGGCTGGGAAGCTCTGCCTCGAATCAGAGAAGTCGCGCCCGACGCGGCGGTCGTGCTGTTCTCGGGAGACGACAACCCGGCGGCAGTCCGGCGCTTGGCGGTCGAGCGCGGTGCGCGCGGCCACCTCCAGAAAGGGATAGAGATACGCCAGCTCGCGGCGCAACTTCTCGACGAGATCGGCAGCTCTACGCGGCGGACGGACCAGGAGTCGGAACGCCCCCTTCCCACGCTGCCGGATGAGCCCACCGCCGTGGCGCTCAACCGTCTCACTGCCATCGTCGACGCTGTCGACGAGGCCGTCATTGCCGAGAGCCGCGACGGCACGATCCTGAGCTGGAACTCCGCGGCGGAGCGGATTTTCGGCTACACGGCCGAGGAGATGGTCGGCGAGACCGCGGCTCGACTGATGCCCGACGGCGAACGCGACGAGCTGGAGGCGATCCGCGCACGTGTCGCCGAAGGGGAGCGAATCCATCTCCAGACGGCGCGGCGGCGTAAGGACGGTCTCGTGATCGACGTCGTCCTCAGGGCCGTGCCAATCACCGATGCCGACGGTGCCGTCGTGGGCTCGTCGAAGATCATCACCGACCTCGGCGATCGCGATCGTCGCGACCGGGCGCTAGCTCGCGCCATCGCCCAACTCGACCGCCAGAACCGATCGCTCCAGCAGACGAACGAGGAGCTCGACCGGTTTGCCTACGTGGCATCGCACGATCTCGCCCAGCCGCTCCAAGTGATGTACGGCTATCTCGAACTGTTCCACTCGGAGTACGGCGACTCTCTCGATCCCACCGCGGCCGAATGGCTCCGGCTCGTGACGAAGAACCTCGAGCGCATGCGTCGCCTCGTTCGTGACCTGCTCCAGTACGCGCGGACGGGAGCGGGCACTGGGCGCGAGCTGACCGCGGTGGACTGTAACGAGGTGCTCGGCGACTCGATCTCTGACCTCTCGGCGCTCATCGAGGAGCGCCGGGCGATGGTCTCCGCCGACCGCCTGCCGAGGGTAGAAGGCGATAGCACCCAGCTCGGCCAGGTGTTCCAGAACCTCATCGGCAACGCCATCAAGTACACACCGGCCGACCGCGACCCCGTCGTGCACGTGTCTGCGTCCCAGGACGGCGAGATGTGCCGGATCAATGTCGACGACAACGGCTTGGGTATCGCCCCTGAGGACCAGAGCAGAATCTTCGAGATGTTCCAGCGGGCCAATACCAACTCGGAGGGCTCCGGACTCGGGCTGGCAATCGCCAAACGGGTGATCGAACACCTGGGAGGCAACCTCTGGGTCGAAGAACGTGCGCCAGGAGGAAGCCGCTTCTCCTTCACTCTGCGGCCTGCTCCCTGAGGCGCGCGCCTACCCTGGACCCGTGCGCACCCGCGTCACCCGATCGTTCCGTTTCGAGGCAGCCCACCAGCTTCCCTGGCACACCGGCAAGTGCCGCGACCTCCACGGTCACAGCTACACCTTGGAAGTGACCGTTGAGGGTCCGCTCAACGACAGCGGGATCGTGCTCGACTTCGGCGATCTCGGCGCGGCGGTTCGCCGCGAGGTCATCGACCGGTTCGACCACACCTTCCTCAACGACGTGATCGAGAACCCCACCGCCGAGCTCATCGCCCACGACATCTGGAAGCGTCTCGAAGCCGTGGAGGTCCCCGTCTGCCGCGTACGGCTATGGGAGACGGCCGACTGCTGCGCCGAGGTGTCGACGGACGCGAGCTGAGGTGGCTGGCAGCGTCGTAGTTCTGTCGGGCGGACTCGACTCGACGACGTGCATGGCGCTCGCGGCCGCCGAAGCCTCGCCGGTCGTCGCGCTGACATTCGACTACGGCCAGACGCACCGAATCGAACTGGAGCGGGCCGCGGTCGTGGCCGAGCACTACACCGCCGAGCACCTCCTCGTGCCCCTCGACGCTTCGCAGTGGGGTGGTTCGGCGTTGACGGACCCGTCGACGTCGATACCTGACTCCACCCAGGTCTCGCCTGGCGAGATCCCATCCACCTATGTGCCGGCGCGCAACTTGATCTTCCTGTCCGTTGCAGTGGCCGTGGCCGAAGCACGGGACGTCGACGCCGTCTACATCGGCATCAATGCCCTCGACTACTCCGGATACCCCGACTGCCGGCCGGAATTCGTCCAGTCGTTCGCGGCCACCGCCGCCTTGGCGTTGAAGCGGGGCGTCGAAGGACGACCGGTAGAGATCCGTACACCACTCGTCGATCTCACCAAGGCCGGAATCGTGCGACTCGGACTCGAGCTGAACGCGCCGCTCCACCTCACCTGGTCGTGCTACCGAAGCGCCGGCACGCCCTGTGGCACTTGCGACGCCTGCCACCTCCGCGCCAAGGGCTTCGCCGAGGCGGGCGTCCCCGACCCCGCCTCGAACTTGAGGCAATAACGCACGGAATCCGTTCGTTATTGCCTCAAGTTCGGTTCAGCGGCCGCGTGTGTCGCCCCAGAGGAGGATGTGGAGGCGGGTGGTCATGTGCCAGCCGCGTGCGATGACCGCGTCGGCGAGGCGCCGTTCACGGGCGAGGAGCGTGGCCACGTCGGTGCCTTCGGGCATGATCCACACATCGGACAGGCGACACTCCGCGACCATCTCGGCCACCTCGTCGAGATCGGTCTCCTCGACCACCACGAACTTGAACGCGGCCTTGCCGGTTGCCTCGAAGGCGGCCAGCACTTCTGGGCGGTAGCGACGGTCGCGGGGGTTGCCCGAGTGGGCGAGCTTGGGACTGACGTTGAACCGATCGACCAGAGCCACGACGTCATTGGTGGCGCCGATCGTTCCCGCGGTCTCGACCTCGATACGGCAGCGCCCAGAACGCAGTCGCCGCAACAGGTCGGGGAGGTGGGACTGCTGCAATAGGGGCTCGCCTCCCGTGATCACCACCAGCGGCACGTCCATGGCGTCGATTTCCGCCGCCACCTCGGCGGTCGTCCTCGTGGTGACCTCGACCTGCGGGTCGTAGGAGTCCCAGTCCCAGGTGTACTTCGAGTCGCACCACTCGCAGGCCAGGTTGCACCGACCGAGCCGAACGAACCCGGCCCGTTGTCCTGTCGAGGGTCCCTCGCCCTGCAGCGTCGGCCCGAAGACCTCGGAAATGGCGAGAGTGGGCGCGTCCACTCCTCAATTCAACACAATGGGGCGGTGAAGACAGACGAACTCGTGACCCCGGCCCTCATCGTCGACGCCGACGCGTTCGACCACAACGTCGCCACGATGAGCGCGGCGCTCCCCGGCCCACGCCTGCGTCCCCATGTCAAGGCCCACAAGTCCACCGGGATCGCTCGCGTCCAAGCGGCCGCGGGCCATCGCTCGTTCACGTGCGCGACCATCCGGGAAGTAGAGGTGATGGCGGCGGCCGGCCTCGGCGACGACCTACTGCTGGCGAACGAGGTCGTGGACGCGGCACGCCTCGGACGCGTCGTAGCCAGCGGCGCGCGTGTGACCGTCGCCGTGGACTCCGAAGCGGTGATCGACGCCGCCGCGAAGGGAGGCGTACCGGAGGTCCTGATCGACGTCAACGTCGGGATGCCGAGGTGCGGCTGCGACCCCGACGACGCCGGACGTCTCGCCGACCACGCCCTCGCCCGCGGCCTCGAGGTGCGTGGCGTGATGGGATACGAAGGCCATCTCGTGGGCAAGCCCGACCGGGCTGAACGGACGAAGGGCGTCGAGGAGTCGATGGCGCTGTTGTTGAAAGCGCACGGCCAGGCGGGAGGCGAGGTGGTCTCGGCGGGTGGTACCGGCACCTACGACATCAACACCTGGGCTACCGAGATCCAGGCGGGGTCCTACGCACTCATGGACACCGCCTACGCCCAGCTCTGGCTGCCGTTCCGCAATGCGCTCACGGTGCTCGCGACCGTGATCTCCGCGCCCCCGAAGTACTCCGTCGCGGACTGTGGCCTCAAGGCGCTCGGGATGGACCATGGCGATCCGTCGATCCCCGGCGCCAAGGTCTGGTACTGCGCGGACGAACACATCGTCTTCCGCGCCGACGAGCGCCGGCACGTAGGTGACCGGATCCACGTCGTACCGGCCCACGTAGATCCGACCATCGCCTACCACGACCGCATGTATGTCGTCCGCGGCGACGAGGTCGTCGACGAGTGGCCCGTCGACATGCGCGGCTGGTAGCCCCGACCCCCGCCCAACCCTGCTCCGCCGCCGAACTTGAGGCAATAACGAACGGATTCCGTTCGTTATTGCCTCAAGTTGGTGGCGAGGGCACGGAAGGCGCGGCCTCGATGCGACACGGCGTGCTTTTCCGCCGGATCCATCTCGGCGAACGTACGCCCATCGCCGCCCGACGGAACGAACACGGGGTCGTAGCCGAACCCACCGCCGCCGCGGGCCTCAGTGGCGATCACCCCGTCGACCACACCCTCGGCGCTCACCTCAGTCCCGTCGGGATACACCGCTATGGCGACTGTGAGGAAGCGCGCGGCCCGATCGGCCCCGTCGCCCAACTCGGCGAGAAGCTTGGCGACGTTGTCGGCGTAGGTCGCGTCCGCACCGGCGAAACGAGCTGAGTAGACACCCGGCGCGCCGCCGAGAGCGGCGACCTCGAGGCCGGTGTCATCGGCCACGGCAGGCAGTCCGGTAGCCTCGACCAGGGCAAACGCTTTGAGGCGGGCGTTGTCGAGCAAGGTGGCTCCGGCCTCGTCTACCTCCGGCACATCGGCCGGTCGAGGAACGAGCTCGAAACCGGTGAGGATCGCCGAGATCTCCGCAGCCTTGTCGGGATTCGCGGTGGCGAGCACGAACCTCATCGCGGCGCGGGCGGCTCCGCGACCGTGGCGCGCTGGAGGTCGACGATGCGGCCGATGCCGTCCGCGGCCAATTCCAGAAGACTGTCGAGTTCGCTGCGGCTGAACGGGAGTCCCTCGGCGGTTCCCTGCACCTCGATGTAACGGCCCGAGCCGGTCATCACGACATTCATATCGACTTCGGCGCGCACGTCTTCGGAGTAGTCGAGGTCGAGGAAACCGACCGCATCGACGATGCCCACCGAGGTCGCGGCGCACTCGTCGTTGAGCGGGTGGGCGCCGATCGTGCCCTTCTGCACCATCCGTGTGAACGCGTCGTGCAGCGCGACATAGGCCCCGCAGATCGCGGCAGTCCTCGTGCCGCCATCGGCCTGGAGGACGTCGCAGTCGACGGTTACCTGGGTCTCGCCCATCGCTTCCCGCGTGACTACCGCGCGGAGGGAACGGCCGATAAGCCGCTGAATCTCCTGGGTGCGGCCGGACACCCTGCCCCGTGCAGCTTCCCGCTCGACGCGTTCCCCTGTTGACCCCGGCAGCATCGAGTACTCCGCCGTCACCCAGCCCTTCCCGGTACCGCGCATCCAACCGGGAACGCGATCCTCGACCGACGCCGTGCAGAGCACCCTGGTGCGTCCCGAGGACACCAGAACCGAACCGAGCGCGAACTCGGTGAAGTCACGCTCGAAGGTGAGCGGTCGCAGGTCCTCCGGTTGGCGGCCGTCACGTCGTGATCCACTCATACCCGGTACTCCGCGCCCACCTGGGCGACCTCGACGTCAGCGCCGAATGCCTTGGCCCCGTCGATGCGCGATCGGCCGGCATTGAGTCCGGGCGCGAGGTGGGTGAGCACCAACCGTTCGGCGCCCGCTTCCCGCGCGCTCGTACCCGCCTGTCGTGCGCTCATGTGTAACACCCTGCCTTCGTCGTGAGTGGCGATCCCGGCCTCGCAGAGCGCGAGGTCGAGGTTCGGGCCCAGCGCCTCCAGCGACCACCGGGGCCCAGAGTCGGCAGAGTAACCCAGGGATCGACCGCCGCTGTCGAAGCGCATCGCGAGCGTCTCGGGTCCGTGGTCGGTGCGCGAGAAGCTGATGTCGACGTCGCCGATGCGCAGCTCGTCGCCCTCGGTGACGTCGTGCCACAGCAGCGGCGGATCTGAGTAGTAGGCGTGATCCTTTACGCCGGGAGGCGCGTAGACGGGGATGGCGTCACCGACCTCGTAGTACTTCGCGGCCACGTAGTACCCGTGGATGTCGTGCCAGTGGTCGGGGTGCTCGTGGCTCAGCAGCACGGCGTCAACGTCGCGCAGACCTACATGGCGCTGGAGGTTGGCGAGTGTGCCGCTGCCCGCCTCGACCCACAGCGTCGTCGACGATGTCCGAACGAGGTATCCGCTGCAAGCTGCACCGGGGCCGGGGTAGCTGCCTGAGCAGCCGAGCACGGTCACGGTCAGTCCCACTGGTGCGCCTCCACATGGTCGAGTTCGGGTCCGAAGAGTTGAGCGCCGAGTTGCTGGAACCAGGCCACGTCGCCCGAGCTGACGAAGCGGTGCGCTCCCTTTCCCGCGGAGCGCCGCATCAGCCCGGTGTCCTCGAGGATGTTCAACACCTCGAAAGCGGTCTCGTCAGCGGACGACACCAGCACGACGCCTCGTCCCATCACCTCGCCGATGGTGCGGGCGAGGAACGGGTAGTGCGTGCATCCCAGCAAGAGGGTGTCGACACCAAAGCTCTTAACCGGTGCGAGAAGCCGCTCCGCCAGGATGCGCACCTCGTCGCTGTTGGTGTCGCCTTTCTCCACGAACTCGACGAAGCCGGGGCAGGCCACCGCGCTGAACTCGACTGCGGCCCGGTGCGACTGAACCGAGCGCTGGTAGGCGCCCGACACAATGGTGCCGACCGTGCCGATGACGCCGACTCGCCGGTTGGTGGTGACCGCGATCGCGGCTCGTACGCCTGGATTGATCACGCCGATCACCGGAACATCGAAGGAGAACTGGAGGAACTCGAGCGAGGCCGCCGACGCCGTGTTGCAGGCGACCACCACCATCTTCACGTCGTAGCGGTCGAGCAGCAGAGCGGTGATCTGGCTGCTGTAGGCGCGCACGTCGTCGAGTGACTTCGACCCGTACGGGTACCGCGCCGTGTCACCGAAGTACACGACGTCCTCACCGGGGAGCAGGTCGATTAGGGCGCGGGCGACGGTCAGACCGCCGAAGCCGCTGTCGAATATGCCGATCGGGCGGTCGTCCAAGCGAATGCCCCTACGCGCCCACGACCTCTTCGCGAAGCTCGCGTTTGAGGACCTTGCCGGCCGGGTTCCGGGGCAGCGGTTCGGTGCGGAACCAGAAGTGACTCGGCACCTTGAAGCCGGCGAGATGGGATCGCACGTGCGCGCCGAGTTCATCCTCGGTAGCGGCGACGCCTGGTCGTAGTTGGACGATGGCGCCGACCTCCTCACCGAGCACCGGGTGCGGCACTCCGATCACCGCGCAGTCCGCGACGGCGGGGTGCTCGAACAGGGCTGCCTCGACCTCGACGCAGTAGACGTTCTCGCCGCCGCGAATCACCATGTCCTTGGCCCGGTCGACTATGTAGACAAAGCCTTCCTCGTCGACGCGGGCAACGTCACCGCTGTGCAGCCAGCCATCGGTCAAGCTCGCCGCAGTCGCCTCCGGCTTGTTCCAATAGCCCTTCACGACGTTGGGACCCTTTATCCACAGCTCTCCGACCTCACCAGCAGGGACGTCGACGCCGTCCTCGTCGACCACCCGGATGTCGACCACCGGAACAGGCGGCCCCACGCTGTCGGGCTTGCGCACGTAGTCGTCGCCCGCGTTCATCGTGGTGACCGACGACGTCTCGGTGAGGCCGTAGCCGTTCGACGGGCTGCCGGTCGGGAAGTGTTCCTTGATGCGCTTGACGAGCTCGGGGGGCGCGGGCGCACCGCCGTAGCCGACGCCTCGGATGCTGGACGTGTCGCGCTTGGCGAAGTCAGGCGAGTCGAGCACCTGCCACACCATGGACGGCACGCCTCCGAAGCTCGTGACCCGCTCGCGCTCGATGAGCTCCAGCGCACGCTCAGGATCCCACTTGTACATGAGGACGAGCTTCCCCCCGGCGGCAGTGTTGGCGACGAGCACGGAGTGGCAACCGGTCGCGTGGAAGAACGGAACGCTGAGCAGGTAGGCGTTCTGTGACGGCGGAGCGTCGCTCGCGGCTCGCGGTGCTTCCTCCGCAGGACGCGCGCTCCGTGCCCGCAGCGCGCCACGCGCGCCGTTGAAGGACAGACTCCACAGGTTCGTACAGATGTTGCGGTGGGTGCCGAGCGCGCCCTTCGGACGTCCGGTGGTGCCCGACGTGTAGAAGATGGTGGCGTCGTCTTCCGGACCGGTCTCGACGTCGGGAAGGTCGACGGCGCCCTCAGGATCGCCGAGCACGTCCTCCCAACGCTCGTGGCCCTCCGCAACCGGCGCCTCAGCTCGGGTGACGACGATCCCCTGAAGGTCGAGGTTTCCGAAGTGGGGTGCCAACCGCTCTTCCCGCTCCTGGTCGCAGAACAACACCTTGGTGCCGGAGTCCGCCAGGCCGTATTCCAGCTCCTCGCCGGTCCACCACGCGTTGAGAGGCACGACCACCGCGCCGGTCGCCGCGGTCGCCCAGAACGCCACCGGCCACTCCGGGAAGTTCCGCATGGCGATGGCGACCCGGTCTCCCTTCCGCACCCCGTAGCGATCGATCATCACGTGGGCCAGGTGGGCTGCCCGGCGGAAGTGCTCGGCGAAGGTCGTCCGTTCGTCCTCGTAGACGAGAAAGTCGGCATCCCCATGGCCCCGACTCAGCCTGAGGACGTCGGGGAGGACGCGGGGCGCGTTCTTCCACGTCTTGGTGGGGATCCCGCGGATCGTCTCCTCCACCACCTCGAAGGGCTGTCCGGGCGCGATCAAGGCCTCCGTCGCTTCGGCGATCGTCATCTGCGGCTCTGCCATGGGCGCGATTCTCGCCCAAACCACCGAACTTGAGGCAATAACGAACGGATTCCGTTCGTTATTGCCTCAAGTTCGGCCGGGGCGAGGGGGGTCAGAAGTAGATCTGGCGCCTGGCGCGCTCGGTGACCTCATCGAGGTCACCGGTCCAGGCGCCTGTGGAGAGGTACTTCCAGCCACCGTCGGCGACGATCGTGACGATGACGCCATCGTCGATCTCGGCCGCGCACTTGGCCGCGCCGGCGACGGCGGCTCCCGACGAGAGACCCGCGAACACGCCGGCGTCGAGCAACCGCCGGGTCCACTCGATCGACTCCCGTGGTCCCACGATCTTCTTCCGGTCGAGCAGCGAGTAGCCGTCGTGGTCGAGGAACACCGGCGGCACGAAGCCTTCGTCGAAGTTCTTGAGGCCATCGACTGTCTCGCCGGGCGGGGGTTCGATCGCCCAGATCTGCACCGCGGGATTGCGTTCCTTGAGGTACCGTCCGACTCCGATCAGCGTGCCGCTGGTGCCGAGCCCGGCGACGAAGTGGGTTACCTCGGGACAGTCCCGCCAGATCTCGGGACCGGTGCCCTCGTAGTGCGCCTTCGGATTGGCGTCGTTTCCGTACTGGAAAGGGAACCACCAGTCGGTGTTGGCGGCGGCGAGCTCCTGGGCGCGGCGCATCGCGCCGTTCGAGCCCTCGTCGCCGGGTGACGAGATGATGTCGACGCCCCAGACCTCGAGCAGCTGCCGCCGCTCCTCCGACACGTTCGCCGGGAGGACGATCTTCAACGGATAACCCTTGACCCGGGCGACGAGCGCGAGGCCGATCCCGGTGTTGCCCGAGGATGACTCGATGATGGTGCGGCCCGGCGTGAGGGTGCCATCTCGCTCGGCCGCCTCGACCATCGTCAATGCGATGCGGTCCTTCACTGAGCCCCCGGGGTTCTGTCCCTCGAGCTTCGCGAGAAGACGGACGGCGGGGTTGGGGCTGAGGTTGGAGATGTCGACGAGCGGGGTGTTGCCGATGAGGTCGAGGATGCTGCGGTAGACCGCCATGGGCCCTAGCTGGCGCCTCCCGCGACCGCTGGGAGAATCGAGACGACGTCGTTGTCAGCGATCTTGGTCTCGAGCTTGTCGAGGTACCGCACGTCTTCGTCGTTTACGTAGATGTTGACGAACTTGTGCAGTGCCCCGTCGTCGGTGATGACGTGACCCTTCATCTGCGGAAACTGGACGCTGAGGTCGTCGAGCACCTCGCCGATGGTGCCCCCGTTCGCCTTGACAGATGACTGCCCGGCGGCGTACTGGCGCAGCATGGTGGGCAGACGGACTTCGACAGGCACGGCAGACTCCTGGGATCGTTGACCGGGATTGTTGACCGGATTGGTGGCGATTCTACTAACGGTCGAGAACAACGGCCTCCTCGAGAATCTTCCCCTCGAGGATCCGGTAGGACCGGACGACCGGCGCCTCGTCCCGCAGAGAGACGAGAATGTAGTGCCAACCCGGATCAGGCGCCTGGGCGACGTCAGTCGGCGACGGGTAGGCGTCGGTGTGGGTGTGCGAGTGGAAGACGCCGATGATCGTCAGCCCGCTCTCTTCCGCGGCCCGATCGGCGCGGAGCATGTCCCGGGGCTCAACGGTGTAGACGCGGGACGACCGGGCGGCGTTGGCCGCCGGATAGCACACAGTGGCGTGGGCGTCGTCGTCGGAATACCCGGTGCCGGCCAGTAGACCGCAGCCCTCGTAGGGCAACTCGTCGAGACAGTGACCGACCATGGCGGCATAGGCCGAAGCGGACAGGCGCAGCACGGCCGGGAGGGTAGTGCCCGGGACCAGTACCCTCGAATGCGGCCATGCCCCCCAAAGGAACCAAGCCCGTCGCGTCGAACCGTCGCGCTCGCTACGACTACGAGGTCCTCGAGACGTACGAGTGCGGCCTCGTGCTGTCCGGAAGCGAGGTGAAGTCGCTCCGCGACAACAAGGTGCAGCTCCGCGAGGCCTACGCCCGGGTCGATGACGGTGAAGTGTGGCTCTACGGCGCGCACATCGCGCCCTACGCCTTCGCCCCCGGCGCCGCCGGCCACGACCCCGATCGGCGGCGCAAGCTCCTGTTGCACCGGCGTCAGATCGAAGAGATCACCACCAGCACCCAGCAGCGGGGGCTCACCCTCATCCCCCTCGCCATCTACTTCAAGGAGGGACGAGCGAAGGTCGAGATCGGCGTGGCGCGAGGTCGCAAGACCTACGACAAACGCCGCGCCATCGCCGAACGCGACATGGAGCGGGACGTCGAGCGCTCGATGCGACGCCGCGAAAAGAGCTGAATCGGGGAGGGAGCGCCGCGTTCAGCGCCGCAGGCCTCGTAGCTGCCAGAGCACCACCAGCCCCGCCCCGTTGGCGACAACGCCCACGGCCAACGGGACCCGCAGGCCGATCCACTCGCCTAGACCGCCCGCGAGGAGCGCGCCTGCCAACGTGGCGCCGAGTCCCGCCACCCGTATGGCGGCGTCGACCCTCCCCAACAAATGGTCGGGCACCAGCGCCTGGCGGGCACTCTGCTGGTTGATCTCGTAGACCGTCATGGAACCATCCCCCACCAGCTGGGCAGCGACGAGGAACGCGGCTGCCATCAGCGTGCTGCCGCCCGCCGCCAGGAGCAGGAGGCCGCCGGCCGTCGCCCCCGCGTAGCCCGCGATCATCGCCCAACCGTCTCCCAGGCGCGCCGTGACGGCCGCGGTCGCGACCGCCCCGAAGAACGACGAAACGCCGCCGACCGCGAAGATCAGCCCCATCGCGCCGGCGGAGAACCCGAGCTCACGCGCGACGAAGAGGAGCACCACCGCCCCGACCACGCCGTAGGAGAAGTCGCGCAACAGGACGCTCAGCGCGATGCGTCGCAGTCGGGGCGCCGATCGAAGGTGACCGAACCCCTCACGCGCTTCGGCCACGACCGTGGATCGGTCGCCATCGGCGGGCCTACCTCGCGTCTCCTCAACCTTCATCCGCAGGAGAGCCCAGGCGGACACGAGGAAGCTGGCCGCGTCAACGGCGACCGCGACCACTGACGACGCCAGGTGGACGATCCAGCCACCAACGCTGAAGGACCCAGCCTCGGTGACGGCGTCGGCGGCCACCAGCCTGCTGTTCGCCGCGACGAGCCGGTCCCGTCCCACCACAGTCGGCAGCACCGCGATCGCCGCCACGTCGAAAAAGACCTCGAGCAGGCCGTTGACGAGGGCCACCGCACATAGGTGGGCGAATGTGAGCTCGCCGGCCACTGCCGCGGCGAAGACCGTGAGGAGCGTCGCGGCCCGACCGAGATCGGCGGCGATCATCACCGGTCGCCTGCGGAGACGGTCGACCCACACGCCTGCCACCACTCCGCCGAGGAAGGCGGGCAGGACCGTGAACACCGTGAGAGCCGCCATCTGGGCCGGCGACGCCTCGAGAAAGAACACTGCGGTGTAGGGCAGCGCACCCAGCAGGGACCCGAACCGACTCACGGTTCGTGCCACCCATAGGCGGCGGAAACCGGGGTGCCGCCACAACCCCGTCGTCGCCGTGTCCGCCATGGTCCAAGACGGTACGCCCGAGCTGTCCCGCGCCGGCGTCGAAGTACAATGACCGGGCTCAACCGAACACCCATCAAGGGGGTGCCTGGCTTCGACGTTGATTGGAATGTGTGAGTGCGACCCGAGTTCCTCAGACTCGTTAAACGGGGGACCAAAACAGGTGCCGATGAGGCTCCTGCCCTTGCCATGGCCGCTTGATAGCGACCTAGGTACAGGGCAAATCGCTGCTCGAAAGGGTTAGCCGGGTCTGGTACCGCAACCTGGGAACAGAAGCGGGACTGACCGGAGGGAAAGACCCCTGACACCTCGGAAAGCCGAGGGACCCCACGGAGAGACGTGGCGGATCGTGACCCGGCACATGGCCGCCGATAGGCCGAATCTCGGGAATGGTCGTAGCGCAATCATGTGAAGGTCAGCGGACGCGGGTTCGATTCCCGCCACCTCCACC
>CAZWDB010000035.1:0-39667 GCA_964632885.1 uncultured Acidimicrobiales bacterium | reverse complement strand
TCGGCGGCAAGGTGGTGCGGGAGTTCATCGACGGCATCAATGTCGCTCAGGACCAAGTTCACCTCCGGGCGCTGGGCGTCGACTACTTCATCAGCCTGTTGAGCATGATGGCGAAGTGGACCGAACGCACCCTCGCGGAGATTGAGGCCTGGGATGACCTCCAACCCTCCGACGAGAAGGAACGACGCGCAACGGAGAAGATGCGCGCGCTTCCCGTCGACATCCCTGACAGCCCACTGAAGGATGTGGCCGAGCCCCCCCACAGCCAGACGCGACCGCGAGGCCGCCGCCGGGCCTAGCCCGGCAATCGATCCGGGAGCGATGGAAGAGCAACCACCACCGCCAAAAGGGCGACTCCACCCATTGCCACGAGGTGGCCGGGGTTCTCCAAGAGGTCCAGGGGCTCTCCCGCGGACGCGTGAACGACCATGTCCCACCCCAACCCGCCGAGCTGAAGCGCGAGCGCCGCGGCGGCCAGCTTCGAGGCCGCGGCGCGGTTTCTACGAAGGGCGAGGGCTCCGGCGGCGAGTCCGAGCACCAGAGTCGCCACGGCCATCGCCATGGCACCGCGTTCGCCATCCGTTGCCCTGGCGTGGCCGGCGTGAGCCGATGGGTGACGTATCTCGAGCGCTGTCTGGGCGCCCAAGCTTGACGTGCCGGGGTTCTCGGTCGCAGCGGAGCTGGCGTCGCCGGCGTGTGCTCCCGGGCCGAGCGCGGTGGCGTGATGATGCGTCGCGCCTGCTTCGTCAGCGTGGCTACCGCCAGTCCTCTGGGCACCCGAGCCAGACGAGCCCACTGGGATCACCTCGAATTGCGCCATCATCCCGTTGTCTTCGTGCTCGAGGATGTGGCAATGGAACACGTACCGTCCCAGACGGTCAGAGAACTTGGCCTCGACCTCGACCGTTTCCCCCGACTGAACGAGGAAGGTCTCCCGGAGTCCTGCCTCGCCGAGTGCCACATCCGGATCACCGGGCGTAAGCATCTGGACGCCTCCCTCACGGGACACGATCTTCCAGTCGACGTCGTGGAGGTGCACACGATGTTGGCCGACGGTGGCGTTCACGAAGACCCACCTCTCGGTGGAGTCAAGCTCAGGGTTGGCGTCGACACGCTCGCCGTCGAACGTTCGGCCGTTGATCGTCCAGAGGAACCGTTGCGGGGCGGCATCCTCTTGGCGGTGCAGCGCGCCTGCGCCCTGAACGACACCCAGTGTGAACACCCTCTTCACCGCGGCTGGTTCACCAAACTCCGGAACGGGCCGTAGGTCGTCGGGCACCCGGCTCTTATCGGCAGCGCGATGGCGGACGCGGAACTGCATGACCTGCGACGGCACCGCCTCGGGTCCTGTCGCTGGGTTGGTGGCCGGGGGGTTCGTGTTCAAGAGCACGATTTCCTCTCCGAGGGCCCCGGCGAAATCGACGACGAGTTCGGCGCGCTCGGCCGGGCCGAGGACGATGCTCTTGCGCGGCACGGGCCGCGGCAGCAGCCCGCTCTCGGATGCCACCTGGACCATCTCCTGGCCGTTGCTGAGCTCGAAGCGGTACTCGCGGAAGTTCGATGCGTTGAGGAGGCGGAACCGATACTTGCGGTCCGCGACGTCGAAGTAGGGCGACGGCACGCCGTTGACGAGGATCTGATCGCCGAGGACGCCGGCAGAGCTGAACTTGTAGTTGAGCTGATTGTTCTCATCGAACGACCTGTCCACGACCATGAGCGGCACGTCGTACCTGCCCTTGGGGAGCGGGAGCGACGCGTCGAACTCGTCGTCGAGCACGACCATCCCGGCCAGCCCCATCCAGACGTTCCGTCCTGTCACGTCCATCCGGTGGTCGTGGTACCACTGGAACGCCGCCCGCTCGGGCGCCCCTCGCTCCATGAAGTCGTACTCATACGTGAACTTTGCGCCCGGCGCGATCAGGTGGCTGTCGGGCTGACCGTCGAACCTCGACTCGGAGTTGCCGTGGTGGTGGACCGTCGTGCTGCCCACTCCCTCAGGCAGCTCGTTCCCAAACGTGACCCGTGTGGGCGTTCCGCTAGGACGCCGAATCGTCGGACCGGGGAACATGCCGTCGTAGGTCCACATCTTCGTGCACGGTCCCGGAAGGATCTGCACGCATGACTCGCGCATCGTGATGTCGATGTTGGGTGCCTTGTACACCGGCGGGATCCGAAGCGGTTGGCTGAACGGAGCGTGATGCTTCGCTGACGCCTGCTGCGTCTCTCCAGCAGCGAAGCCGGTCGCGACGATCGCAAGCGCAGCCAATAAGCGGCGACAATTGCTCCAAACTCGCACGGGACACTCCTCCTGGCGCCGCGTAGTTGCGGTACCGCGTGATGAGGATCCCTGGAGGACGAGCCCGATACATCCCTGAGCGTCAGGGATCTTCCCGCCCGGAGGCCCGAGCGCCGCGTCGGCGTGAACGATCCCTGAGTTTCAGGGATGTCTCGCTCGCCCAGCGGGAGGAGTCTTGCGGCATGGACACACCTACGCGGCGACTCGCCTACTGGATCCGTACGACTCGGCGCCGACAAACGGCGCCGCTCACGGTCACTGTGCGCTCGACGCGTCGGAGACGAACGGCATTGCTGGTGATCGCCCTCACAGCGATCACCGGAGGATTGGCGCCGATGGACGCACGTGCCCACGACGACCGGACCCAGACGAGGACCCAGCGCTACCTCGTGGGCGACGTCGGCCCGTTTCGGGACCCCCTTGGACAGGCGCTCACATTCCCCTCATGCAGCATCAAAGGGAACGTGGGACCGGTGCGCCTCGACGCCACCCTCGGGTCTCTCTGCTTCGGCAGCACCGTCGGTGACACGTTCACCGTGGAGATCACCGATGACTCGGGTCGCACGGTCGGCGGCATCGTCATCATCGAGGCCGGGAGCGGGAGAATTCACCGCCACTTCTGCGGCTCCAGCGGCCCCCTCCCCGCCGTACGAGGCAGCCTCTATGTGCATCTCGACGCGCCGGGCGATGTCAGGGGTAAGCACGATTACGGAGGGCCGGGTTGCACCGAGATCCGTCCACTCGGCACCAGCACCGGCGCCACCACGCAAGGCGCA
The DNA here is from genome assembly GCA_964632885.1 of uncultured Acidimicrobiales bacterium. Classification (GTDB taxonomy): domain Bacteria; phylum Actinomycetota; class Acidimicrobiia; order Acidimicrobiales; family CAZWDB01; genus CAZWDB01. The sequence goes on along the minus strand of CAZWDB010000035.1, from coordinate 36,595 downwards.
ACCAGCGGGCGAGTGCAGGTCACCTTCACCAGGCACGACCGATGACCGGACGAACCATGCGCGGACGCACGACGCGACCACTGACCGTCCTGACCGCTCTGTTGGTCACCGCTGCGGTGGCATCGGGGACGCTGGCGCCGTCTGCCCGTGCGGACGGTCGGACCACGACAAGGACGGAGCCAGTGCGTTCCGGCACGGTGCTCAACCCGGCGAACTACACCGGTCCGTCCAACTGCGGGCTCGCTCCCGACTGCAGGGTCTGGCTCGAGAGCCGTTGTGACGCGCGGCTGGCAGGAGTGGACCCGGCTGCGTTTGCCTCGATCGTGGACGTGCGCGCCCTCGCCGGCTCTCGGCGACGCATCGAAGCCGAGGGTGCATTCGGCCGGTGGCTGTCAGGCGCAAAGTACGAGTTCTGGTCGCGGGACTGCCGGAGAGTCGGGTACGTACTGGTGAACTCCGCCGCCCATGTGACCGTTCCCCGGGCCGCCGCGTGGATGACGGTGCCCGGCTCCACGGGCCCCTACCAGTGGGCGCTGTGGTGATCGGCGCGGCCGGCACAAGGTGACTGCGGCCGCGACACGGGCGCGAGACGGAGCCCCGTCGGGTGACGCGATGGAGTGTCCTCGGCCGCGTGGAACCTTCAGGGTGCCGGGGCTTGTGCCGTCGTACTATGCGCCGATGGCCGGTATCCCGCCACTGGCGGGGCGCGCGGGTGAGCTCGACACGTTGTGGCGCGTTCTCCATCGCTTGCACGCAGGCACCGGCGGCAGCGTTCTCATCGACGGAGAGCCCGGCATCGGGAAGACGCGCCTCCTCGGCGAGCTCGTCGCAATGGCGCAAGCCGATGGAGTCGAGGTGCTCGAGTCGTCCTGCGAGGCCGCACAACAGACGACCCCGTTTGCTCCGCTGCGACGCCTGGTGGGCCGCCGGGGGATCCTCGCCGACGACGAGTCGACGCCGGGCGACAACGGGGTTCCGGGCATGCAGTTCCGCGTCGTTGAGGCCTTCGGCAACTTCGTCGAGACCGTGGCGGCTTCCCCGCTGGTCATCGCGGTCGACGATCTCCAATGGGCCGACGACGCCACCTTGCTCGCCCTCCGGTTCCTCAGTGGCCGCATCGGGGGTCTTCCCGTGGTACTCGCGGTCGCCCATCGTTCTGGACACCGGGTGCCGGCGTTGCACAGCTTCATCGACAGCCTGCTCCGAATCGGAGTCGACCGAATCGAGCTCGGACCCCTTGACGCCCCGGCGGTGGCGGAGCTGGCCGAAGCGGTCGCCGGCGTCGCACCAAGCCCCTCGGTGCTAGCTCGCCTCGACGGTGTCGCTGGGAACCCGCTCTTCGTGAGCGAGTTCGCCCGCGCCATCGCCAGCGAGGCTGGAGGCGCGGACCAGCAAGGTCCGTCTGATGAGGCGATGCCCCTCGCCTTCCGTCGGTCTGTTCTCGGGCGAGTCAGGCAGCTCCCCACGGCAGTGCAGGACGCGCTCCGGGTCGCGGCGGTACTGGGCACGTCCTTCGATCCCCGCCACCTGTGCGTTGCGCTGGGCCAGTCCGCCATCGACCTGGCGGCGGTCCTCGAGGTGGCGCTCGATGCGGGCCTCATTGGCGATCAGGGCGATCAGCTCGCCTTCCGCCACGACCTGCTCCGCGAGGCGGTGTACGCCCACATCCCCGCGGGTGTCCGCCGCGACATGCACCGAGAGATCGCCCGTCGGCTGGCTGAGTCGGGCGCAGACCTCCTGGCCGTGGCCCAGCACATGAGCCTCGGCGCTGATGGCAGGGACACCGAGGCCGCGAGCTGGTTGCGTCGGGCGGCGGCAAGTACTGCGGCGACCCCGGCAGTGGCGGCTGAGCTGCTGGAACGGGCTCGCTCGCTTCTCGCTCCCTCGGTGCCCGAGTTCGGCGAGGTGCTCGCCGAGCTCGCGCTCGCGCTGGCGTGGGCTGGCCGGCTCGGCGAAGCAGAGGCCTGCGCAAGGGACGCCCTCGGGAGTCGCGTTGACGCAGAGGCCGCCGTCGCGCTTCGTAGCGGTCTACTGCGTGCCCTCACCTGGCAAGGGCGCCCGGCGGAGGCGCTGGCGCAACTCGGGCTCCAGCCGGAGGAATCGGTTGCTGGCGACGGCGCCGCCATGCTCGCCGCCGAGACCGCGCTCGCTGCGCAACTTGCGTTCCAGTTCCCCGTTGCGGGTCCGGCAGTCAGTCGAGCCGAGCAGCTTGCCCGAGCCACCGGCGACGACGTCGCGCTGTGCCAGGCGCTCAGCGTCAAGGCGTGGCTGACCCACTTCACGGGGCAGCCCCACGACGCCGCCGAGACCGCTCTTCAAGCGGTGGCGCTCGCCGACCTGAGCCCGGGTCGCGTCGGCCACCGCTCTCACCCCCACTTCTTCACCGGGATGCCGCTCGTCGCCCTCGACCGCCTCGACGAGGCGGTCAGCCATCTCCAGCAGGGCCGCCGCATCGCCGAGGACCATGGTCACATCTGGAGCCTGCCCCTGTACCACGCCCACCTCGGGGTGGCCCGGTTCGTCGCCGGCAATTGGGATGTCGCCGCCGCGGAGCTCGAGGCCAGCCGATCGCTCGCGGACGAGATCCGGCTCGTCACTCCCGTGACCGCTGCTGCCTCGGCCTGGCTCGCCGCCATCCAGGTGCACCGCGACGAGATCACCGACGCCGAGCGCACCGTCGGTGAGGCCCTGGCGCGCCAGGCTGAAGGAGAACAAGGCGGCCCTCTCCTCAACTGGGCCCGCGCCCTCGTGCACGAGGCGCGCGGTGAGCTGACCGAGGCGCTTGGTCTCCTCGAAGCCGGCTTCGGAGTGTTCCTCGCCGGCGGAAACATCACCGACGCCTGGTCGATCATGACCCTTGTCCGCCTGTCCGTACAGAGCGACCACCTCGATCGCGCCGCCGCTCTCGTTGCCGTCGCGGACCGCCAGGCGGACATGACGGGGACGCCCTTCATGCAAGCCCAAGCCCTCCGATGCCGCGGCCTCGTCGAGAAGGACGCAACGTTTCTTGTCGAGGCCGTGGACCGGTACCGCGCCTGCCCGCGTCCGGCCGAGCTCGCGGCCGGATGCGAGGACGCTGGCGCAGCACTTGCCAACGGAGACGACATCGTCCGCGGCGTCGCTCTCCTGGAGGAAGCGCTCGACGGCTATGAGCGTCTGGGGGCCGCCCGAGACGCGGCGCGGGTCCGTGCGACACTGCGGCTGCATGGTGTGCGGCGTACCAGCCCCCGTCGGGCGACGCGGGCGGTGAGTGGCTGGGAAAGTCTGACCGACGCCGAGCGCAAGGTCGTCGACCTCGTCGTTCAGCGACTCAGCAATCCCGAGGTCGCCGAGCGGCTGTTCATCTCCCGGCACACGGTCGAGTCGCATCTCAAGCGCATCTACCGGAAGCTCGAAGTGTCCTCGAGGACGGAACTAGCCGCCGCCGCTCGTCGCTGACCCCAAGATCGAGGCGACCGCGACGGGGAACTCAAGCGAGTCCAGGCGCATGCTGCACGGAGCCAGTGCGGAAGAGGTCAACGCAACCCGCATGCTCGACCACATCGGCGACAACGCCGGTGACTCCTTCGACGAGGCATCGACGGTGATGCGCGCGCTCGTTGGACCAAAGGGCTGCCACCGGCGGAGTGAGCCGTTCGAGGGTGCGACCCGCGCTCACGTCACTGATGTCTCGGCGCGCGGACTGGCGGATGAGGGCTCTCGCCTGGCCGCCTCGGCCAGCCCGGCGCGCACGATCCAGCGTGCGGTGCTCAGCATCCGCTCCTTCGCCGCGTCGGGTGAGAGGTTCAGTACGTCGAGGTAGGTGATCACTGGCTCGGCGCCCCAGACCAGACTGAGAGCCTCGACCATGGCGTCGATGTGGTGGTCGTCGACCCGTCCGCGCAAGGGTTCGAGCGCGAGTGAGTTCCATCTGGTCCGCTGGCGGGGCCGGGCGACGTGGGGTTCCTCGCCCCGTGCGTGCTGGGCGAACCAGCTCTCGATGCTGGCCTTGGTTGACCGGCGGGCGAGGACGTGGTGGTCGAGGGTGACCCACGCCCACTCGCGGATCAGCGTCTCGACGCGCGCCTCCACGTCGTCGCCCTTGTCCTCGATCTGCCGGCTCAGTTCGTTCTCGTCGAACAGGTGGCTTACGTCGTAGGCGGCTTCGTCCCACAGCTCTTCGGCGGTGCGGAAGTAGCGGTAGGCGGTGGCCACCGAGACCATGGCGCGCTCGGCGGCGTCGGGCATCGACGGCGGCTCGCCCTCCCGCAGGAGCTCGCTCGCTGCCCGCACCAACGCCAGCCGGGTGCGCGCCTTCTGGTTCGTTCTACCGGTTTCGAGAAATTCCTCTTGACGTGAGATAGTCATCTCAGGCTCGACGGAGGGAGCATCGTCGCCCAGCTCATGGCCGACGCCGACGCCTGACTCTGAGTCACCACCTCGGTGCCCGGCGCCGGCAGGAGGGCTCCGGGCTCGCAGACAAGCGGTCGGTCACCGCTGGTGCGCCAACGGGAAGCCAGGCACCGGGCTGGTGAGCTTGAGGATGTGCGTCGTGCCGAGCAAGCCGATGTAGAGATCGCGCAGGTCAGGGCCGCCCCAGCTGACATTGGTTGGCAGCCGCATCGTGGAGCCGAAAGGGTCGTCGATGACGCTGACCAGTCGTTGGTCAGAGGTGATGGCACAGATGCGCCCGCTACTCACTACCGTGACCCAGAGGTTCCCGTCCTGGTCGAATCCGCATCCGTCGGTGAGTGCCCATCGGCGGATGGCTTCGGGGTCGACGAACGCGGCGCCGGCGGCTTCTTGGGTGTATTCGTCGGGCCGCCGGTGTCCGATGGGGGGGCCGTACGGCTCGAGCGGACCTAGGCTGCGGTCGGCGTTGACGCGGAAGCGCACGACGTTTCCGACTGAGGTCTGGCAGCAGTACAGATGGGTCTCGTCGGCATCCAAGGCCAGGCCGTTCGCGTAACGGATGCCCTCGGCGACGACGACAGCGGAGCCGTCGGGGTCGACACGAACGATGTACCCGTCGTCGAGGCCGAACACGAGTGACCGCATGTCGTCGTCCTGTTGAGTCGAGCAGCTGACCCAGATCGAGCCGCGGGTGTCGACCACGGGGTAGTTCGTGTAGGCGAGGGAGCGGCCCTCGGCTTTAAGGTGCATGTCCTCGACGTCGCCACTGTGGGGATCGACGAGGCGCAGCCCACCTCGTGGACTGAAGTCGGTCACGACGATGCGCCCGTCGAGGCTCATGGCGAGCCCGTTAGCGCGTCCGAGCCCCTTGCCGAAGGGGCGGATGGTTCCGTCGGTGAGCAGTTCGGCGAGTTGGTCGCCGTTGGACACGAACACGCGACCGTGCCGCGAGACGACAACGCACTCGGGTCTCGTGAGTCCGGCGCCGACCACGCGAAGGTCAGCGAGCGGTGTCGGAGCCAAGGCGGTCACGTGTAGCTCCGTTCAGGACGGACCATGAAGCGCTCAAGGTATGGCATCAGTCGGTCGCGGATCTCGGCTTCGTCGAGGGCGAAGTCCGCGGGGTTGTAGCGGTGGGCGCCGTGTTTGTGTTGGGGGTGGTCGGCTACGTAGCTGTCGAAGGCGGCGAGGGTCGCGGGTGTCGGGTCGAGCCCAAGGTCGTTGGCCACCCGTTTGGCGACCGCGTTCGGCTGTGAGGCGAGCTCGTCGTAGCGGACGTCGATGAACCGATCGTCGCCCAGCCGCGCTCTCACTTCGAGCGCACGCTCGATCTGGTTGCAACACCCGCGAGCGAACACCTTGCCGATGGCCACAGGGTCGACGGTGGCGAGTGGGGCCATGCTGGTTGCGGCCAGGCTGCACAGTGACGCGATGGCGCTCAGCGGTTCGCGGTGCGTCCACACGAAGCGCACGTCGGGGAACTGGTCGACGAGCAGGTCGAGGTGGCGGAGGTGGGCTGGGCTCTTCATCAGCCACCAGTCAGCGGTTCGCTGGGCATCGAGGAGCCGCACGAGCGTGGCCAGATAGCGGTAGGCGGGTCGCTGGTCGGCGTGCTCGAACCATTCGGCGAAGGGCGACCACACCGCTTCCTCGGTGGCCGCGATGCGGAACGAGGGCAGGAGAAGCAGGTAGTCCTCGGTTGGGAGCTCGGCGCCCACGTAGTGGATGGCGGCCATGGGGGACTGGTCGAAGTTGGCGAGCTCCTGACGGGCGGCCACGAGCCGTGGGTCTTCCGAGCCCGCCGGGACAGGCACGGGAGCTGGCCGACGGCCTTCCCAATGCAACAGGGTGCGCGCCCCCGGGCAGAGCGCCAGCAGGTCGTGGAGCAGCGTGGTGCCGGTCCGGGCGAGCCCGACGATGTAGATCGGCGACGTGATCGTCCGCTTCGACGCGGTGGGGTCCTGTCGTAGGGCCTGTGCGACGTGCAACCGATTGGTCAGCTGGTGGTGGAGGTGCGACTCCTTGACGTGTACCCCAAGCTGGTTCAGCGGGGCACGGCGGTAGGTCTCGGTCAGCACCTCGAGTGGCTCGAGGAAGTCGTCGGGACCGAAGTCGGCGAGGCCGGTCGCGTCGCTGGCTGCGTCGAGCAACCGTTGGGTGCTGAAGATGGCTGACGTATCCATGGTTCCTCCACTTCGTCGTCCGGGCCGCTGCCCGCTGGTTCGCCCATCCTCATCGCTCTGGGCCTTCCGAGCATCCACCACCTGGTGGACAAACCACCCCAAAAGATGCCAGTCGCCAAGATCCACCGGTTGGTGGATGCTGATCGGTCCGGATTCCCCGATGGTGGCAAGATGGGTATTTGGTCGGCTTCCGTGAGGACGTCAGCGGGAGTGGGTGACATGGCCACCGCTGACGACGCGATGGGCGAGGGAATGTTCACCTTGCCGACGGGAACGGTGACGTTCCTGCTCGGCGATGTGGAGGGTTCGACCCGGGCTTGGGCGCGAGCTGGTGAGCACATGGTTTCGGAGTTGTCGACGCTCGACCGCATCATTGACGAAGCCGTTGGTGTGCATGGCGGGGTGCGTCCTGTCGAGCAGGGTGAAGGCGACTCCTTCGTCGCCGCGTTCGACCGGCCGAGTGCTGCGCTGGCGGCCGCGGCGGCCGTTCAACGGGCGCTTTGGTCGCCGAACCGACGAGCGGTCGGCGTGCGACTGCGGCTGGGGGTTCACACTGGCGAGGTCACCGTCCGAGACGGACGCCGGTACGCCGGGCTCACGCTTGCTCGGTGCGCGCGGATCCGAGACTGCGGGCACGGCGGTCAGATCCTCGTGTCCGCAACCACCGCAGGCATCGTTGCTGACCGTCTCCCCGACGGCCTCGATCTGTCGGATGTCGGCGAGCACCGCCTCGCCGACCTGGCACGCCCGGAGCGCATCTTCCAGCTCGTCGGTCCCGGTCTGCCCGATGAGTTCCCACGGCTGCGTGTTCTTGACGACACGCCGAACAATCTCCCCGCGCAGCTCACCAGCTTCGTTGGTCGTGACGACGAGGTCGATGAGGTCGGCGAACTGCTGGTCGCGAACCGGTTGGTGACTCTCATCGGACCAGGGGGAGCCGGCAAGACTCGGCTGGCCGTGCAGGCCGCCGCCGAGCACAACCACCGCTACGACGCGGTGTGGTTCGTCGACCTCTCCGGTGTCGCTCGCGACAAGACCGGCGACAACGACGAAGAGGTCATGGCCGCGGTTGGTGCCGTGATCGGCGCTCGGCCCACCGACGGGGAGTCGCCCACAGCGGCAGTCACCCACGCTCTGCGGACGAGTCGGGCCCTTGTCGTTCTCGACAACTGCGAGCACCTCGCGGCGCCCTCGGCCCGTGTGGCCGAGCGGATCCTGCGTGACGCGCCCGACGTGACCGTCCTGGCGACGAGCCGACAGCCTCTTGGCGCTTCGGGTGAACAGACCTGGAGCTTGCCTAGCCTCTCGCTACCCGAGTCTGAGGTCGAACTCGGACCAGCTGCACTCGAGGACTCCGAGGCGGTCGCACTGTTCGTCGAGCGAGCCAAGCAGATACGGCCGACCTTCGCGCTCACTGACGCCAGCCGGTCCGCAGTCGCCCGGATATGCCGGCGACTCGACGGGATCCCACTGGCGATCGAACTCGCTGCGGCCCGGATCCGGCTCCTGACTCCGGACCAGATCGCCGACGCGCTCGACGACCGTTTCCGTCTGCTCACCGGTGCTCCGCGTACTGCAGTTCCTCGGCATGCGACGCTGCGATCGTCGATCGACTGGGGCCACGATCTGCTCGACCACGACGAACGCGTTGTGTTCCGTCGGCTCGCCGTGTTCGTAGGGCCATTTACCCTCGAGGACGCCGAAGCGGTTGCTGCACCGGACACCGGAGCTGCGGCCCAGCGGATCGACGCCTGGCACGTGCTGGACCACCTCGCCGACTTGGTGGACCGATCGATGGTCGTCGCCGATGGTGCCGAGGGGAGGGTCCGCTACCGGCTGCTCGACTCCCTGCGCGCCTACGGGCTCGAGCGCCTCGACGAGGCGGGCGAACGAGATGCGCTCGACGAAGCACACCTCCACAGGATGCTGGAGGTCGCCGCCACCATGGCGCCCCTGCACGGCCGGCGCGAGAACTGGCTCGAGCCGGGACCCCGCGCCGCCGATCTCGAGGCGGCGCTTCGGTGGGCCAAGGACAACAACCGCCACGAGTACGGCCGGCTCGCCGGCCACATGAGCGAGTTGTGGCGCCGTGTCTGGCCCCAGCGGGCCCTCGTGCTGGCCGGCAATGCCGTCACGTCCATCGAGTCCATGACCGACCGTCCGTACGGTCTCGCGTGGACGATTGCGATGGTGGTGCTGATCGGCCTCGACACCAGCCCCGCCAGCGTCGGACGCTTGGATCGCCTGCGCGAGAACATCGAGATGCTCCGCCAGGACCCTGACGCTGACCCCGACGAGCTCGCCACAGCCAGCGCGTTCGCGACGTTGTTCGCTTCTCGGTACGGTGATCGCACCGAGGTAGACGACCTCCTCGACATCTCCCACTACGCGAAGCGGGCAGGTAATCGGAGGTTGACGGGCTCTGTTCGGTTCCATCTCCTGCAGGCGGCGCGCTACGACGGTGACCTGACGCTGCTGGGGCAGGTGGCGGGCGAGATCATCGCAGAACCGGCTGACAGCGACGACCGTTGGAGCCTGGTGGGCTTCGCCGCCCACCATCCCCTCACCCTCGGGCAAGTCGACGAGGCCGAACAGCTCATCGCGGACTCCCTCGAGGACCGCAACGCAGCAATGAGCTCCATGGCCCACCGGGTCGTCGCCACGGTCGCCTACCACCGCGAAGATCGCGAGGCGCTTGCCCGTGCCCACGACACCCTTGCCCACATCGCCGACGCCGCCCCGTTCACGAAGGCTTCTCTCGACTACGCCGCCACGCTGCTCGCGGTGCAGGAAGGCACCGACGCCCCCATCATCGAGCCCTCCTCAGTGCCGGCCGGGCTCGACCACCGCGGGCTCGGGGCCCTCGTCCACGCCGTAGGTGAGACACCAGCGTCGGCGCTCCGCTTGCTCGCACCTGCCGACGCACCGCCGCACTCGTTGGACGGCATAGCCCGGAGCTCGCTGCTGCCACTGGTGCATCGCAGACTCGGCCAGCCCGGCGCCGCCGCCACTGTCCTCCGCGAGGCCGTCATAGGCCGGCGAGACCAGACCGACATCGCATGGGCTGACATGCTCGCCGAGATCGCCGCGCTGCTCGTCGACTACGGAGACCCGTCTGACGCCGCGCGGGTGCTCGGCATCCGTGACCGACACCTTGCCGAGACCGGCACGCGAATCGGCTGGATCCCGTCCCGCTTCCACGATGTGACGCGACGCCATCTTCTGGAAGCACTGGGACCCGACCGTCCGGCAACTTCCTCATCCGAAGGGCGATCGCTCCCACCACCCGCCGCCATGGCCGTAATCCTCAGCCTCGTCGACGAGCTCGTCGCCACGACCAGCCGGCGGGGCCGGCCGCCCTTCGGATGGGACTCGCTCACTGTGGCCGAACGCCGCGTCGTCGACCTCGTCGCGGAGGGCAGAACCAACCGAGAAACCGCTGAGGCGTTGGGCATCAAGGCCTCCACCGTCCACACCCACCTCCTGCACGTGTACGCCAAGCTCGGTATCGGCAGCCGCGCCGAACTCGCCGCTCACCACACGCGCGAACGGCTGGGCCGCTCAGACACGGACTGACTCGTCAGAAGAGGAGAGCCTTCAGCGACGCTTGGTGAAGGTCACATGCACCTTGCCACTCGTCGCGCCCTGGGTTGTCCAGACGGGGGTCTGACCCAGTGGGCGGATGTCGGTGCACCCCGGTCCTCCGAACCAGTGAGCCGGATAGATGTCGCCCGGGGCGTCCAAGTAGACGGTGAGGTTTCCGGCCACGGAGGGGAGGCGTGTGCTCGTCCCGCAGAACGGCCGATAGAGGACGGTCCAGCCGCCGCGGTTCGTGACCCGGACGACACCTCCGACTCTGCGTCCCGAGTCATCCTCGACCTTGACGGCGAAGGTGTCACCGACCGTCCTGCCAAAACACGCCGCTCCGCGCCCGCAGCCGAGCCCGCCCAGCATCGGTCCAACGTCGCCCATCTGATAGGACGCCGTTCTCTTCTGGGGCCACAAATCGTGCTTGGCGCGGGCGTCGGGCACTGCCACGACAGAAGTCGTCGTGGCGATGGCGACCACTGCGACGAGCAGCGCACGGCTCAGACCGGACATCGATTCTCCTTTTGTAAGTGGCGGTCATGTGCATCGTCGTGACATGCGCACGACGAGACATCCCCGAAGGTCAGTGATCTTCCAGAAGCAGAAGTCAGCTCGTGCCGCTCCAGCGCTCCATCGAACGGCGCGACTGGAACAGGAGCACCGCCTCGCGGGCGGGGTCGCCGTCGCGCGCGAGCCCCGACACCAACGAGAAGTGATCTCGATCGGCGACAAGCAGATGCTCCGCCATGCCACCCCGTGCGGTCATGAGCTCGACGAAGGCGACGGACGGCCCCACCAACCCGAGCTCCAAGCCCATGTCCCCGTTGAGGACCAGCGCCGGAGGCATTGGTGTCGGACGGCTCACCTGGTCGCCGAGAATTGACGGGTGCGCCCCGGCGTACACCAACCCACGGACGAGGTCGCGCTGACTGGCGCGGTCAGGTGAGGTGAGGAGGCTGGACAGCAGCAACGCTCCCTGCGAGGTGCCTCCCACCACGACGTTCCCGGGATCGCCGCCCAACTCCGCGGCGTGGTCGATGGTCCACTGCAGGGCTCTCGACACGTCTACCACCTGGGCATCGACCAGCTGAGGTCCCTTGCGGTAGTTCACGGACACCGTGAGCGTGCCGGCCTTGGCCAGCGTGCGCATGGCGTGGCTGACCATGCTCTTGTCCCCCGTCGTCCCGTTGCCGCCGTGGACAAAGAACAGGACCGGATACGGCCTTCCCGCACCGGCTCCAGAGCGGACACTGCGCGGGGGCACGTACACGTCGAGGTTGTGGTGGACGGCGAGCGGGTCGCCGGGTTCGCCCCAGTAGTCGACGTCTCGGGTGATCCGCACGCGGTCGTGGCCTCCGTGCGGGTCGTTGCGCAGCACGGTGAGCTGATCGCCACGCAGTCGGGCGGCGACGACGTCGGTGTTGCCGTCGCGGTCGAGGTCGGCAACGTCGGCCGCCGTGGGGGCGTCGCCGACCCACCAGTCGACCGCGGGCTCGAAGGTGCCGTCGCCGATCCCGCGCAGGACCGAGACCGTCGAGGCACCGAAGCTGGCCGTCACGAGGTCGCTGACGCCGTCCCGGTCGAAGTCGGCGGCGCGCAGGGTACGCGGGACAGCACCGACGCTGACGTTGGTCTGCGCCACGGTGAACCGCCCACCGGCCCGGCCCAGGAGGCTGGTCACGTCGCCGCTCTGGGTGTCGAGGACCGCGAGGTCGGGTCGGCCGTCGCGGTTCCAGTCGCCGCCGATGATGTCGACGGGCGTCGCGCCGACCCGGACGACCTGGTGGGGAGCCTCGGAGAACGGCTGCGCGTCGGTGGCGTTGCGGTTGAGGTGGATCACCAGGTCGTCGCCGGTGCGGAGGTCGGAGCCCTCCTGGCGGTCGCCGGCGGCAGCCGATGCCCCGACACCGACCGCGAGGTCGTCGCGGCCCGAGCCGTCGAAGTCGCCGACGGCGACGACGTTCGCGCTGGACGGTTCGCCCTCGTGCGTGAAGCGGAGGACCTGGCTCGGCTCGAAGGTGCGCCCGCCGGGCGTCTCCCGGCCGGAGAGGAGGACGACGCCACCGACGGGGGAGACCGAGTCGCTGCACCGCGTCAGTATCCGCGGGCACGCTGGGCCACCGAATGCAACTGCCAGGTCGGGAAGGTCGTCGCGGTCGAGATGACCGACGGCCACGGTGCGGGGCGTGGGCACCGGCGTACTCGATGCCAGGTCGAAGCCGCCCTTGCCGTCGCCACGGAAGACCGAGACGGCGTTGTTGGCGATGTCGGCGACGACTAGGTCGAGGTGGGCGTCGCGATCGAGCCGGGTCGCGAGGACGAAGTTGGGTGCGCCACCGGTCCGCAGCACTTTCGGTGTCTCGAAGCCGCCGCGACCGTCGCCGAGGAATACGGACAACGATCCCGCCAGCACATTCGTCTGGACCACATCGACGTGACCGTCGCCGTTCACCTCAGCGGCCACCACGCTGTCGGAGAGCGGTTCGTAGACGAGCTGTTGGCCCAGCTGGTCGCCAGCCGCTCGATCGAACGCGACGGAGACAGGCTCCGCACCGGTCCAGAAGTCCCGCGGCGGCTCGAACGCGATCGTGTTGGACCGCGGCGACTCGCGTGGAGACGAGACCGACCACCCGCGTGCCTTGGCCTGGGTGGTGCTGTGGTCTGAAGGGGTGCGCCCCTGGCTCTCTCCCGGCCAATCAGCTCGAGCGCGCAGACCGCCGGCTGCGGCCTGAGCGGCTGCCGCGCCGTCGGGGTCGGCCCGGGTCACGCCGGTGCCGTCGATCGCGCCGTCGTCGAATCGTCCGATGCTCGCCAGAGCACCCGTGACGACGAGCGCGGCGGCCAGCAGCTTCGTCACGGACCGTGTCATCGCCCCGCCTCCTTGTCCCATGATTCGCCATCCACTGCCCCGGCCCTGCCGGTGCATACGGGCAACACTCGCAAGTGGCGTCGCCCGAAGCCATCCCTGACCTCGGGGATTCTCGTTCCGGCCGCTCAGATCGAGGTCAAGTGCTCGCCCGCGACCTTGACCAGCTCGACCCGGGACGACAGATTGAGCTTGCGGTACACGTGCTTGAGGTGGGACTCCACGGTGTGCCGGGAGATGTACAGCCGCTCGGCCACCTCGGGATTGGAGAGCCCCTCCGACACCAGGGCGATGACCCGCTTCTCGGTTGCAGTGATGCTCTCCCAACCGCTGGTCGCTCGGGTGTGCGGCCGCCGGGTCCCGCGCTTGACCCCGCGCTGTCGGAGCTGAGCTCGCACCCTCGCCACGTCGCGGGTCGCGCCCAGCGCCTCGTAGTGCTCGAGTGCCTCGTTCCAGTAGGGCACGGCTCGCTCGAGCGCCGAGTCGGCGAGCAGGAGAGCGGTGTCCTCGCAGGCGGCTGCGAGCTCATGCGGGCGGGGACACTGCCGGTACAGCGCCACCGCCTTCACCATGAGGTCAGCGTCTTGTTCGACGAGGGCGCGGCAGCGGAGCGACTGCCCTTGCATGAACGGCGTGCCCGTGGCGGCCGACTGGCGGTCGATCGACGGCAGCAGCGCGGCCGCTCTCTCCCGTTGGCCGGACTGCACGCACAACCGAACCATGGCCATCGCCGACCACGGATCGGTCATGTTCAGCGCCTCGTCCGCGTCGTTCTGCTGGGGCGCGCCGACCAGGAAGGCGTCCCATGCGGTCTGGAGCACCTGCAGGGCCTCTTCGGGCTGGTTACGCGCGTCGAGCACGAGGGCGCGGGCATGGTGGAACGGCCCCATGCCCATCTGCGGGCCGGTCTCGGCGAGTCGGCCCAGGGCGGCAGCCAGCACCTGTTCAGCACCCGCGACGTCGTCGCGATGGACGAGGATCGTGGCCAACCAGGCCGACACTGCGGCGATGATGCCGACGTGCAGGCTGACCTCGTCGGCGGCCGAGGTGGCCGCCTCGCACTCGGCGATCGCACCGTCCCAGTCTCCGCAGATGAAGCCCTTCGCCCCGAGCAGGGCGTGGTAGAGGGGAAGGCTCCAGGCCAGACCGAGGTCCTCGGCGACGCGAAGGCCCTCGCCCAGAATCCGTTCGGCTTCCTCAAGCTCGTCGAGGAACAGAAGTGGCAGGCCAGGGAAGAAGCGCGGATGGGCCAGATGCGGCGCGCCGGTCTGGCTCTGGTCGGCCACCTCGACGGCGCGGAGCGCCAGTGCCACCGCGTCGTGCGGGCGGAACGCGAACGTCGCTACCCATGCCTGCACGGTCAGGGCGTGACACAGGGCGAGGTCGTGGCCGAGTCGCTCGGCGTCGGCAGCCGCTGCGGCCGCGTCTGTGGCTGCATTCCGCAAGTCGAACCGCCACATGCGGGCGACCGCCGCCAGCGCCCTCAGCAGGACGGCATCCTCCTGCCGCAGGTGCTCGTCGTCATCGACCACCGCATGTCGTATCGCGTCGTTGGCGCGGCCCTGCCATGTGAGGGCATACACGAGCCCGCATCGCAGGGTGCCCGCCACGGTGGGTCCCGGCCGACCGAGCAGGACCTCTTGGCCCAGGGCCTCGGCTTCGGCGAGGCGGCCGGACCAGGCCAGCGCGACCGCGAGCTCGGCCCGGACGTCGGGGCGCGCCGCCGATGCCGGAGGGAGAAGTGCAATGGCACGCTCTAGAAGCTCGGCGGCGTCGCCGGGAGACTTTGGAGCCGTTTCGCGAGCGGCGCGCCGCAACCAGGCCACCGCCTCTGCGTCCGGCCCGTTTGCGGCGAGGCTCAGGTGATGGGCGACGGTCAAGGCGGGGGCGTGGGCTGCCGCGAGCGACTCGGCAGCATGACGGTGCAACTCTCGACGGAGGGCGATAGGGATGTGCTCGTACACCGCTTCGCGCACCAAGCCGTGTCGAAACGCCACCTCGACGTCTCGCTCTTCGAGAATCGTGTTCTCGAAGGCGGGCTGGAGCGCGCTCGCCACGTCCAGCGCCGACGCGGCGGCAAGGGTCCCAAGGTCACGCGGGGAGAACGTGGTTCCCAACAGCGCGGCGAGCTGCAACAAGTTCCTCGTGCGCTCTGGCAGCGAACCAATTCGCCGCTGAACCGTGAGCCGGAACTGAAGTGGTGTGGCCGGTCCCTCCGAGTCGCCCGACCCTGCCACTGACCGGACGAACTCGATCACGAAGAGAGGATTGCCTCCCGCCCCGCGGGCTCGTATGAGTGTCGCCGGATCGGGCGTACCGGTGAGGACCGCGGCGGCGAGAGACTCGACCGACCGCTCATCGAGCGGACCGACGACCACGTGGTGGGCGCCGTCGCGTAGCAGATCGTCCGCGACGCGGTGGAGGTCGCCTACCGTGTGCCCGGATCGGAAAGCTCCGATGAGGGCGACCGGCAGGGGCTTCAGCCGTCGCGCGATGGAGCGCAGGGCGCTCAGCGTCGACGGATCGGCCCACTGCAGGTCGTCCAGTGCGAGGAGCACGGGGCCGCGCGCCGCTGCCTTCTCTACGAGTGCGCCGAACGCCTCCGTTAAGCGGTACTGCAGGCCCGGGCTGGCAGGCACCGCGGCGCTCTCGCCGTCCGCGGGAATGTATCGGTCGAGCAGGGCTGCGATCGTCCGAGAGTGTGCGTCCGTTGCATCGTCCCGCGCCGCGAGCGCGTCCGCGAGAGCGGCAAAGGGCCGGCGAGCGCCGAGGTCGCTGCAGGCACCGAGCCGGGCAGTGAATCCGGCGGCGATGGCATGGTCGATGGCCGCGTCAATGAGGCGCGACTTTCCAATTCCCGGCTCCCCTTCGATGAGAACCACTTGGCCTTGCCCGCGACGCGCGGTGTCGATCGCGGCTACCAGCGCGCCCACCTCAGTCTCCCGCCCCACGAACGAAACGACCCCGCCGGCCGCTGCCATTGCGGCAGATCCTAACGACCGCCGACTGAGGGCGTACCGGACTCCCCAGCCGGCGTCGGCGAAGCGAGCCCGCGTCTGGAGACGAGACGAGAGAAGCCCGTCAGCCGCGGTCGGTGAGCGTGACGTGTACTCGGCCGCTTGTTGCGCCCAAGGTGGTCGCGCCGGTCGTGTTACCCAGAGGACGGATCTCGGTACAACCCGGACCTCCGAACCAGTGTCGACCCCTGACATCCCCGGGCGCGTCTAGGTGCACCGCGAGATCGCCGGGAACAACCGGGAGCGGACCGGTCTGGCCGCAGAAGGCGGAGGAGACCGGCCGTCGGTGGCGGGCCTCGATGACGAGGACACCACCGACCTTGCGACCAGAGTCGTCCTGGATCCTGACCGTGAAGGAGTCGCCGGCGGTTCGGCCGAAGCATAGAGAACCGAGGGTGACGACGCCGCACGAAGGAGAGGTCAGCGCCTGTCCGACCGGATCCCGCAGTGGTCCCACGTCGCCCACTCGGTAGGCCTCGGTCCTGGTCTTGGTCCAGCCGTCGCGGGCCTGGGCGTCCAACGGCGACACCACGGCGGTGATCGCCATGACAGCCGCGACAAGTGCCGATACGGCCGTGCATCGAGTTCTGGCTCTACGCATCGCGCCCTCCAGTCCGAGCATCGGTGACCACACTTAACGGTCGCCCGCCGGAGTGGGCGATGACATCCCTGAAACTCGGGGAAACTCGCCGCCGCCGCCCGGTCGAAGCGCACCGTCATTTGAGCAGCGGGGTGAGGTCGGTCCAGCTGAAGAAGATCTCCTCGGTCTCGAATCGATCGACGGTCTGCGGTCGGCGGTACGCCTCGACGCCTCCGAGATGGCGATAGAACCCGCAGCTCGGATTCTCGCGAACGCATCCGATGAGGAGCGAGGTGGCACCGGCTGCCACAAGGCGCGCCGCTGCGTGTCGTAGGAGCGCACGTCCTATGCCGCGGCCCTGCCTCGTAGGCGCGACGTAGAGGCCACGTACCGTGCCCACCACGTCCTCTTTCTCGGTGTTCGAGCCCGCCCACACGAAGCCGACGACTCGGTCCCCGACCTCGGCCACGTCGAAGAACTCGTTGGCGGGTAACGACGCGATCGTGCGACGCCAACTTCGGGCGCTGTCACTCGGCGTCCAGCCGAAGTCGAGCTTCTCCTCGGGCACGTGACCGAGAAACGTCGCGAGTGACCCCGACACGGTCACGAGCCCTATCGCCGGAGCATCATCGAGAGTGGCATGCCGAATGTGGGAGTTCAGCGCATCGCCTCCTTGGTGCGTGCGGCTCTATGCCTACACGTAGCGGCCATTGAGGTCGACATGGCGGATGCGACATCCGCGGGGGTCAGGGTTCCATCTGTTCGCGGAGGAAGGCGTCGAGGGCGATGCGTCCCGGGTCGTCGGCCAGTGCCAGGTCGGCGAGGAGGGTGAAGTGGTCGCGGCCGGGGACGTGGACGTGCGTCGATTTCGTACCCCGCTTGTTCGACGCCGCCGCATAGGCATCGCAGTTCTCGCGGCTACGGTTGGCAAGCTCGAAGCCCTCGTCGCCGCTCAAGAGCAGCGACTCCGGAATCCGTGCGGCGGTGCCCGGCTCGCCGCACCCTGACGCGATGACCAGCGCGCGAACGTGCTTCTGCTCCTCGGCCCACTGCGGATCGGTCGCCAGACTGTTCAGCAGCCCGGCACCAAAGGACTGACCGAACGCGACCAAGTTGTCGGGGTCGCCCCCGTATGCCGCCGAGCCGATGTTGTCGCGGGTCCAGCGGAAGGCCTGCGCGATGTCCCGCACTTGCTCGGGGGACTGGGGGAACCCGAGCCGGTAGTTCGCTGAGACGGCGACGACTCCCTGGGCTGAAAGGCTGCGAAGGAGGTAGCTGGCGTAGCTCTTGTTGTTGTTGCGGAGGCCCCCGTGGGCGAAGAACACCACCGGGTACGCGTCGCCCGATCCGGCGAAGGCCGCCGTTCCCGGCGGCGGCACGTAGACGTCGAGGACGTGCTTGGTGGGGAACGGGTCGTCGTTCGGGTGCGTGGGGCTGCCGTAGGGGATGTCGCGGTGGATCACGACGCCGTCTCCGCGCCTGGGCCCGTCGTTGACCAGCAGCGACAGCTGGTCGGTTCGCAGGCGGCCAACGACGATGTCGAGGCGCCGGTCGCCGTTGAAGTGCCCCACAGCGGCGCTGGTCGGGGCGTCGCCGGCCCAGTGATCCACGGCCGGCTGGAACGTGCCGTCGCCGTTGCCTTGCAGCACGGAGACGGTGGAGGCGGCGAAGCGGGCGGTGACCAGGTCGGGAACACCGTCGCCGTTGAAGTCGCCAACCGTGAGGCTCCGGGGGACGGCGGCGACGGAGGTGCTCGTGGACTTCATCTCGAAGTGGCCGCTCTCGTTCCCGAGGAGGCTCGTGATGCTTCCGCTGGTGGCCTCCAGGGTCGCCAGGTCGGGGTGGGTGTCGCCGTCCCAGTCACCGACGGCGATGGCGTCGGGCGTCCCGCCGACCCTGATGGCGGGCTGGTCGGGAGACACGCCGAAGGGCAGCGCTCCGCCGCGGTTGAGGAAGACGAGGAGGTCGTCGCCTGTGGGTCTGGTCTTCTCCTCGGCTCGGTCGAACGCCACGCTGGCGGCGCCGACGGTGGCGGCCAGGTCACCGAGGCCGTCGCCGTTGAAGTCGTGCAGGGCGACGAAGTTGGCACCGACGGGCCTCGAGTCGGTGGAGTGGGTGAGGGGGATGAACTGCGACGGGCGGAAGGCGCCCGCGCCGAGCCCCACGAAGGTGTGGATGCCGCCTTCGGACGGCGCGTCGTCGCACGCCGCCGCCAGTCGGTGGCACACCGGGCCGGCCGAGGCGACGGCCAGGTCCGGGGTGTCGTCGCCGTCGATCCTTCCGATGGCGACGTTGCGTGGGGCGGCCACCGGCAGGAACGTCAACGCGGCCAAGCCCCCTTTGCCATCGCCGCGGAGGATGGACACGCCGTTGGCGCCGGTGTCGGCGACGGCGAGGTCGAGGTTGCCGTCGCCGTCGAGTTCGCCGGCCACGACGAAGTTCGGGTTGACGCCGACTCGGTACCGCGCCGGTGCCGCGAACCCGCTCCGTCCGTCCCCCAGGAAAGTCGAGAGGCTGCCAGCGAGGACGTTGGTCTGGACCACGTCGGCGTGGCCGTCGCCGTTGAAGTCGCCGGTGACCACGCTGTCCGAAAGGGCGAGGTGATGGGTCGTCAGCCTCGTCTGCTCTCCCTCCCGCTTGTTGAACTCTGCACTCGACGGGCTCGCTCCCGTGGCGAAGTCGACCGGCGATTTGAAAGAGATGCTCTTCGCGGCCGCGGCCTTCGAGTGCCCTACCTTATAGGCGGAGGTGAAGCCGTCCTCGTACGCCCGCGCCCTCTGCGGGGCGGCGTGTGTGGGGCCCCGTCGAACTGCCGGCGGCCCGCCGGCTAGGTCGGTCGCCCGCTCCTCGCTCGCCCCCTTGAGCGACTCTCCGCGGGCCACGATCGAGGCGCCCCGCCGTTGCTCGCCCGAGGTCGCTGTCCCGGCCGGCCCACTGGCCGAGAGGGTGGCCGCGACAAGCCCACCGAGCACCAGTTCCATCGCTGCGGCGCCTACGAGAAATCGTCTCATGTTTTCTTTCGCCTCCCGCCTGGCGACGAGCGCCAAGACCAAGCTGTCGCACCCGGAGACCCGGATACCGGTCCGACGATCGCGCCCCGCAGCCGCCGTGACGTCCCTGAGCCTCAGGGATTCCAAGCCTCAGCCGACGCAGACGTCATTATCATTCGTGGCTGTGGGTGGGCGGGAGGAAGTGATGCCGCGGCTCCAAGGCTTCGCCCGGCGGTACTGGCCGGTGCTCGCGGTGGCGGCCGCCATCACACTCGCGGTCGCGCTGTTGCCGTCCCGCTCGAGCGACCAGCACGACGAAGTAGGTGCAACGTCGCGACGCGAAGGACACTCAGGGACGGGGACGATCGCCGGGCCGGCGGAGTCCGCCGCTGAGCCCGGGCCCGCGGCGGGGGCCGGCACCGGCACAGCCGGGCGCACCCGACGGCCGACCCGCCCAGGTTCGGGTTCGGTGACACAGCCTCACCGAATAGAGGGCGCGTCCGCCGACGCCCCGGCGCACTGTGTTGCGGGACGCCAGTTCGACCCGGCCATCGACGCGGCAGCACCACCCTGTGCGCCCCGCTGGAGCGCCGCCAACGGCGGCGCCACCTACCCCGGTGTGACCGACGACGAGATCCTGCTTCTCGACTACTGGATCGACCCTGGCGCGGCGCCGTCGACGTTCTTCCGCGCACAGGACATCTACACCAGCGCGGACCAGCAGCGCCGCTTCGGCAAGGCGGCCGAGAAGTTCATCAACTCCCACTACGAACTCTACGGCCGCAAGGTGCGGATCGAGCTATGGGAGAGCAGCTGCAGCACGCAGCCACCCACCGCAACCTGCTTCCGTGACGAAGCGGCGCAGATCGCCCTCGACGTCAAGCCGTTCGCGGTCGTGAACAGCGCCGTCTTCCCGATGTCGTTCTTCTTTGACGAGCTGAGCCAGCGCAAGGTCGTCAACCTTGGTGGCTGGCAGCTCCCGGAGTCGTTCAGCCAAGCACGCGCCCCCTACCACTGGGACCCGAACATCGGGGGAACGCGGATGGCACAGGTCTTCGGCGAGTGGTACTGCAACCAGCTCCACCCCTACCCGGTCCGCTACGCCGGCGAGCCCCAGCCGCCCGCACGTTCGTTCAACGGAGATCCCCGAGTGCTCGGCGTCGTCACCTTCGACGATCCCGAGCTTCGCGCCCTCGTCGAAGATGTTCTGGCGCCCGCCCTCGAACGTTGCGGAGCCGAGATCGCCCACACCGTCTATCTCGTGCCGAACCTGGCGACAGCCAATACCCAGAACCAAGCGGCGATCACGACGATGCAGTCACCGCCGACGGCAACCTCACTGCTGTGCATCTGCGCACCGGCCATGGCGCAGTTCCACGCCGCCATGCAGCAACGCAACTACTACCCCGAGCAGCTGATGCCGGGGAACGCGATGACTGATCTCGACTCGGTCGCACAGTCCTTCTCGGGTCCCTTGGGCTGCCCCTCTGGCTCCAATTGCCAGGCGGACAACATGATCGGGCTCAGCCAGTACGGCGCATCCGTCCCTCGCTTCGCCGGGTCGGGGACACGCGTGTGGAAGGCAGCCGGCTATGAGGGCAACCCGCCGTATCCGAGGGTCGACGTCGACTGGACGTACTGGAACATGCTCGCTTCGCTCATCCAGGCCGCCGGGCCGGATCTAACCCCGGCTGCCCTCCAGTCCGGCGCGTCGTCGCTCGGCTTCACCGGTGGCGGCGACACGGGGCAGCCGCTGCGCGGGTTCCCCGCGGGTGTCCACTCCTGGATCCAGGACATGCGGACCGTCTACTGGAGCACGGTCACGCCGTCCCCGTACAACGACCTTGCGGGCTCCTGGGTCCAGATGGGACCACGCCTGATCCCCGGGCGCGTCCCAGCGCGCGAGTTCGTCGCGCCCGACAAGCCGCGTTGAGCCGAGCCTCCGGGACCGTCGCCGTCCCGATCCTGGCGGCGACCGTCGTGGCCGTCGCCTTGGTGGTGTTCCGTCCGACGCCGGGGCTTGTCGTCTTCGGGATCGCCAACGGCGGGCTCTACGGGCTAGCCGCGGTCGGGGTCGTGCTCGTCTACCGGGTCCACGGGGCGCTGAACTTCGCCGCGGTCGCCATGGGTGCCCTTCCCGGTGCCACGGCAATGCTGCTCCTCGTCGTCCGGGGTACGTCCTATCCCGCGACGCTCGGTTTGGCCGTCCTGGGCGGTGTGGGCGTGGCCGCGTTGGTTGAAGTCGTGGTCATCCGGCGGTTCGCCGACGGCTCCCGCCTCCTCTTCACGATCGCCACCATCGCCGTCGTCCAGGTCATCGCCGTGGTGAACGAGCGAGTCGCTGCCGTCGCCCTCTCGGACGAGGCCGTCCCCGCGGTCGTTCCCAGTCCGTGGCGCGACGTTGCATGGAGCGACAGCCACGGCATCCCACTCCTTACCGGCGACCAGCTGGCCGCCGCGATCGTCGTCGTACTCGCTGCTGCGGCGGTCGGGTGCTGGCTCCGCTTCAGCCGGTCCGGCATCGCGGTTCGGGCGATCGGTGAGAACGGCGAGCGGGCACAGGCGCTCGGCATCCCGATCTCCGGACTCCGTACCAGTGTCTGGGCCGTTGCCGGGGCGCTCGCCGGGATCGCGGTCTTCTTTCGCATCCCGCTCGTCGGCGTGCCCGTCGACCCTACCCTCGGAGTCGACGTCACGGTCGCGGTGCTGGGCGCCGCTGCACTGGCTCGCTTCACCAGCGTTCCCCTTGCGTTGCTGGCCGGTGTCGGGCTCGGCGTGATCGAGCAAGCGGCCCTGGCGTGGGCCGGGTCCGCGGGACTGGCAAGCCTGGTGGTGTTCGGCGTCCTGGTGCTGGGCATGTTTGCCCGCTCGGAAGCCGTCCGCCGTGCGCCCGATGCCGAGGAGCTGGCATGGATGGCGGCGAGCGAGTCCCGCACGGCTGCACGGCACGATGCTGCTTGGGGACGCGGTCGAAGGAACGGCGTCCTCGCCATCGTCATGACCGCATCGGTGGCGCTCGCTGCACCGTTCGTCGTGAGCGCGGGCACAGTCGGCAAGCTCAGCCTGATCGCGCTGACAGCGATCCTCGGTCTCTCGGTCGTGGTTCTCACGGGATGGTCAGGGTTCACGAGCCTGGGGCAGCTAGCCCTGGCCGCCGTCGGTGCCGGTGTGGCGGGCGGCCTCGCGGTGAACCACGACGCCGACTTCGTCGTCGCGGTGCTCGGCGGCACCGCCGCCGCAGCAGTCGCCACCCTCATCATCGGGATTCCCGCAGGACGCATTCGTGGGCTGCGCTTCGCGATCGTCACACTCGCCCTGGCCGTGACAATGGAGCGGTACGTCCTCCAGCCGGGCAGGCCCGTCCACGAGTGGGTGCTGCCCCACGGCGACGCTCCTCGCGTCGTGCGGCCGGTGCTCTTCGGTTGGATCGACCTCGGCGACGAGCGTGCCTTCTACTTCCTCTGCGTGGCTGCACTGCTCGGCGCGTTCACGACGACCCGGTGGTTCCGGCAGGGTCGGACCGGCCGCGTCGTGGTCGCGTCGCGGGACAACGCCTTCGCCGCCCAGACCTTCGCCATCAACCAGACGGCAGCCCGGATCGTCGCGTTCACGTTCGCCGGTGCGCTCGCCGGTCTCGGCGGGGCACTCCTCGCCTACCACCAGGGCAACATCGACCCCGGCACCTTTGGCCCCGCTCCCAGCGTGCAGCTCTTCCTGGCTGTCGTTCTGGGCGGAGTCGCGTCTCCGTTGGGGGCTGTGCTCGGAACGCTGGTGCTCGGTGCGGTGCAGCTCTTCGTCGAACCAATCTTCCGGGACGCCTCGGTCCTGTTCGACGGACCGCTCCTCCTTGCGGTGCTGCTGGTGAATCCGGGTGGCATTGGCGGGGTGCTGGCCAATCGCCGTGACCGAGCGGTCGCCTCCCGCCGTCCCGCCGGAGCCGGGGCATGAGCAGCCCCAGCCTGCTCACCTGCACGGACCTCCACGTTTCCCACGCGACGAGCGGCACCGTCCTCGCCGGCGTTGGCCTGGAGATCGCCAGGGGTGAGGTCGTCGGCCTCCTCGGTCCGAACGGTGCCGGCAAGTCGACGTTGCTTCGAGTCGTCGCCGGCATCCAGCGGCCTGACCGTGGCTCGGTCGTCTTGGATGGCAGGGAGTTGACGTCGCTCCCCCCGGGGCGTGCGGCTCGGGCAGGTGTGGCCCATGTGTCCGGCCGGAACACGGTCTTCCCGACGCTCTCCGTCGCCGACCACCTCCGCCTGGCGATTCGCCCGTCGTCCGGCACGAACAACAGCGCGAGGCGGTTCGAGCCGGCACTCGAGCTGTTCCCTCGGCTACGGGACCGACTGCGGATCGACGCAGGCAGCCTCTCCGGTGGAGAGCAGCGGCAGCTGGCGCTGGCGAGCGCCGTGCTCAGCAGGCCGACACTGCTCCTCGTCGACGAGCTCTCGATGAACCTGGCGTCGGGGCTGGAGAGCTCGATCAACCAGATGGTGCGCGACGTGGTGGAGCGCGACGGTGCCGTCGTCGTCGTCGACCAGTCCGCCGACGCGATCACGCACCTCGCGACACGGGTCTGCGTCCTTGACCGGGGCCGCATCGACTTCGACGGCGACCTCGACTCCCTCGCGGACCGAGCCAGATCCCCGGCACGCTTTTTGTTACACGCCGCGGGTGCGGCGCGCCGAACGAGCGCCATCACCACGAGAGAGCCGGCGCTCGAGCTGTCGTCGGTGACGAGGCGGTTCGGCGGTGTCGTCGCGGTCGACGATGTGAGCGTGGTCGTCGAGCGCGGGACGGTCATGGCCGTCATCGGCCCCAACGGCGCAGGCAAGACCACCCTCGCCGACCTGATCACCGGCGTCGTCGCGGCTGATGCGGGCGAGATCCGTTTCGAGGGACGGAACGTCACTCATCTCGGCATTGGCGAGCGGGCCAGGCTCGGCTTCGGCCGCACGTTTCAGGATCCGGTGCTGTTTCCGTCCCTCACCGTGCAGGAGAACCTCGCGGTCGCCCACGAGAGGCATCTCGATGTCCGTGAGCACGTGGCGTCGGTGTTCGCGCTGCCCGATGCCCGCGCCATGGAAGCCGACCTCGCCGACCGGGTCGGCGCGCTCCTCGACCTGCTGGACCTCGAGCCATGGCGGCACCTGCGACCGAACGAGCTGTCCTCCGGGACCCGCCGGGCCGTCGAGCTCGCGATGCAGCTGGCCCACCAACCGCGGCTGCTGGTGCTCGACGAACCGGCCGCGGGCCTCTCGGAGGTCGAACGAGACCTGCTGCCCGACCTACTGGCGACGGTGCGCGACGCGACCGACTGCACGACGGTCGTCGTCGAACACCACCTCGACCTCGTCGGGAGCCTCGCGGACACGGTCGTCGTGATGGATCGCGGCCGCATCGTCGCCGACGGCGGTCCGGACGAGGTTCTCGCGAACCACCTGTCGCCGGTGCGATGAGCGGTCCCTTTTCTGTTCATCCCGCCTTGATGCGCACGCAGCAGTAACCCGGCGCGGGTGCCAACCGGGCGTCGAGCCGGTCGGTTGGGCCGATCCCCTCGAGCAGCCCACCGAGGAAATCGAGGTTCATCCCGCACACGAGGCTGCGGTGCTCCTCGGCGAGACGGTGGAAGGGGCAGTTGAGTAGGGAGATCTCGCCCCGCTTGCCGAGCGTGGGCTCATAGCCGTGGCGAGCGAGGATGTCGAGGACAGCTTGGCGGCGTTCGCCCCGCTTGCTGAGCGACCCCGCGGCGGTGACCGCCTCCTCGCCGATCACCTGGCCAGCGGCGCGGGCCGTGGCGCTCAGGCACTCCGCGATCGGCGCTCCGGTTCGTTCGACTTCCGCAATGGCGGTGGCGAGCAGCGACCCGGCGAGGTCATAGCGCCGCTCGGGAACCGACGCCGACACCTCCGCCGCGCCCCGCCGGTATAGCTTGGCCGGCCGCCCCGCTCCGGGCCCGGTTCGCCCGCTGGTGCGCTCGAAGGTGATCTCGACCACTCCCGCTTCGACCAGCTTGTCGAGGTGGAACGCGGCGACCGACCGGGGCACATCCAATGCGTCGGAAGCCTCGTCGCGGCTCACCCACCCGTCGCGCTCGGAAAGCAGCCGGTAGAGATCGCGGCGCAATGGCTGGTCCAGCGCTGCGATGCCGCTGATGCGCCTCTCGAGATCGTCGGCCGGTTCCACCACTCTCCAGTCTAAAACAGATCCGCCTTGACTAAATATCGACCCGCCTCTAAAGTCAATAGAACACTCTTTTAGAGGAGGTCCGATGTCCACTATCGCTACCGAACGTTCCACCGCGCTGAGCTCTGCGGCCCGGCGGCTCGACAACCCCGCCTTCCAGGCTTTCGCACTGCTCCGCATCGGGTTCACGGTCGCCCCGATCCTTTTCGGGCTAGACAAGTTCCTCGACTGGCTCGTCGACTGGCGCATCTACCTGGCACCGGAGATCAACGACCTGGTCCCCGGCAACGCCCACCAGGCGATGCTCGCGATCGGCGTCATCGAGATCGTCGCGGGTCTCGTCGTCGCAATACGGCCCAAGTTTGGCGGCTACCTCGTCGCCGCCTGGCTCACCGGCATCATCGCCAACCTGTTGCTGCAAGCCGACTTCTACGACATCGCCCTGCGCGACTTCGGGCTCCTCCTGGGCGCCCTGACCCTCGCCCGGCTGGCAACCGCCTTCGACCGCCGTCCCGGCCGGGCCTGAGCCCGCCCCGGCCATGGTCACCGCCTTCGTGTTGTCCGGTGGCGGGAGCCTCGGAGCGGTCCAAGTAGGCATGCTCCAGGCTCTCGCCACCCGAGGAGTCCACCCCGCCTTTCCGCGTGCGTCTCGACATCGGTGACGAGCAGCCCATCCCGCCGGTTCGTTCAGTCAGCGAAGACGTCGCGGCTGTGCTGGATGAAGAAAGTGTGGTCGTTGCCCTTGGTGGGATCTTCCTTGTTGTAATTCGCCGTCACCGATCCGTCGGGTATGTCCTCCTCCGTGTAGATCGCCCCTACCGGACAGACCCCAGGCTGATAGCACGCGGTGCAGGCGGTGCACTCCTCGGTGTTGACGTACAGCAAGGCATCGGCAAACACGGCTATGGCGGCGGGACTCGGCTGATGCGTGTTCTCGATGATGCCGTTGCCGGCCTCGTCTTCTGAGAAGAGCGTGTTCGTGCTCGGGTCGTACTCGTAGATGCACTGCACCGGGCAGACATCGACACAGGCGCGATCCTTCACATCGATGCACGCCTCGGTGATAATCGCGATTCCGGCCATGGTCCTCACCTCAGACTCTGTCCACGATCGGCGCCGACGACGCACGGCCACGAGGATTGGGCGCGTGCCAAACAGGGGTCGTTCGCCTCTACGCCGCTTCCATAGTAAGGCGCAATCTTCTACGCGTCCCCTGCGCAGGGAAGCCTGAGATAGGTACGGACAACCGAGAGGAGGAGCCATACCCCCGCATTGCGACTCAGTTGACGGCCCGGTGGTCCTTGCCGCGAGCAAGGCACTGGAGGAGGGCCGGGTCGAGCTCGTTCTCCCGTTCGTGCCGGCGGACGGCGAGGCAGAGGTAGCCGAGGTCTTCGAGCAGACGATGGCCATCAGGGGCACGAGCTCCGCGGTGGCGGCCGTCGCTGACCGCTGGTTCTTTGAGAACGTGGTCCGAGTTCACCGCGCCGGTGAGGGCGCTCCGTTCACGGGCCTCAAGCCCGCCGGCCTCGGTGAGGGCCCGGTCATCCCCGTCGCGGAGCGGGCGATCGAGACCGGCTCGGCGGAGGAGCTGACCCACGTGTTAACCGACGTCGTGGCGGAACAGGTCAAGCACCGCCTCGACCACGCCATACAGCGCAAGACGTCGGCCGGTGCCGGGATTGCCGACGCTCGAAGCGCTTGAAGGAGCAGCCACTCGTAGACCACGTCTGGCCGTTTCTTGGCGGTGGCGCGCAGGACCCAGCCGATGGCCTTGCGCACCAAGAACTCGGTCTCATCGAGTTTGGCTCAGGTCTTCACCGCTTCTGGCGACGCGCTCGCGTCGCCTCGTCGCAGATAGGCGGCGGCCAGCTCACCTCGGTTGCGGAGGCCGAGCTTCCGCAGGATGTTGGCCGCCTGCGACTCGACGGTCCGACGCGACAGGAATAGCTGGTCCGCGATGTCCCGGTACTTCAAGCCTTCGGCGATCAGCGCTGCCACCCGCAGCTCAGCCCTGGTCAATGACTCCCAACCAAACCGCGGACGTCCCCGGTTCGGCGGCGCGTTAGTCGGGATCCCCAAGTCGCGGAGCCAAGAGTCGACGCGGGACAGTCGCGCGTCTGCCCCGCACTTATCCCAGACCTTCCGGGCTTTGGTGAAGCTCTGGATCGCCTCGTCGCTCTGGCCCAGGCGCCAATGCACCAAGCCCTTGCCTTCGGCGGCTGCCGCGGCCGGGATCAAAGGAGCTTCCGCTTCCAGGCCGTCCGGCCAGGAGCTGAGGTCCAGCTCAACCAGGGCGAGGGCCACCGTGCGCGACGCGAAGGCCAAGATTCCCTCCGGGGCCAGCGTCCGAGCCACCGAGCGCACGAACTGCCGCCCTCCGTTGTCGTCGGTGAGCATGGCGCTGGCGGCATACATGGCCAACGCACCGGCCCGCAACGTCTGGCTCTGTCCCTCGTCAGCGGCGAGGGCCCCGAAGATGCGCATCGCCTTCCCGTTCTCACCCGTCAAGGCGGCGTCGGCTCCCATCTGGAAGCGGACATCGGCATCCCAGTCCTCCGGCCTCGGCGTGAGCCGCCCAATCGCCGCCCTGTCGCCCTGGTCCACCGCCATGCCCAGGAGAGCGTTGCGGGCGTGGCTGGGCAGCGGGCCGCCTACATCGGCCTCCATCGAGACCACCGTCGAGAACAGCCCGTGAGCTTGATCCCAGTCAGCCCACATGTGGTGCGCGCTGGCCGAGTAGTAAGCGGCCCTCGCTTGGAGGTCGGGTCGTCCCGCCGCCTCAGCGGACCGGGTGGCGCTGGCGAGCAGATCCAGCCCTTCTCGCTGAGACGTGACGAGCGCCGCCAGGCGGGCGCCCGCCACCGTCATCGCGTTGATCCGGGTCTCGTCTGTGTCAGGTAGTGAGCCGGCTCGCGTCACCGCCTGCCTTGCGAGCTCCGCAGCTCCGTACAGGTCGCCCTTCAGGGACGCGAGGTCCGAGCGCGCGATCTGAAGCCGGATTCGCGCCAGCTCCGACAGCGATGCCTCACGCGAGGTGAGCTCCTCGACGATGTTTCCGTCGGGGCGGAGGGATACAAGTGTCGCGAGCGCGTCGTCCAGCGACTGCCCTTTGAGGTCGCTTCGGAACACCCGCTCAGCTCCACCGATGTCATGAGGCATCAGCGCGTTCTTCGCGTAGAGGCGATGCAGCCTCCGCATTGCAGTCTTGGCGTCGACCGGGTCTCTGTCGCGGGTCCACAGTTGTGCTTCCTGGACGCTCGCCCGTGCGATCTCATGTCTTGGGTCGTTCTTCGGCACGACCTCGGCGAGCAGACCCCACAGCTCCTGAGAGCGTCCTGGGTCCGTCGACAGGCAAGCGCGGGCTGCAGCGTCGATGATGTCGAGCTCCATGTGGGAGAAGGGCGGACCTGCTGCAACAACGTGAACCGCCGCCTCCGTCGAGGAGTGTGGGCCTCGCCTCTGGGAAAGGGCGGTGGCGAGCGTTCGCAGGTGGCCGTTTCTCTCGGCGGGCGTGCACGCCTCGGCAACAGCTTCTCGAATCAGGTCATGCTCGAAGCGCCAGGCAGGTCCGTCTCGGCCAACCAGCCCGGACGCCTCTGCGATCTCGAGGGAGGCGGTCACGTCGCGCCCCATCACCGCCTGGAGGATGTCCTGCTCGAGCACCTCGCCTCCCACGGCTGCGATGCGCAGCATCGCCGAGGTTTCTTGCGGCAAGCCCCGCAGGTGAGCAGCGACCACAGGGCCGAGGGACACCTGTCCCTCATCCGCACAAGCGAGATGCTTCAGGTACAGCGGGTTGCCCGCGCCGTGGCGGGCGATGGCCGCAACCTCGTCGGAGGAGCGCTCCGGTGCGATGTGGCGCACCAGGATCTCGGACTCCTCCCTCGAGAGGGCCGGGACAGATATGTGCTCAGGCTGGAAGGCGGCAACGCTGTCGAGCAGTGCTGCAACTTCCGACCTCGTCCGGGCCTCGGGCCGGAGCGCCACGAGAACGGTGACGGGCTCGATGGCGAGGCGGGGCAACGTCCTGTCGAGGGCGACGACGGACGCGGTGTCCACCCACTGAAGATCGTCGACGACGAGCACGGCCGGTTGAGTAGTCGTGGTGGCGGTCACTTCATCGGTGAGCAAGTCGGCCCCCCGAAGGGTCCAGATGACGGGGTCGTCGGCATCGGCCTCGAAGGCATCCGACACTGAGCCCTGGAGGAGCTCATCCAGAACCCCGAAGGGGACATCCCGTTGGAGGACGCGGCCCGCCGATCGTCGCGTGTCGATCGCTCTCACGCCGCGAAGGACCTCGCGAACTAGCGTCGTCTTGCCCATACCGGCTGTTCCTTCGATGATCGCGATGGAGAGCCTCGATTGACCCGAAGCAAGCGTGTCCTCCAGCAACCGAGCGCACCGCTCACGGCTGAGAAGTCCCCGCATCCCATAGACGATAAGGGGGCACGGCGCGTTGATCCACCGGTGGGGGCAGCGGCGGGATCCTCAGTTCATGACGGCCTTGCGCGCGCCGGCGGTCCCTTGAGCCGGACTTCGGCGAAGAAGATGTCGGTGGCGCCGTCCACGGCAAGAGGTGCGGTGAGGGTGAAGGCGGCGCGGAACCCGCCCTCGAAGGCGACGAGGCCGGTGTAGTCGCCGATCCAGAGGTTCTGCGCCGGGATCTGCCGTGTCATCGTCTGTGCCAGGTCGATCGGGCCGGCGAGATGACGTTCGTTCCACGTCTTGCCGCCGTTGACCGAGTGCGCGAAGAACAGGTCAGCGGTCACCGCCTCTGTCTCGCCTGGGCCCTCTGGGACGTCGTTTCGTACGTCGTAGTAGGTGAGGCCCACCGTGCCGTCATCGGCAACGGCGACCGTAGGCAGGAACGAGATCGCGGTCCCCGTCGACACGGTCGTCACAGCCCAGCTCTGCATCTCCGGGTCGGTCGACCGCGCGACACGTATGTCGCTTCCTCCCGCTTCGAGCCCGTGGGGGAACGCGATGTACACGGTGCCGTCCGCCGCGACATCGGCAACCATCCAGTGCGTTTGCGTGTCGATGGGATCGCCCGACGTCTCGATGTCGCTCGCCCGGGAGAACTCTGCGACGGTCACTGGAGGCGACCACTCACCTGGCCGCACAAGCGCGTTCCAGTCGCGGCCGTCGCTCTCCAAGCGGGATGCCACGATCGTGTACTTGTTCTCCTCGAAGGGGAGGTCGCGCTCGGCGACAAATTCCGCGTGGGAGCTGGCATTCGTCGCCGTGATCACCAGGTCACCGTCAGGAAGGACGAGGATCTCCGGACGAATGGCAAACCCGTTCTCGATGCCGAACGCGTACGACGGATGTGACCAGCTCTTGCCGCAATCCGTGGTCGAGGAGAACCAGAGGCCAACCGGCGGGTCGAAGGCGGTCGCGATCTCCGTCCACGCGACGTACGCGTGGCAGGGCCGGATGGGGTCCGCTGTCACCGTGGGCGTGTCGTGCGTGGTGACCGCGCCTTGTGCGATGACCGCGGGACCACTCCAGCTCTCGCCACCGTCGGTCGACGTGCTGACTTGGAGCCTGCTGTGCACCAGGAAGGTAGAGAAGCTCACCAGGTAGGCCACCGTCCCGCGGTCGCCGGGATCGTCCGGGTCGGGCTCGTCCCATCCGATGGAGAGCCACGGATCTGCAACAGCCGGCCACACGGGCAGCGCGTCATCGCTCGATGAGCAGTCGGAGAGGTCCGGGACAACCGTGATGTCGGCCCAGGTCCTGCCGCCATCAGCCGACGACCGGGTGACGATGCCGTCGTAGATGTCCTGCATCCACGCGACGACCAAGCGGTCGGGGTCGGATGGGTCAGCGGCGAGCGCAACTTCGGCCTCGGCGTTGCGGACCCCTTCCCCGCCAGACTCTTCCTCGACACAGTCCTCGTCGAAGGGACTGAAGTTCGACACTCGTGTCAGATCACTCACCTTCGGTTGCTTGCCGTGCGCGCTGGGCACGAGCAGCCCAGCCAGGACCGCCAAGACGACGAAGAATGGGACCCACCGGGAAGACAACGCTCTCTCCTCCTGTCTTCGCTGAGCTTGGGGACCAGTCGGTTCTTCCGGATGCCCCCTCACTCGAACACTTACAGGTTGGATTCCGCCCAGCACCCGTAGAACTACGGAAATGCGGTGCTGTCGTGGAGGAACAGGACAAGGGTCTCCACTGCAGCTTCCTCGACCTTTTTGATCCCGCGACCCAGCGGCTAGGATCGGAACTCTGTTTCGCTGAGCAGAACACCACCCTGGGGACTCTGGATGGACATCACGAACGACTCGACTGAGGGCGGAATCCGGGCCCGCCGGTTCGCCCTCGACGATGGGGGTCAGCCGGTTCCGGGCATCGTGTGGACACCCGACGCGGCGGTCGGCGCGCGGCCGAAGGTGCTGTTTGGGCACGGCGGCGGGCAGGACAAGGAGGCGCCGAACATCGTCGCGATGGCCCGCAGGTTGGTGCTGGACCACGGTTACGCGTGCGTCGCGGTGGACCACGCGGGTCACGGGGAACGAGTGAGCGAGGAAGAACGCCTGCGTCAGCGGGAGGCGGCTCGCGCTCGCGAGCGGGCTCGACAGCAAGCGAGCGCGACGGGTGTGCCGCTGCAGCGCGCGCCGCGCGGCGGCACGGCGTACGACAACGTGTTCCAGAGATCGGTCACCGGGTGGAAGGTGACGATCAACGCCGTTGAGGAGCTGGCTGAGGTCGGCGCTGGGCCGACGGGCTGGTGGGGAGTGTCGATGGGCAGCGGCGTCGGTCTTCCGTTCGTGGCGAGCGAACCGCGGTTCACGTGCGCGGTGTTTGGCTTGGCGAGCACTTCGCCGGACAACGAGGTGGCGGTCTCACGTGCCAACAGCATCACGATCCCCGTGTTGTTCCTCGCGCAGGGCGACGACGGCGGTCACCCCGTCGACCGGACGCTCGTGCTCTGGAACGCGCTCGGGTCGAAGGAGAAGACGATGCATCTCAATCCGGGACCACACGTCGGCATCCCGAAATTCGAGCGAGATGCGTCGATCGACTTCTTCGTCCGCCGCCTCGGAGCGGCGGCCTAGCTTGCCGCGCATGGCCCGAGGCGCCTCGCCTGCAGCCCGCCCCGCGCGTGGTGTCACCCCAGACCCAATGGACTCCGCGCTCGGCAAGGGTCTGCGCGTGCTCGAGTCATTGTCGACGGCCGACGGCCCGGTACGTCTGTCACATCTTTCGAGCGAGTTGGGCATGCAGAAGAGCTCGGTCCATCGGGTCCTACGCGTGCTCATTGACGCTGGTTTCGTTCGGCAGGACCCGGCCACCGACTTGTACTCGGCCACGCTCAAGGTGTGGGAGCTGGGCTCCGCGGTCGTCGCCGCTCTACCGATCAAGCAGGCTGCGACAACGGTTCTCCAAGAGCTCCACCGCCGCACGGGAGAGACGGTGTCGCTGTCGGTGCTCGACGGCGACGACGTCCTCTATCTCGACAAGATCGTGTCGCCAAGGCCGATGGGTTTCAGCACGCGGGTGGGAAGCCGCGTGCCCGCGCCTCTCACCGTGGCTGGGCGGGCGATGCTCGCCTTCGAAGACGACCCGCGCGCGTTGATCGAACGGGTCGCCCGCCGCGTGGGAAGAGGTGCGGTCCACACCGGTAAGGCGATGGCTGACATCCGCCAAGTGCAGGAGGACGGTTACCTCGTCGGGGTCGGTCGTTCCGAGCGGGGGATCGTCGGCATAGCCGCTGCCGTTCCTGGCCCGGGTGGGCGCGCCGCCGCGGGGTTGACGGTTTCTGCGCCCGCCAAGCGACTGGGCAAGCGACAAGAGCGCGAGATCATCGACGCGCTGCTGGTAGCAGCCGCAGGCCTCGGAGAGGCGATCGGCGTCCGCTGAATCGGCCGGCGGACGAGTGGCTCAGTCGAGGTGTCTCGCGAAGAACGCTGCGGACGCCTCTCGTTCGAATAGAGGGATCCCGACGTGCGGCCCCGGGTTGATGTGCATCGTCTTTTCCTTCGACCCGAAGTTCTCCCACAGCGCCAGACCGGCCTCGGGAGTCATCAGCTCGTCGTTGTACTGGAAGAGGAAGAGCAGGGGGACCTCGATGGACTTCACCTGCTGGCGGAACACGGGATCGGGCAGGTAGGCGAACAGTCCGAACACTGCTGCCTTGAT
The DNA here is from genome assembly GCA_964632885.1 of uncultured Acidimicrobiales bacterium. Lineage (GTDB taxonomy): Bacteria > Actinomycetota > Acidimicrobiia > Acidimicrobiales > CAZWDB01 > CAZWDB01. The sequence goes on along the minus strand of CAZWDB010000035.1, from coordinate 2,648 downwards.
GCGCGTGTCGCTCGCGGTCAGCGGGATGCCATTGCGCGCGCCCATCGACACGCCCCAATAGCCGTATGACGACGGCGGGACGTCCTGCTTGTCGACCTCGTCGAGCAGCACCTTCCACTCGCGGACCATGCGGGGAAGGCGGCGCTCGCCTTCACGCGTCGATGGTTCCGCGGGCGACTCCTGGCGGGCGGCCCGGCCGCGACTGCTCTCTGCCGCGCCCTCGCGGCGGAGGCGGCGTATGGTCTCTTCCTGCTGGCGGATCTGTTCCTCGGTGCGACGCTCCCCATGTCCGGGTGCGTCGAGGGCGTAGGTGACGTAGCCGCGCTCCAGAGCCATGGCTGTCGCCATGGCGACGATGTTCGGCGCCTCCTTGCTCTGGAAGCCTCCGTGTCCCACGAGGATCGTCGGGCGGGACCCGACGGCACCTTCGGGCGCCCACCGCTTCCCGGGAACGGTCTCGCCTTCGGCCGCAACGTCGAACCGCGTCTCGATGACGCCGTCGATGATCTTCTCGCTGATGATCTCCATCGGTTCGTCTGTCTCCTAACGGTGCAGGACGCGCCCGCGAACTTGCTGTGTCGGGTACCTGCTCATGGCGAGACGTTCCTCGCGATGCGGGTCCTCAGCCGCCTTCGACTCGACGTCGAACAACATCACGGTTCGGCGCTCCAGGTCGTAGGGCGTCCACGCCCCCACCGCCGCGTTATTCGGATCGCCTGTTCGTGCGAAGGCGAGCCATGACTCGCTCATCGCCTCGGCCACCGCTGCTGTCTCCTCGCTCGGCGGGCCCACCATGTCCGGCGCGATGGCGACGTTGTCGAAGACGAACGGCAGGTCGAGCGAGTGCGGCGTGATGCGCCGGCCGCCCTCGACCGGCGTGCGCCACATGAGACGGTAGGAGTACACGGGCGCGGCGGCCTGTGCCGCCTTGCGCTCTGTCTGCAGCACGCTGTCGAGCCAATACCCGCGCGCGGTGGCGATCGTGAAGAACACCTCCGGTGCCGCTGCCCGCGGCGCCGAGCGGCGCACCGTCTCGATGAGCGCAGGGACGTCCTCCGCCGGAACGAACCGCGTGAGTCGCTCCTCGAGCTCGTCGTCGGTGATCTCGAAGGTCGAGGGGTCGCCGGTCCCGACCTGATTCGACAGCTCCGTCCGGCAGGTCCCGATCATGAGGGGGATGTCCCGGGAGATCGACGGACCCTCCGGGTCCCACGGGTTGCGGTCGAAGACCGTCCCGTCGAGCGTGGGAGAGAACCGGCCCCGAACCTTCCTGTTGGCCCCGATGATCTGCTCCATGGGCAGGTCCTGGATGCGGCGGGCGTCGCCCGCGGGGATGTCGCAGACCTGAAGCAACTCCTCCGCGCGGCCTTGCGCGGCGTCCCGTTCCGTGAGACGCAGGTGTGATCCGCTCTGCACGACACCGCGGTGAAAGAGGCCCTGGGCGCCCGGCGCGTTCATGGCGATGCTCACCTTGCGACCACCGCCCGACTGTCCGTAGATCATCACGCTGCCGGGGTCGCCGCCGAAGCCGGCGATGTTGTCGCGCACCCACTCGAGCGCAGCGACGATGTCGAGAAACCCGGCGTTGGCCGATCCCGCGAACTCGTCGCCCAACAGGTCTGCGAGATGGGTGTGGCCGAAGACGTTGAGGCGGTGATTGATCGTCACGACGACGACGTCGCCACGGCGTGTGACATTGGTGCCGTCGTAGAGCGCCATCGAACCGGTGCCCGCCTCGAACCCGCCACCGTGGAGCCACACGAGCACCGGTCGTCTGGCCGAGTCGCAGGCTGGAGTCCACACGTTGAGGACAAGGCAGTCCTCGCCGATCACGGGCCGGTTGCCTTTGGTGCCGCCGAGCGCCAGGCGGCTGAACGCCTGCGGTGCGGTCTGGCCGTACTCGAGGGTGTCGAGCACCCCTGCCCATGCCTCAGGCGGCTGCGGTGCGCGGAATCGGTTGGCCCCGGCGGTGGACGCTCCATACCGGATGCCCCGGAAGACGCGCGTGCCATTGCTGACGAGCCCTTGCACGCGCCCATGGGTCGTCTCGACGATCTCCGAACGGGTCACGGTTCGTTCCCTCGTGTCTTCTGTCGAGCTCACTGGTTGCGAATCCCCCCTTCCAGGACGACCTTGTTCCGCTGAGCAGAACAAGATTTCATGACCTGCACTAGTCTCGTCGTCACGCCTCCTCGGCGCAAGAGCGGGCAACCAGCATGGGAGGCCGCGGTGACCCGCACCCAGATCGTCAGCGAGTACATAGCCAGCTCGGTTAAAGAGGCGCCTCGGGGATGGAAGTCCTTCGCGCCATCCCATGACACCTCAGCACGTCGAGGAGAAAGCCCGCGAGCTCGTCGTCCCCCATCTAGGTCGTGACCGCGCCGAACTCGTCATCGAAGCAACACGAGATCTCTCCGCGACCAGCGCCGCCGAGCTGGTGGCCCAACTGTCGCTCGACCTCTGACCGCGCATGTCACAGCACCACCGACTGCGACGGATGTGGGCGGCGGCGATCGTTGTTTTGCGTCAGCGGAGCCTGGTTAGGTGAGTGCCGTGTACTTGCGTCGAACCATCCATGCCGTCCTCGGTTGCCTGATCGTCGCCGCCGCACAGCTTGGGCTCGCGCAGCCGGCAGACGCGACAGGGGA
>CAZWDB010000034.1:0-39953 GCA_964632885.1 uncultured Acidimicrobiales bacterium | reverse complement strand
CCAATCCGGCCACCCCAGCCAAGGTGTGGACCATCACGGCTCATCGACTTCCACAGAGTTTCCCACAGGCCCCCTGGGACGTGATCCTGCCGCCTTGGTGTCGGCGTTTTGGTGGATGGCCGCTTCGCATTCGGCTGGGCTGAGGTAGCCGAGTGAGCTGTGGAGGCGGCGGGTGTTGACCAAGCGAAGAATCGGCTGCGGAAGGCGTGGGCGTCTTGGAAGCAGCCGAAGCGGTCGGGGAACTCGGGCCGGTACTTGAGGGTGCGGAACTGGCTTTCGCTGTAGGGTTGTCATTCGAGCACTGCGGCCTCGAGTGCGACTAGGTGACACCGAGATCGGCGAGCAGGAACGCGACCGGCTCGGCGGTCATCGGCGAGCCGCGGTCGGCGTGGGCGAGCATCCAGCCGGGCACATAGCGGCTATGGATGTCGATGATCACATACAGGTAGTAGTAGGTCCACTTCTCCGGGCCCAACAGCTTGGTTATGTCCCAGCTGTAGATCTCGTTCGTTTTGGTGGCGAACAGCTCGGGTTTGTTGGCTGCGGGATGGGTCGCCTGGCGGCGAAGCTCGCGGACCTCGTCGTGTTCGCGCAGCACCCGGTACATGGTGGGCACCGAGGCCAGGTAGGTGCCTTGGTCCAACAACTTGGCATACACCGTCGCGGGTGCTTCGTCGACGAACTCCTCGCTGTTGAGGACCCGCCCAGCTCCTTGCGCTCCATCTCCGACAACGCCCGAGGCTGGGGTGCCGGCATGCGCTCGGGGCGGGGCGGCGCGCTCGGGCGGTGCCGGCGATACCAGCCGACCTGGGCCTCGCCGACGGCGGTGCACGCAGCCCGCACCCCGACGTGGAGTGCGAGCTCGGCGATAGGGGCGTCGATCACTTTGTCTCGCTCCGATCGGCCGGGCGTTGTCGGCGGCGAGCCGCTCCAACAGCGCCGAGAGCTTTCCCTGGACCTCGATCACCTTCCGGACCTTGTCGAGGTCGCCGGCGAGACGGTCGTTCTCGCGGCGCAGCCGGGCGACTTCGCGGTCGCGTGGTCAGCTGGCCGGCGGCCCGACGGCTTGGCCAACGCCGCCAGCGCGCCACGATCGCGTTGTTTGCGCCACTCCGAGATCAACGACGTGTACAAGCCCTCGCGGCGCAACAGCGCACCCTTGCCCGCCTTGTCCAGACCTCGTACTCGTCGAGGATCTCCGCCTTGTACTTCGCCGAGTACCGGCGCGGCCCGCGGGCACGCTCCGGCACCTCGGGATCGGGATCGTCGGTGTCGTTCACGGCGCCAGACTGGGCGCGCGTCGCCACAGAATCAGGGATGGTCTTGGTCATTCGGGGCATTCCCCCTTACCTCAGCTCAACCAATCGCGGGGTAGCGACTGCCTCACCTGAGGCTGATACAGAGGACCTCTTCAGGGCGAAGTAGTTTGGCTTGGCTCAGTCGGCGACCAACGCTGTTGGCTCGCGGAGTGCTGAGCGACGCGAGAGTGTGCTCCTTCCCTGCCCTTCGCTCGGTTACGTCACTCGAGACGGAGCACAGCTGCGGCGCGCGTGCCGCACGCGCCGCCAGTCTGGAACCGGTCGCCCCAGCCGCCCCAGCTCGAACACGGTCTCACGAAGCTCGCCGTGGCACTCGCTGCACAGCTCAAGGCCGATCTTTCGGCAATTGAAGTGCAAAAACGCGCGTTGCACATCAGTGCGTTGTTCGCAAACATCGCAGGTCATTTAGCCCCCCCAGGCCGTCAGATTAGAGCACGACTGTGCCAGCCGGTGCGGCCTCGGTCAATAGCAACCATTGACGCCAGTCGGATGTCTTGTTGACGCCGGACGGCTCGGGCAGTGCGACCAGAAGCCGAGTGTCGCCCCCCGCGCGCGGACGTTAGGGCGCGAGATGGCTTCGATTTCCGGTGACGGCGCCTCGCTGGCGAGTTTCGTTTGAGCCGCGCGTCGTCGTCGGCTGGGGCTTTCGCTGGGACAACGAGCGCGACCGCCATGAACTTTTGAGCACGGCATCGGTCGACAGGACAGGATGCACCGCATCACCGCGATCGCCGCCGTCGGTGCTGCGTCTCTTCAGCTTGGCCCGGGGACGCGGCGAGACAAGGCTGGTTGGGCTGGATCTGATGTCTTCGGCGAGGTGAAGATCCGCGGGCCGGCGTTCCGCTGAGGGCCGGTCAGGTCCGCAGACGGAACGTGTTTGATGCGGCTGAATGCGCTGACGAGGTCGTCCGCCCACGGCCAACCGGCAGCGAGGCGCGGCCGGGTGCGTCGTCCGGTCCGTGCACGCCGGCCGCGTGCAACAGGCAGTAGCGCAAGCGTTTGGGCTCGGCCCTGGCCATCTCGCCGTCGAGGGCAACGAGGCGGCAGCCGTCCAACGGCATGGGCGATCAGCGCAGTAGTCAGGCAAGCGGCGTTGATGGCGAAGTCGGCTGACGGCAGGTTGGTGAGCCCAGTGCCTTTCGCGTCACAGATCAGCTTCTCGGCCCAGCCACGACCTCGTTGAAGGGCTTCGAGATAGGCGATTTTCGAGTCGGTCTGGTCGCTGATGAAACCCTGGAAGCGGTGGCCGTCGACATCAGTGAAGCTGAGCTGGGCGCCGGAGCGGGGTCTTCGCGGCGGGCGATGGCCCTGGTCCTACGCGGATCTCGCGGTTGCACTCGCAGAACTCGTCCTGCAGGTGCGATGCGAGGACGGGCGTCCGGGTACAAGCGGTCGATCTCGGCGACCACACGTTCGTCCATCCAATCGTCTGCAGCAACACCCCCGCCGTAACGAGACGGAAGCCCCTCCAACTCGACCGTCGAGCCTTGCCGCGTCCGAACCGCCTGGCGAGAAGGAGACGAACTGCAATCCCTTTCCAACTATTCAATTGGCTTGCCATAGTGTGTGTGCAATACGATACGAGTTGAGACACCGTGACGGGATCCTTACCCGTGAGCGAGATCGGACGACATGATCGGGTTCGCGCCGACCGACGACCAGCGGGAGCGCTGTGACGCAGTCAGGAGCCTCGCCGCGCGCCGCCTCGACGACGACGTCGTTCGCCGCGACGCGGCCTGCGACTTCTTGCAGCGCGCGTGGTGGCGCGCGGGCATCGGCTTCAAGTGCCTGCCCATGCCCAACCCCGACGGGGACAGGGATGCCGACCGATGGATCAAGTGCGCAAGGCACCGCACGCTGTCCCGGAAGCCGGTTGGCAAGTCGTCCCTTGCCGACGATATCGTCGACATGAAGGTGCGGCTCGACAGCGCCGGACTCCTTTTCTACCGACTGGCTTGGCTCCTGGGCGAAGACAGGTCGTTGCTCGACCGCGCGAGCTCGCAAAGCTGTACGTCAGGGAGGCGTTCCTCCAGAGCCGAGCCTCGACACCGTGCAGATCCACGGCGGCCACGGCTACCTGCCCGAGAACGCGCGTGGGCTGCGACTGCCGCGAGACCTTGCCAGCCGGATGTACTCCGGAGCCTCGGAGACGCAGCGCAACATCGCGATGAGGTACCTCGGGCTGTGAGATTTTACGCCCTCCACCGGTCGAGCGCGCCGCCACGGGGAGGCCCGATACCACAGTGCAGTGCGGCGAGCGGATGATGACCTACGTCGAGCTGGCCCCGCGGAGCAGCCAAGTCGCGAACCCGCTCCTCGCCACCGGCATCGAGCGGGGCGATCGAGTTGGCATCCACCTCGACGAGTCCATCGAGTCGGTCGGCGATCTACTGCGTGCTCGAGCCGGGGCGACGTGCGTGCCGCTCGATCCGCAGGCGTCGAGGGCCACGCTCGCCCACATCGTCGCCGACTGCGCGGTGCGCGTGCTGACGGCATCGAGAGGAAGACGAGCTGGGAGGTGGGGCGGGCCCAAGGGCGGCGTGATGCTCTCCCACCACAACGCGCTGGCATTGTATCGTGGGCGGCCGACGAGTTCGCAGAGGGCCTCGCAAGGGGCGAGGACGATCGGCTGGCGAACATACGCGCCGCTGCATATTGGCCCTTTCCGTGTTCTTCGCGGCGTCCACGGCGGTGCTTGCGTCGTGCTCGTCCGACCGGGCGCTGGCAGGTTCCTCGTCGAGGTTCGGGGCTTCATCGAAGCCAAAGCCGTCAAGGTGTGGGCAGCCAGTCCCATCTACGCTGAGCATGCTCGTGCTGGAGCGTGCAGCGACCTCCGCAGGGATGCGCTCGGCGCGCGCGGTGTCTTCGCCGGCGATTCTGGAGGGGGTCCGTAGCGTGGGCGAACTTCGTGACCAGACAGCCTACTGTCCGCGGACTGAGTCGCACGCTGTGGGCTGGCTCGAGGTGTTTGCGGTCGTCACGTTCCGCGACGCGGAGTTCGACGTGCGCATCGACGGCGAAGACCTGCCGGTTGAGACCTGCGCGGCGCTCCGCGCCATCTCCGACCTCGTTGAGCCGAAGGGGCGGTGAGCGTGCTCGAACTCGGCGTCATGGAGGAGTTGCGGCAGCTGCAAGAGCCATCGAACGCCGTTCAATCGCTTCGGTTCCCCAGCGGCCTCGAGGTCTGGCATGTGGGTGGCGCGCGTGAAGCGCGCGAGGCAATGCTCGACGATCGGTTCTCCCACGCGCTGCGCAACCTCCAACGTGCGGGCATCCTCGGGTTCGACCATGCGCTCGGCGCCAGCCTGCTCACCAGCGACGATCCACAGCACGCTCGGCTGCGCCGGTTGGTCAGCGGAGCGTTTAGCCAGCGGCGTGTTCGGCGCCTGCAGCCGCACATCGCGGCGGTCGTGGAGCGCCTGCTCACCGACATTGCGCGCGACGAGGTCGTCGATATCTTCGCTCGCCTCGCCGAACCTCTCGCCACCACGATCATCTGTGACCTGATCGGCATCCCAGAGGGAGACCGACACCTAATGCGAACCTGGTCCCGGACGCTCGTCACCACCGCGACGACGAAGGCGGAGCACGACGCTCGGCGTGCGGCGCTCGCAGCCCAGCGGGACTACTGGACCAGTGCGATCGACGGCTTCGCGCCAACCTCGGAGCTGGCGACTGGCCCAGACCGCGAGCCGAGCCTGGCCGCTGTGCTCATCGAGGCGCACCGGAGGGGACATGCCTCCCGTCGAGAGGTCGCAGCCCTGCTGAACCTGCTCGTCGTCGCAGGACTCGAGAACACCGCGATCCTTATTGGCAACGGCCTGCTCGCGCTTCTTGCCCATCCCGTCGACCTGCGGGCGCTGCGAGCCGATCCGACACGTGTCGAGGACGCCGTCGAGGAACTCCTCCGTTTTGTCGGCCCAGTGCAGCGGTCAGATCTGCGCGTCGCACGGGAATCGGTCCGCGTGGGCGACGTGGACATCCCCGCTGGCGCAGCCGTCACCATTGCCATCGCGGCGGCCAACCGGGACGAGCGCGAGTATCCCGAACCCGATCGGCTCGACGTGTGCCGGCCGAGGGTCCAACACCTCGCGTTCGGCTACGGGCCGCATCGCTGCCTAGGAGCGACACTGGCGCGCGCGGAGGCGGCGACCGCCATCCGCCGCGTGCTTGAGCGCTTCCCGAACCTGTCGCTGGCCCGTGACGAGCGCTCAGACGCTCGAGCGCGTCAGCGCGGCCTCTTCGTCCACGGTGTTGACTCGCTGCTGGTCCGTCCGCACGGCCTGACCTGGGCGGGGCGTCGATGAGCGCGGCGCTGTCGACGGACGTCGTCGTCATTGGTGGCGGCCCGGCGGGTTCGACGTGCGCCTCGCTACTCGCGCGCCGCGGCCACTCCGTCGCGGTCCTGGAGCGGGCCAGGTTCCCGCGCGAGCACGTCGGCGAGTCGATGCTGCCGTTCTGTTACTGGATCTTCGAGGAGCTCGGCGTGCTGGAGGAGATGGAGCGCCGCTTCGTCCGAAAGCCCGGCGCCAGGTTCCTCGACGCCGACGGCACCACCTCGACCACGTGGTGCTTCGGGAAGCACCTCTTCGACAAGAGCGCGCTCTCGTTCCAAGTGGTTCGCGCCGACTTCGACGACCTCCTCCTTCACCAGTCTCGACGAGAGGGCGCAGTTGTCCATGAGGAGACGCGCGTCACCGACGTAAACATCGGGACGGGCACCGACGATGCTGTACGGGTCCGCGCGCTCGGCCCTGCTGGTGGGATCACGGTCGACGCCCGATTCATCATCGATGCCAGCGGCCGGGACACGTTCCTCGCGAACCGGATGCGCACGAAGGTGGCAAACAAGGAACTGGAGCGAACCGCCTTGGGGTGCAACCACTGGGCCGGCGCCCGGTACGAGGGCGGCCTGCAGGAGGGTATGATCCAGATCGTTTACGTCGGCGGTGAGAAGCAGGGATGGATCTGGGTGATCCCGCTCAGCACCGATCGCCTCGGCGCGGGCGTGGTTATGAACACGTCGTACTACTTGGCGCAGCGCAAGCGGCTGAAGGCGCAGGGTGTGGACGACTGGCAACAGGCGCTCTACCTCGAAGAGCTGCAGGCATCGCCGTTCACTGCGCGCGTACTTGAAGGCGCGCGGCAGGTGCGGCGGCTCCAGTGCAACGGCGACTACTCGTACGCCGTCACCGAGAAATGGGGCGATCGTTGGGCTGTCGTGGGCGATGCGTCCGCGTTCATCGATCCGATCTTTTCGAGCGGTGTGTACATGGCCATGCAGAGCGCCCGGCTGCTCGTAGAGGCCGTGGATGCCCGTCTCACCCACGGCGCCAAGAAGGGCGCGGCGAAGATGAAGAAGGCGTACGAGCAAATCGTTGGCGCCTACGCGCTGATCGACAAGTTGATCCGGCTTTTCTACACGCCTGAAGTGCTCAACTTCGCTCAGCTCGGGTCGGCCGAGGCCGCGTTTAGTGAGCACGACCATTACAACAACGCGATGAACACCTTCCAGGCACTCATCGCGGGTGACTTCTTCGAACAGCACGCTAGATACTCGGGGTTCATCGACACGCTGAGAGATCCGACGACGTTCCGGCGCTATCGACACTTCGTGATCGAGCGGCAAGAGCTGGCGGCGACCAACGGTACGTGCAACTACCGCCGTGAGATCGCGTTCCCGCCCTCTCTGGCCGACCACGATCGGCGCAGGGAGGCGCTCGACATCTGACGGTCAGGTGGGCCGGTCCGACGCGGCGGCCGCCTGGTAGAGGCAGTCGTCCGCCACCTCGCTGATGTCGGGATCCTGCGCGATCAATGCCGCTACGGCGCGAGCAGCACCGAGGTAGCGCGGGTCGAACAGGACGGCATCGACCGCATCAGCCATGTCATCGGCCGTCGCGTCGCCACGGACAACGACACCCGCGCCGAGCTCGGCCGCACGTGCTGCGTTCGCCGGCTGGTCCTGCCAGAAGGGCAGCATGATCGACGGCCGACCGAAGCGGAGTGACGCCGTGAGTGTTCCGAGCCCCGCGTGGTGCATAATCGCGGCCGCCGACGGGAGGATGCGTGAAAGCGGAGCCCACCCGGCCACGAGCGTCCGTTCGCTGCCCTCGACTTCGATCCCGCCGCGTCCGACAAGGTATAGGACGCGGATGCCACGGTCGGCCAGACGAGCGAGATGCTCGCACGGTGGCGGGAACCGAGTGCCCCAGCTGTCGCCGAGCGTGCACACGACTAGCGGGCCGAGCTCCTCCCTCGCGGCGAATGACTGCACGTCGTTCGATACCCGCTCGTACGCCCCCCCGTCGTAGGACGAGGGCCCCGCTAGTCGGAACGCCGCCGGCCACCGTTCAACGGACTTGGCGAAGACACTCGATCCGAAGACCATCACCGCCGTTTGCGAGACGCTGCCAAAAGTGCCGGCGAGCTCGCGTGGCGCGAGCCCGAGGTCGCGGCGGATGCGGTTCAGCTTGCGTGTGAACACGCCGTCCATCGACGTCCATGCGTCGGATGCGGTTGTGCCTCCGCCGAGCGCGTTCGCCGAGTCGACGGGGATGACGGACACCAACGGGATGTCGAGGAGCTCGCAGGCCAGCTGTGCTGCGTACTGGAACTGCGGCGCATAGATGGCGTCGAAGCCGCACGGTTGCGACAGGATTCGGTCGAGCGTCGAGCGGACGTCGGCGAACACTACGCTCCGGATCGCCAGCGCCCGCTGGTGCCCGAAGAGGTGTCGATGCGAGGAGAAGCGCGGTGCCCACGGCGAGGCAGCGCCGAGAGACACGAAGTCAATGCCGAGCGTCTCGACCTCCTCCCGATGCTCGTCGTACTCGAACACAGTGACCGTGTGACCGCGCCGTGTCAGGCCGTCGGCGATTTCCCAGAGGGGATAGAGGTCGCCTCTCGACCCAAAGCCGACGATCCCGGCGTGCAATGATCTCCTCCTCGGCTGCGCCCGATGACGCCAATAGACTATACCCCTACGCATTGATGATCTATAGTAATGGCGTGATCGAATTGGACCATCGGCAGGTTCGGTGAACGACGAGCTTGTTGCGTCGGACGTGGGGCTCCGACTGCGGAGGACCGCTTTCGTCGTGCTCACCGGCCGCGAGCTGCGGCTCGCCGGCGTGGAGGCGCGCGAGGCGCGGTTGCGCCCGTGGCACCTCCAGCTGCTCGATCGCGTCGCGGAGCGCGCCGCCCAGACGGACGAACTCGTGGCCGACGCCGAGGGCCTGGGCGGTACGGCGACCGACGTGCGCGAGTTCGTCGATTTGTTGCGCGCGCACGGGATCCTCGACGACGATCGGGGCGACACAGGCGCCGTCGCGACAGTTCAGCGCGGCGACCTCGGTGACGATGATGGCGCGCCCTATGGCGCGGGGAAACGGTTCCAGTGCGTGCTGCTGCCCCTTGTCGTCCGACTGGTCCCCGGTGGCGGGTTCCAGATCCGCCGCCACGACGGCACCGTGTGGATCGCGCTGACAGCGGCCGAACTCTCAGCCTTCGCAGAGCTGGCCCAACCCGTTGACGTCGCCGAGGCGCACGAGCGGCACCGCAAGCGGTGGTTGGGTGCGGCGCTCACCGAGAACGCCATGGCAGAGTTGGTGAGCCGGCTCGTCGCGTCCGCACTCGTGGTCGTCGCTGGCCGCGAGTCGGTGACTGACACGGTTGGTCGCGACGTCGCCAGGCTCCACCTGCGCCAGGAGATCTCTTCACACCTGAAACTGCGGCGTGCGATCGCCGCCGGCCCGCGCAGCCTGGCGGAGCTGCGTGGTCGAGTGGCGCCGCCTGGCTTGATCCCGGTGGTACCAATGCAGATCGCGCTCGGCGTGCGCACCGTGCCGCTGGCTTTGGGGACGATTCTCACCTACTGCGACGTGTACGAGCGCGGCAGCCTCCACGCGACCTACGACTTCTCGCTCGACTGGCTGGCGGCCTCACATCCCGAGGATGCCGGGCGCGCCGTGTGCCTCTTCTCCAACTACATGTGGTCCCACGACGACCTCCTCGCGGCGTCGGCGGTCGTTAAGTCCGAGCACCCCGACGCGCTCACGATCCACGGAGGGCCGAGCACGCCTTCCTATCCCGGGGACCTCGAGTGCTACTTCCACGACAACCCGCACGTCGACATCTGCGTCCGCGGTGAGGGTGAGGCAGCGACAGCCGAGGTGCTCGACGTCCTCGCGCCCTCGCTGTCCATCGGTCGGACCGACGTCAGCGCGCTGTATCATGTGAAGGGAATCGCGTTCCGCGACGGAACGAAGATCGTCCGCACGGCCGATCGCGAGCGGATGGCGCAGCTGGACGACATACCGTCGCCGTACCTTGAGGGTCTGTTCGACGCCTACGGCCAGATGGGGGATCCCGCTGCCATCCTCGAGACGAATCGAGGCTGTCCGTACGGCTGCACCTTCTGCGATTGGGGGAGCAACACCCGGTCACGCATCCGCAAGTTCGCGCTCGATCGGGTGCTGTCCGAGCTGGCGTGGTGCGTGGACAACCAGGCAACAGAGACGTTCATCGCTGACGCGAACTTCGGCATCTTCGAGCGCGACGTCGAGATCGCGAGGAGTGTCGCAGAGCTTCGGACCTCCACCGGCTATCCGTCCACCGTCCTGACGAACTACGCGAAGAACAACACGAAGCATCTCCGGGAGATCATCCGCACCTGGGTGTCGGCCGGGATCCTCAGCCACGGAGCCGTCTCGTTGCAGAGCTTCGACCAGTCGACGCTCGTTGCGGTGAAGCGAAAGAACATCAAGACCTCGAGGTACGACGAGCTCGCCCGACAGTTCCGACGGGAGTCGTTGCCGCTCGAGGTGGACCTCATGATGGGGCTCCCCGGCCAGACGCTCGACACCTTCGCAGCGGACCTGCAACAGGTCGTCGATCGAGAGATGCCGGCGAAGGTCTACGCGACCGAGGTCTTGCCGAACAGCCCAATGAACGATCCCGCGTACCGCAAGGAGTTTGCTATCCGGACCGCGGCGGATGAGCCGTCATACGTCCACGGTGCGGCGAGCGGATTCAACCGGGTCGTCTCGTCCTCGACGTTCACCCTCGCAGACTACGCGGCTATGGAGGAGCTCCGCCGGGTGTTCCTCATCTGCGAGAACCTGGGCGTGCTCCGTCACGTCGCTCGGTACATGCGGTACGAGTCGGGCGTGGCCGAGGTCGACTTCTACCGGCGTCTGATCACGCTCGCCCACGACGATCCGAAACGGTGGGCGGCGACGGCGTTCACTCTCTTCGACGCCCCGAGGTTCGTGGCGCCGCCGGGCAGCTGGAAGCTGCTGCTGGACGAGGTGAGGTCCGTTGCCGTGTCGCAGCTGGGTGTCCGCGACGACACCGCCCTCAAGACGGTGCTCACCGTGCAGCTCGCCGTCCTGCCGGCGCTGGATCGCAGGTTCCCGCAGACCCTGCAGCTCGAACACGACTACGCCCAATGGTTTCGCGACGTCCTCCGAGCCAAGGACATCGGGCGTGACTGGCCCTCGCGGGTCCAGCCGCTCCGAGATCGCCCGCCTGCCGGCTTCACCGTCGACGATCCCAACGAGGTTGCCCGCGTCGTGTTCGGGCGCGACACCGAGCTCGGGTCGGCCAACCCTGCCAACCGGGGGGTGGGGATGCTCCACAGCTACGAGCTGGCGTCACCCATCGCCCGTCCGCCGCTGACCACCGTTTGACGCCACCGGGAGGCGGTAATCAGCGCGCTGCTGCGGCGATCTTCGTGACGGCGCGAGCGATGTCGGTCATGTCGCCCTCGTCGCCGAGGAGTGCACTGTGATGCGTCACGACGGCGTGGTCGTAGAGGTGGTCCGCGACCGGGAACCACCTGCCCCGATTGACCGCCAGGCAGTCCTGGGCGAGCGGGCCGAGGGTGCGCTTCGTCTCTGGACGGAACAGGCGACTGCGATGCAGTGGCGTGTCCGGCCGGTACATCGGGCGCCCGAGCTCGGCCGAGAGGGCACGAGCCACGTCGTCGATGCGGAAGCCGCGCGGCAGGGGCTCGAACACAATCGCGATCTCGTAGATCGACGACGCCGTCTGGGCAGGGTGGGGCCGCACGAGCCTCACCCCCGGCACAGCCTCCAGGAGCGTGGCGAGGATCTCGAAGTTCGCACTGCGCCGCGCGTGCTGGGCCTGGAGTACCGTGAGCTGCGCGCAAAGGAGCGCCGCGGAGAACTCGCTCATGCTGTAATTCGAGCCGAGGATGCCGCCGGTCTCGATGAGGTCGTACTGACCAGGTGCGCCTGGCGTCATGCGAGGGCGCCGCCCATCGGCGCGCAGCTCCTCGAGTCGTTCGGCGATGACGGCGTCGTCGGTAACGACCGCACCGCCCTCGCCGGCGGCGAGAACCTTCGACTGCTGCATGCTGAAGCAGCCGACGGCGCCGAGTGAGCCAGCACGCCGACCGTCCCACGCTGCGCCGTGCGCCTGCGCGCAGTCCTCGATGATCACGGCGCCGCGGCCGGCGCGTTCGATGGCGCGCACGTCTGCCATCGCGCACGACCAGTGGACGACCACGATGGCCTTGGGGTCGCACGTCAGGTCCACGTCGGCGGGCCCCATGCTCCCGGTGATCGGGTCGATGTCGACGAGCACGGGCACGAGACCTGCCCGCAGCGCCGACGTCGCGGATGCCACCCACGTCATGGTCGGCACTAGTACGCGGTCGCCGAACTCGAGGCCGACGGCCTCCAGGGCGACTACTAGCGCGCTGGCGCCGTGGTCGACCGGAATGCAGTGGCGGGTGCCGATGTACGACGCGAACACGCGTGCGAACCGCCGCTCATAGAGCGGCCGGGTGGTGATCGCGCTGCTCAGTGTCCACCGATCGCCGCGGAGCACGTCGGTGACCAAGGTCTCAGCTTCGGGAGGCGGGTCGGGCCACCGCGGCCATGGCCGCGCGGGGTCCCGCACCGGCCGTCCCCCTTCGACGGCGAGAGCGCCCTGAGTGGTCGGAACTGCCATGTCAAGCCACGGCAGACATCAGAGCGCCACGGCGGGTTCCGCTTCGCGGTGCGTCGCCACCTGGTTGAGCACCCACTCGTAGGTCGCCGCGAGGCCTTCCTCGAGGCTGGTGCGAGGCTCCCACCCGAGCACATCGCGGATCAGGGAGTTGTCGCTGTTGCGCGCTCGCACGCCCGTCGGTGCGTCCGGGAGGTAGCGGCGCTGGAGCGTGGTGCCGGCCGCGGCCTCAACGATGTCGATCAGTGCGTTTATGGTGACACCACGCTCGCTGCCGATGTTGACGGGGCGAGCAAAGTCGGACGCGGTGAGGAGCAGCACGGCCTCCACGGCGTCGTCGACATACAGGAAGCTCCGGACCTGCTCCCCGTTACCCCACACCTCGATCTCTGGCGCGCCCGTAATCGTGGCTTGCGCCACCTTGCGACACACCGCCGCCGGTGCCTTCTCGCGACCGCCGACCCAGGTGCCCATCGGCCCGTAGATGTTGTGGAACCGCGCGATGCGCACGGGGAGTCCGAAGTCTTCCTCGAAATGGCGGCACATCCGCTCCGTGAAGAGCTTCTCCCAGCCGTAACCGTCCTCCGGCATCGCCGGGTAAGCGTCGCTCTCCTTCAAGCTCCTCGCGCCGAGGTCGTCCTGCGCGTCGACGTTGTAAACGCAGGCGGACGACGCGTAGAAGAAGCGACTCACATCGGCGTCCCGGGCGGCGAGAAGCAGGTTCGTGCTCGTGAGGACGGTGAGCATGCAGGCGGCCTTGTGCGTCTCGATGTAGCCCATGCCGCCCATGTCCGCAGCGAGGTTGAAGACCACATCCGCGTCGGCGACCGCATCACGACATACCGCCAGGTCGCGCAAGTCGGCGACGACTTCGTCCACATTGGCCAAGCGTTGCCTCCACTGGTTGACCGGCGTCACGTCCACGGCCCGGACCGATCTGATCGGCATGTCGATCAGCGTCCGGACGAGGTGGCCGCCGATGAAGCCGCCGCCACCGGCGACGAGGATGTTCTTACCGCGAAGGAACTCGGTGACCGCCATCGACTGAGATCGCATCAGGGCCTCTCCTGAAGAATCGATTGGACATGCAGCATAGCGCAATTGGTGACTACAATATCAGCGCACCAATTCGGTTACAGTGCGGTGACCGATGGAGAAGGGACACCAATGCGCATCCTCGTGACCGGCGGTGCCGGCTACATCGGCTCGGTCCTCGTCGGGAACCTCCTCGACAGCGGGCACCACGTGACCGTTCTCGACCGCTTCTCGTTCTCGCAGGCGACGCTGCTCGACCGCTGCATCGACAATCGCTTTCAGGTTGTGCGTGGTGACTGCCGCGACCGGTCGATGATGCGGAACGCGCTCCGGACCGCCGACGCCGTGATCCCGCTGGCGGCCATCGTCGGCGCCCCGGCGTGTGCCGCCGACGAGACCGCGGCGCGGACCACCAACCTCGACGCCGTCCGACTGCTGCTCGAGCTTCGGTCGCCGTCACAGCGCATCGTCTTCCCGAACACGAACAGCGGGTACGGCATCGGGGATGCGGAACGGTTCTGCACCGAGGAGGCGCCGCTGCGCCCGTTGTCGCTTTACGGCCGCACCAAGGTCGAGGCCGAGGAGGCAATCCTGGCCGCAGGCAACGGGATCGCGCTGCGCTTGGCGACAGTCTTCGGTATGTCACCCCGAATGCGCTTCGACCTCCTGGTAAATGACTTCGTTCGCCGGGCGGTGGTCGATCGAGTAGTCGTGCTGTTCGAAGCACACGCCATGCGGAACTTCATCCACGTCCGCGACGTGGCCCGGGCGTTCGAGCACGCGCTCGACGGCTTCGAGGAGATGAAGGACGAGGCATTCAACGTGGGTCTGAGCACGGCGAACCTGAGCAAGTGGGAGCTCTGCGAGAGGATCCAAGAGGTCCTGCCGTCGTTCACCTTCCTGGAGTCACCCGTTGGCGAGGACCCGGACAAGCGCGACTTCATCGTGTCGAACGAGAAGTTTGAAGCGACTGGCTTCAAACCTTGCCATTCGCTGGAGACCGGCATCCGAGAGATCGCGAAGGGCTGCGCGATGCTGCGCGAGGCACGGTACGCGAACAACCTCTGAGGTGCGTCAGCGGTCGATGACGACATCAACCGACGCGGGCCCGCGGAAGATCACGCTCGGCAGCCACTTGATCGGCGAGGCGAGTCGCAGGGAATCCACGCCGTCCAGGACGACGTCGACTGCGATGTTGAGCTCGGCGCGCGCGAGGCTGGCACCAAGGCAGTAGTGCGCGCCGCCGCCGAATGAAGTATGCGGGGGCGGGTGGTCGCCGGAGCGGTACCGCTCTCGCTCGCGGTTCGCCGATGCGAGCCCGACGAGGACGCGCTCACCTCGGCGGACGCCGCTGCCGCTCGGCAGGTCGTGGTCGGCGACGGCCGTCCGCATCGTGAACTGCAGCGGCGCCTCGAGGCGGAGCGTCTCCTCCACGAAGGCATCGACGAGCTCGCGCCTTGAGCGTAGGAGGGGGAGGGCCTCAGCGTCTGCTGCCAGCGCGGCGAGCGTCGACGCGATGGCGTTCCTCGTCGTCTCCTGCCCAGCGCCCAGCAGGAAGCCGATGTTGGCGACAAGCTGATCGCGACTTATCGTCCCTGCCTCTGCTTCGCTGAGGAGCGCATGGACGAGCCCCTTCGGGGACAGCGACGCGTGGGTGCGCTCCTCCTCGCGCAGCCAGGAATCGATCTCAGCGAGCGCACGCTCGCCCGCTTCGATCGCCTGACGTCCGTGCATGACGTCGATGACGCCGCCGATCTGCGCCCCCCAGCGAGCGAGCCGGTCGGTCATTTGCGGGTGCAGGCCGATCGCGATTGCCAGCGTCGATGCTGCCAGCGGCGAAGCGAACGCGGTGGCCAAGTCCACCGGGACGCCGCGCGGCAGCCTCGATACAAGGTCCGTCGCCTCGCGAGCAATCGCCTCCCGGGCGGAGCTGACGGCCCCGGGCGTGAACGCACCCGCGAGCATCCGCCGCATAGGTGGGTGGGACGGTGGATCTAGGAACGCGACGGCGAGCCGTTGCATCCGGGCGACGCGCGCCTCTGGCTGCGCTCCGTCGACGACGCGCCTGCCGAACCGGGCCGCGCCCGGCTCGGTGCCGAAGTGGGGGGTGCGAAGGGCATCGAGGACGTCCGCTGGCGCTGTCAGGAGCACGAACCCGAGCAGGCTCCGGTGGACACCGCCTTCCGCGACCAGCTCGCGGTAGACCTCGTACCGATCGGCGCCGTCACGGACCTGCTGCAGTCGTCGCTCAAGCTTCACCGTGTCCGCCACGGACCGCCGTCGAACTCGACTCGCAGCGACACGACAGTCATAACGTGCTAATGATACTACAATGCAATGTGCCAATGAAGGCGTAATTAGGGAGCTTCCTCCGCTCGATGTCCTCGTCGTGCGCCTCGCCGAGCTCGCGTCCGAGGAGGTGGTGATCGATCCCGACGCCGCCATCGGGTGCCTGCCTGTGGACTCGCTCGAGGTCCTGGAGTGGCTATACACCGTCGTCGACGACCTCGGCGACGAGGAATTTGCGCTGGACGACGATGTCGCCGAACGCTTCTTCGAGCTCACGCTCCGGCAGCTGCACACGCACTTCTCCGGTTGCGCAGTGCGGCTCACGGAGTCGCCCCACACGTGATCGAGCGGTTCACGGCCGCCGCACGGGCCGACGTGCGCATTCGCATCCTCTCTGAAGGCGACGAGACCCGGACGCTCGCTCGCCTGCTCGACGACGCCGAGGTCGCGGCAAGGGCGCACGATTTCTCGGGCGTAGTTGCGATCCAGCTCGACGCGAGCTATGACGCGCTCACACTCCTGCTCGCTGTCTGGATGTCGGACGGATGCGCCGTGTCCATCCCCGCTCCGGTGCGCCGGCCGGACCACCGCTACTGGGCGACAGCTGCATTCATGGCGGCGATCGCCGGTTGCACCACGATCGCCGCGCCTGCGCGCGTCGCAGCGACGGCGCAGTCCTCCGAGCGACCGGGCGTCTCGACATACAGCGAGGTCCTTCGGCACGGAGCGTGCAAGTCGGCACCGTGTGCGAGAAGGCTACCGGCGGAAGCGTCGTTCGTGCAGTTCACGTCAGGGAGCACCGGCGAGCCGACCGGCGTCGTGCTCTCGCCTGGGAACATCTCACACAACACGAGCGCCGTGCTGCAGCGGTTGAGTCTGCTCCCCGGCGACGGCGTGTGCTCGTGGCTGCCGCTGTCACACGACATGGGCCTCTTTGGGTTCTGCCTGAGTGCCTTCGTCGCGCTCGGGCCCGAGGGCTCGAACGGCGGCGAGCTGACGCTGCTGCCGAGCGACGTGTTCCGCACGTCGCCGCTGCGATGGCTGGCCGCGTGCGATACCCACCGAGCCACCATCACGGCCTCGCCGCCGAGCGTACTCGACTTCTTCGCGCGTCGGATGGCACGACGGTCGGGATCGATCGACCTCTCCTCCCTGCGCAGCGTCGTCGTGGGCGCGGAGCCGATCGACGCGTCGGTGCTGCGGTCGTTCGACGCCGCATATGCGCCGATGGGACTAGCGCCGACGGCGCTCTGTCCGGCCTACGGGCTCGCGGAAGCGACGCTTGCGGTCTCGATCGACTCGCCGCAGCGACCGTGGCACGCAAGCACGCTGTCTCTGGCCCGCGTCGACGACGCTCGACGTCATGACATAGTGGCCTGCGGCGAGCCGATGCCCGGCGTCGACGTCCGCGTCGGGGAGCGCGGGACGTTCGTCGTCGACGGGCCGTCGGTGCACCTGGGTACCGTCGACGCCACCGGCTTCAAAGCGCGCACCGGCCCGTTCGAGACCTCCGATGTGGGGGCGATCCAGGACGGTCAGATCTTCGTCCTCGGACGTGCCGACGACGTCGTCCTGCACGCTGGCAGGAAGATCTATCCGTTCGACGTCGAGCGCGCCGTCGGGTTGGGTCGCCACGGGCTGACCGCTGTCGTCGCTGTTAAGGCCGCCGAAGGGGGCTTCGTGGTGGTGTGTGAAGGCTGGCGCCGGCGCAAGGACACAGACGCCGAAGCGCGTGCAGAGGCGGCCGCCGCGATCGAGGAACGCGTCGTCGAAGCGGTCGGGTTGAGGCCCCGTCGAATCGCGTTCGTTGCGAACGGGGCGGTCCCGCGCACGCCGAGCGGCAAGCCAAGGCGGGGAGTGCTCGCAGCGCAGCTACGCGACGGAATCCTCGCCACCATCCGGCCAGGTGACTGAAGGAGGAGGCAGATGAGTTTGAGGATCACGCGGCTTGAGGTGTTGCACGAGTGCCAGCGCGCTGCGAGCGTCGTGCTCGGCGAGGTGAGCTCTCCCGGTCGTATCCGAGGAGCTCGGACTGGGGCAGGGCGAGATCGGCAGCCTTGGTCTTGTGGAGATAGTGATGGAGATCGAAGAGCGGCTCTGCCTCTCTGCCTCTCGTTATCGACGACGTGACGTCGGTGGCGGAGGCGCTCGACGTGATCATCTGCAAGTTCGAGCATCGATGAGCTTCCCGCGCGTCGCGATCCATGGCTGCGGTGCAGTGGGTCCTGCCGGCGTGGGCGTTGACCTTCTGGCGCGTCGTGAGGAGCTTGCCGTCCTTCGCGGAGGCCTCGGCGAAGGCGCCGGTGTAGTCACTGTGCGCTGCAACGTCGACGCGGCGTGGACGCCTGATCTCTCGTATTCCGAGCGACGTCGGTGGGACCGCGTCTTCGACCGAGCCGTTGGCGCCGCCGACGAAGCAGTCGAGTCGGCGCCGCTCTTTTGCGACGTCGGACCACCCGTCTCGACGCGGTCTCTTCATCGGCGTCGGCTTCGGCGGCATCACGGCCGTCGCCGAACAGCACGACGGGTTCCTGTCCTCGCGCTGGCGTCACCTCAGCGCCTTTGCGGTCGCCAGCGTCAGGCCAAGCAACGCGGCGTCGATCGTGGCGCTGCGCCACGGCATCCGGGACCGGTCGCGACCGTGACGAGCGCGTGCGCGTCGGGCACCCACGCCTGGGTCGATGTCGCGAGGCTGCTCGCGGCCGGTGAGGCCGTGGTCGTCGTCGCCGGTGGCGCCGAGGTACCGATCCACGCGTACCCAACCGGTGCCCTTACGACGATGGGCGCGATGACGCGCCGCGTGCGTGATCCTGGCCGCGCGTGTCGCCCCTTCGACGCAGAGCGCGACCGGCTGGTGCTGTCCGAGTGCGGCAGGTTCCTCGTGCTGAGGCTCGCCGACTTCTCGCGGGAAGGGATTGCTAAGTCGGTGGGCGCGATCACCGGTGCCGCGCTGACGACCGACTCGCACCACATGACAGGCTCCGGTCCGGATGCGCTCGGGGCCAGCCGATGCATGGCGTTGGCGTTCGGGCGAGCGGGGCGATCGCCAGCCGACGTCGAGTCGGTAAACGCGCACGGGACGGCGACGCTCCTGAACGAGGGGGCAGAGGCGGTCGCGCTCCGGACGGTCGCCGACTGGCTGACACCGATGACGTTGATCAAGGGCGCGATCGGCCACGCGATGGGTGCAGCGGGTGCGCTTGCGTCCGTCGTCGCGCTGCAGCCGGCGTGCCGGGGCGTGCCGCAGATTGTGAACTGCACGACTGTCGATCCTTCGATCGCTGTCGACGTCGTGATCTGCGCACGGCGGTGCGTCGATCCCGGGCATGGTGATGAAGTGCTCGGTCGGATTCGGGGGCCAGAGAGCTGTCTTGGTGATCGAGTCCGGGGCGTCGGCATGAGCTCCGCAGAGGCGATCCAACACTTCGACGTGTCGACTGCCTTCTACCGCTTCTGGCTTGACGACACTATGACCTACCGCGCCGCGCTGTGGCCGGAAGCGGAACCGGCGACGCTCAATGCTGCACAGGTCGCAATGCCCGACTGTCTCATTGACGGGCTCCGTATACCGACCGGTGGTCGCGTGCTCGACATCGGCGGCGGCTGGGGTTCGTTCCTCCGGCACGCCGAGGAGCGGGTCGGCGGCGTGCTGGCGGCCAGCGTAACGCTAAGCAGCTCCCCAGCGTCGGCGTGCAGCATGCTCGGGCTGGACGTGCGGCTGGAGTCGTGGGATGAGCACGCGCCCGACCCCGACGTCTACGACGCGATCGCGGCCATTTGGTCGTTCGAGCAGGCAGCCAGCGCCGAGATGAGCTCCGCCGACCGGCTCGAGGTCTACGAGCACATCTTCACTCGCGGCGCCAAACTGCTCGCGTTCCGCGGTCGGCTAGGTATACAGACCATCGCGCACGACGGTGGGGCCCGTGACATGGCCACCGACTCGGGGCGGTCCTTCTCAATGGAGATTTTCCCTGAGTCCGGGCTGCCCGAGCTGTGGGAGATCACGCGGCGGTCGCGACCGTGGTTCCGAGTCGTCTCCCTCCGCATCGACGGCTCGCACTACGCCCACACGTGTCGTAAGTGGCGCAACCGTCTCATCGGCCGCCGAGCGGCGACGGCAGTGGCCGACGCCGAGACTGTTCGCCGGCACCTGAAGTATCTCCTGCTCGCGGCGCTGCAGTTCACTCCTGGTCACTGCACCCTCTGCCGCGCCATCTTCACCCGCCGCGTATGAGCGACGCCGCCATCCGCAGTGGCCGCGGGTTTACGGCCGAGCTGACCGCCGACTTCCACAGCAACGTCGCGTGCCCGCCGCTCCACCAGATGGTGCACCGCATCCAGCGGGCGATCGCAGGGGAGGCGACGAGGATCGGCATCGACCCGCATCGGTGGATCGTGCGGCGCACTCTGATGTGGATTCACAATCCGATCGAGGAGTGCTTATCCGCGTCCATGTCATTCTGGGCGGACGGCGGGGGCGCGACGTGCTGCTGGTGGGCGGCCGAGGTCACGGACCGAGGCGAAGGCCGCGTCGAGTGCAGGTGCCTGTTGGTCCACGTCGACGACGCGGGCCGGCCGGCACGGCTGCCGCGGGGGTTCCGAGATGCCTTCCCCGACCTCCGTCGGATTGAATCGGCGGAGCTGCGATTCGCGACCCCGGAGGTGCCACCGGACGCTCGTCGCAGGTTCTGGACGCCTGGCAACGAGGGGTCCGTGCGGATCAATAACGCATCCTTGCTCCAAGCAGTGGAAGCCGCTAGGCGCGATGTGCGCGGTAGTCCGCCGCGCGAGCTCGACATCGTCTACGGACGGCAGGTCGCCTCGTCAAGCGCCCTCGAGATACGCTCGATCGTGTACGAGGAGACGTTCACGGCATGGCTCGCGGTCGACGACGCGGTGTGCGCAACCGCGAGGATCACCGGATAGCAGGCGTTGATGGGGCACTGGCGGATTGCGGCGCGACGCCGCACATGCTTCTCACACCGCGAGTTCGCCGTCCCGGAGTTCCTGCAACCGGGCAGCTGCAACATCGAGTTGGTGTTCGACGTGCCCGACACAGTGGACACTACCGTGCTGCCTTCCGAACCGGACGCAGTCGACCGAGCCGCGCAGCCCGTGGTGAAACCTCGCCATCGCGTCCGAGTCCCCAACGGCGCCGTTGAGGACTACACGTCCGATCGAGGCGGCCGCCTCGCGGGCGCGGAGGCAGAGTAGTGTCCGAAGAAGTCCTCTAGCGCGACATGGTCACCCCAGCAGTCCTCTAGCGCGACATGGTCACGCCAGTGCTCGGCCTGACAGCGCATCGAGCGGCGACCGCCATCTCAAGCGCCCTGCGCGAGGTCGGGCGCGACAGCTCGAGGTGTCCCACACGACGGCCGCGGCCGGTCCACCCGCACCGAAGGCGAGATCGGGGGCTTCGCTCGAGCGCTCGCCCCTGGGCCAGTTGTTCCTCACGATCCGCCATGCGAGGCGCAGCCTACGGCTCCAAGCTCTCCGCGCCCGCCCGCCCTCGACCGATCGTTGTGCTAGTCACCCGTCGCCATGACGATGTTGCGGATCGTATTGGCGACTATTGGCGCTCCATAGCAACTGACGTCAGTTGCAGTAGCCTTTGGGATACGGTTCAATAGAGAATAGTGACGCAACTCGACGACCGAGGCGCCGTGCCTACGATGGGCACCGGATGCGACGGGCTCGACCGGCGATCGTTGGCTCGCGACGTGTGGGCTGCCCTCGGTCGCCAGGACCTGCTCCGGAGTCTTTACGTTCACGGCGACCCGTCCGCGCCACTTCACCCGGACCGACTCGGGAGCCTGTTGGCCGAGCTGGACGAGCGGTGCTCCGTCGGTACGACGCTCGCAACCGTCGTCCAGCTCGCGACGACCGTTCCACTCCTCTCCGGCGCCGGGAACGCGATGGCGCTTGTCGACGAGGTGCTCGACGGCCGGAGCAGCGTTGCCCTCGCGGTGACCGACGCCCACTCGGGCACTGATCTCCTCGGGATGACCACGACGGCCGGCATCGGCGAGCGGACGATCGAGGTAACGGGCGCCAAGCGCTGGATCGCCGGTGGCGGGACTGCCGACGCGTTTCTGGTGCTCGCCCGTCACCGCTCCGAAAGACACTTCACGAGCTTCGCGTGGGTGCTGGTCCCGGCGCGCCACGCGGGCGTCACCGTGATCGACACAGGCACCGACCGCTTTAGCGGGGGTGCGATGAGCCACGTGGCGTTCGACGCCGTCACGCTCGGCCGAGACGCGGTCGTTGGTCGCCCGGGGAGGGCGCTCGCCGAGTTTGCGCGGCACATCTCTGTCGAGCGGCTTGCTGGAGCGCTGTGGGCGGTGGCACTCTGCCGGCGCGCGATCGCCACGACCGTGGATCGCCTTGCCCTCCGCCCCGCCAGTAGCGGCACGCTCTGGGATGCGGACGCCATCCGCCAGCGCGTGGCGCGCTGCGTCGTCCGCGTCCAGTCGCTGGACGCGCTGACGAGAGCGTTGGCGCCGGATGTGGTTGCCGCTGGCGACACCACCGCAGGCGCCACCCTCAAGGTAGCAGCGGCCGACGTCGTCGCCGAGATCCTGGCCGAGTGCGCGCAGCTGCACGGCGCCGACGGCTTCGAGCGTGGAGGCATGCAGGATCTGCGGGCCGAGGCCGCCGTGTTCGGGATCGGCGGCGGCCCGACCGAAGTCGCGCTGTCGATGGTGGGTGACGCCGCCGAGCGCGTGCTCGCCAGCCTTCGGAGAGAGAGAGTCAGGCTGTGATGGACGATGCCTTTGTCGAGATGGTGCGGACGTTCCTCAAGCTGGACGTCGCCGGCGGCATCGACGCCGACACGAACCTCCGCGACCGGGGCCTCGACTCCATGTCCGCCGTCGACCTCCTGTTCGCACTAGAAGACTTCTACGAAATCGTGATGCCCGATGAGCTCCTGGTCGAGGCTACATTCCTCACCGCGGGATCGCTCTGGTCGGCCGTAGAGACCACGCGCGCCATGGACGGCGTCGGCGCGTGACGTCCGCGGGCGCAGGGTGGCTTAGCTGCTACACGGCTGCGGTCCACGCTTACCTTTCTGCGGAGTGGGATGCCGACGAGCTCGTTGCCCGATCGGTCCACTTCGCCATCAGACCTACCGACCTCGCTGTTTCACACCATGGGCCTGCCCTGGACCGTCCGCCCGACGGGACATGCTTGCGCTGGGCAAGCGCTAGCTCGCCAGAGGTCGCCTTCGGCGCGATCGCGACGGAGCTGGACGCACGTGGCCGCGTGCTTGTGATGACCGACTGGCGGCTCCTCCCGTGGTCGGTGGCGCGGGAGCGGGCGGCCCCGTCGCCGCACCTGATCGTGCTTACGGGGCGGGCGGCGCGCCGGTGGTGCGTAGCGGACCGCTTCGCGGCGCTCCTCCCGGAAGGTGAGCAGCATCCACACGAGGTATGGCTCGACGACACCGCGCTAGCAGATGCGCTCCGCCTGCCGTCGGCATGGAGCGAGCCGCAAGCACGCCGCAACGCGTTGGCGCTGGGGGCGCCCGTCCCCCTCGCACCAGGTCCGACGGCGTGGCTTGAGCGATCGACGACGGTCGATGACGCGGGCTACCTCGACTGTCACTGGGTGGCCGGTGACGACGCCCTCGCTCTCGTCCACGAGCTCGTCGCCGACGCCGGGATGCCGGTGTGGTTGCTCGACGACCTGTGGGCCGCCGCCGGTCATCACGCCTTCGCGCACTCGAGGTCGGCGCGAGGGCCGCACGTAGACCGTACGGAGCGTGTTGCGCGCACAACAGCGGTCGACGCGTGGGAGCGCCTACCCCAGGTGCTCCGAGTCGTTGATCAGTCGGCAGCCCGCGGTCGCGCGCGCCCGGCGCTGGCTCGAGCGGCTCTGGGAGCCGTGCGCGAGGCAGAGCGGCAGGTGCAGGCGTGTAAAACGCGCAATTGCAATGTTACATTGACGTGATGGCAATGCTGATGTGCGTACGATGAGGGCGCTCGACATTCCGTCCATGTGGCGCGGGAGGGGGCTTCCGGCCCGAGCCACGGCCGCGTACGAGGACATGTGGGAGCGCGAGCGACCGGACCTTGAGGAACTCCAGCGCGTTTGGCGCCGGGACGTGTCGGCAGAGGTGCCGATCGTCGTGACCTTGGGGTCTGGCCTCCTGCACTTCCTGTACGAGTGCCTCGCCCATCTGGATCGCACCCGTCCCATCATCGTGCTCGCGTCGGCCCTCACCCCCGAGGAAGAGGCGTGGATGGCCGCGAACGTCGACGTGCCGTGGCACGCGATCCGACGCGATGTGGACTGCTTCACGGTGTGGGAGTACCTCGCAGCGACGGCCGCCCAGGGGTTCGTCTGGGTGGACGTCGACTGCTTCGTGCTCGACCCGACGATCCTCGACGACCTCACACGTGATCTCCGCGCGGACGAGATCCGCGGCTACTGGCGGTATCCCGGCGCCGACGCGACGAACGGCGGCGGCCGGCCCCCGCTCGCCAACACGCCGCTGTTGGCCGTCGGCCCGGACGCGATCGGCCTAGCCAACGAACGGGCTGCAACCTCGTTCGCGACGTACTGCCACGTGCTGACGCGGTTCGGTCGGCTGCGCGAGGACGTGTACTGCCGCCTCGTGCTTCCCGAGCACGTGGACGTCGTTCGTGGGTACGTCGAGGTGGACGGACGCACGGGCGCGGTTCGCGGCGCCGCCGCGGGCATTGTGGACGTGTATTCCGACGGGTCGTGCCACCCGGCCACCGATCGCGAGCAGGTTGCCGACGCGATCGGGAGCGGACGCGTCCGGCGCGGGTTCTCGTACCTTGAGACGACCGTGATGCTGCAGCTCATGCTCATGGCCGGCGGCGGCACGGTCCGAACGCTCACCTCGCAGGACTCGTATGTGGTGTCATCGTCGGTGATCCACACAGGGCGTGTCGGCTATCACCGCCTCGGCTACGTCGACCGGCAGAGCGGTGCCGCCAGCGCGCTGTACGAGCATCCGACGCGCCTCCCGCGCCCGACTGTCCCGGCTATGGTTTTCGACCTGCCATTGATCTCGCGGTTCGCGCGGATGTCAGGCCTTGCGCATTACGAGGCGCTCGCGGCGAAGCTGGCCGAGCTCTGGGCCGCCCACTCGAGCCGCCTCCAAGAGTTCGGTTCGTCGCGCGAGGGACTCGAACGAGTCCTGCAACGCCAGCTCGCCGACGCCGGAGTCGACCGAGAGGCGCTCGCACTGTTCAGGGGGACCTCCGAGGTTGTCGCGGGTACCGGCGTCTGAGGTCACGCCCGCCCCGCCTCCGATCGCGCCTTTAGCGTCACGAGCGCCGTCGGGGACCGCGCCACGCCGTTGGCGGTCAGCATGGGGTCCTCGAGCGCTGACAGGCCCGGCATGCGATGCGACACGTTCGAGCACCGTGTGCACATCGGATCGACTGATCGATCGCCGGCACGCAGGCGCTGGCGGAACGCCTCAAACGCCGGCGCGCGCCAGATCCTCTCAAGCGGCTCGTCGAGCACATTACCCATGACGTGCGTCCGCTCTGCGTCCTCGTAACAGAGCAGCACATCGCCCGTGACGGAGACGATGAGCATCTCCTCCGGTGCGTAGCAGGGCGTCGACAGCGTGCTCACAGTCGGCGCTGGGAGATTTGTCAGCATACCGCCGCGATTCGTGAGTTGGAGGTCCTGACCGAGCTGGACGACCTGATACTCTCTTCTTGGGAACTCACCGCCCGAGTGCAGTGTCACGTAGAACCAGTCGATGCCTGCGGCCCTGAGCTCGGCGTACCGGCGGTCGTTCAGGAGGTCCCCGTTCGTGTTGAGGATCTGCAGCGCGTCGGGCAAGGCGACGCGAACCGCGGCGACGAGCCGAGCGAGATCGCGGCGCAGGAGCGGCTCGTTGTAGAGGTGATAGGAGAGCCGGCCTGCGAACGACATGGCGCCGAGCTGACCGATCAGGGTGTCGAAGACCTTGTCCGACATCCAGCGAGGGACGTCGGGGTGCGGGTTGATTGCCACCGGACAGTAAGGGCAGCGCCGGTTGCAACGCGAGCCGACCTCGATCTCGACGACGGCTGGGGGCATCGGCCGCGATGTATAGCCGTCCTCAGTTGCTCGCGAGTTATCGACTACACGCTCCACCGGCGCCATGCCACCTCCAGCAATGCCAATTGGCTCTAACTTAGAATAGGTTCCTGATTGCGTAAACGTTGTGGTCGGCTATTGTAGTGGCGCAAACCGCCGGTAGTCGTTAGGTCCCAGGAGTTGGTCGTGAAGAGTGCAATCCAGAAAGGCAGCACCGGTGTGTTGGCGGTGCACCACGTCGCGATCGAGACGACGGACGTGGACAACACCGTCGCGTGGTACGAGGCATTTCTTGGGTGCGAGCGGACGTGGACACTGACGTCGTTCAGCCTCTTGACGCAGGAGCGACTGCCCGGCATTAGCACCCTCACTGAGCTCGCGGTCGGCGCGTTCAAGCTCCACGTGTATGAGCGGGCGCCCCAATTGGCCTCCGTCCCACTGGTGGGCGCCGGTGCGGTCCCCGCCATCCAGTTCCAGCACCTCGCTTTTGCGGTGGGCTCGGCGGCAGCGCTGTCGGGCGCGAGGGCACGGTGGATCGAGCTGTTCGACTCCGGGAAGTTCTCCTTCGCCCGGAGCGACTGTCCGACACCCATTGTGACGGATGCGGACGGGATCGCCTCCTTCTACTGCTACGACGTGAACGGACTCGAGCTCGAGTTGACGTTCGCTCGCGAGTACGCGCCTGCATGACCAGGTTCGAGCAGGGCGCCGCGATCGCCAGCCGGCCGACTGCCGGCAAGTGGGAATACGGCGGGTACCCGTACGGGCTCGAGCCACTCGCGCTGCCGGTGCCTGGGACAGCCCGCGACGAAACCGTGGCGGGTGACGACGATCTCGTCGAGCTGAGCCGACAGATCTTCGATGTGTGCACCTCCGGTGACGCACCCGTCGCTGCTGCGGACGAGGCCGAGCTCGCATGGTTCCGCTGGATCACCGGTCATCAGGTCAGCTTCGTCCTTTGGGCACTCATGGCGCGCCTCATGTCGCGATATGAGCGACGGTGCATCGAGCGCCAGGCAGTCGTGCACGCGCTGCGCGACCACGTGCTCGGGCATTGCGCCATGCTTGCGTACGCGGGTTCTTGCTCGCGGCAAGTGTACGAAGCAACGATCCGCCCGAGCATGTGGCGACAGCACCGAGCGTTCAGCGGGAGCTGGGCGCCGGACTTCGTGCTCGTGCGCGACCTGCTCCGCGGCCACCACAGCGCGAGGCTTGACGGAGCGCGGGGTTCGCTTAGCCGTGCGATCGCCCTGCACCACGCGATCCACAGCGCCGTCGCGTCTAAGCTGGTTCCGGGCGGGCACTCCTTGCTGCAGGCGGCCCATCTCCCCGAGCCCGACCGCTCACTCACTGACGGACTGTACGACAGCTTCTTCCTGACGGTGCGGTCACCGACGCCGTTCACGGCAGTGCTCGTCCAGCTGTTCCGCCGACTGGTCGCGATCGCGCAGGACGTTTCGGCGAACGGGTTCGTATTCGATCCGGAGTCCTCGTGGCACGTGAAGAGCGGCCCGCTGTGGCAGTCCGCGTCGGGCTGCGAACGCGACTTCCCCGAGATGTTGACGACCCTCGCCGTGGCGGCGGCAACGTGCCACGCCGACAGGTCCGCCGTCGGTCTCGACGCCGATATGGCCCTACTCCCGCCGGAGTTGGAGGTGCCCCGCGCGTGACTACGACGACGGGCTCGTTCCGGAGATGCAACCTCTTTGAGCTCGACCTGCAACAAGTCGATGCGCACGCCGGCAGGGGCGAGGTCGCCGCCGCGCGCGTCGCATACGCGGACGCGCTAGGTGGCAGCTGCCGATTCATCGACTACGTCGAGCTGACGCCGGGATCGTCCATAGGCGACCACACACACGCCAGCGACGAGGAGGAGTACTACTTGATCCTCGACGGCAGCGGACGAATGCGTCTGGACGACGAAGTCTTTGACGTCGGACGCGGGGACCTCGTCCGGAACCGACCGCGTGGCCGTCACGGGCTGGAGAACACGAGCAACGGGACCCTCGCCCTCTTCGTCTTCGAAGTCACAGCGTGCGCGTAGCCGACTCGACGACGCCAGAGCCACCGCAGTGGGTCCTGACCAAGGCTGACCACGCGAGCGCGGCCTCGGCGCGACGCTGGCCGAGCCTCGAGCGGTCGGAGGACGTCGTCTTCGCTAGCGATGTCCTGTCGCCGGAGAACCCGGTGCTGGCTCGGCGAATCAACGGGCGCGACGCGCTGGTCGTCGTCACGCCTTCGGTCGAGCGTCTCTACGGCGCCGCCATCCACCGGTACTTCGCGCACCACGAGCTGTCCCGGTCGACCGGGTTTATGGTCCTGCACCGCCGCGAGGCGACGAAGTCGATGGACGCCGCGCTCGAGGTCTGCCGCCAGGCGTCGCGGGCCGGGCTCGGCCGATCGGCCCCGGTTGTCGCGATCGGTGGCGGCGTATGCACTGACATCTGCGGCTTGGCGGCGAGCCTCTTTCGCCGAGGCATCCCTCACATCAACGTCCCAACCACCCTCGTCGGCCTCATCGACGCCGGCATCGGACTCAAGAACGCCGTGAACGACGGAGGGCGAAAGAGCGCACTCGGCTCGTTCCACCCGCCCGAGCTCGCGCTCCTTGACGCCGCGTTCCTGCGATCGCTGCCGCGCCACGCGATCGGCCACGGTCTGGCCGAAATGCTCAAGCTCGCCATTGTCAGCGACGCCGACCTGTACGAGCTGCTGCGGGCATACGGCTCGACGGTGCTTGAGACGCGCATGCATACGCCCGAGGTCCATGTGCGCTCGATGCTCGAGCGGTCCGTCCACGGGATGCTCGATCAGCTCGCTGCCAACCCGTACGAGACGGAGGACTATCGTCGCCCCGTTGACTTCGGCCACACGTTCAGCCCCTACTTTGAAGCCGAGTCCGGGCACACGGTGCCCCACGGCGCAGCGGTGGCGATGGACATGGCGCTGTCTACCCAGCTGGCGGTCGATCTTGGGCTGCTGTGCCGCGACGTCGCCGACGGCATCGTCACGCTAATCCGCGAGCTTGGCCTTCCGGTGGTCTGGCACGGTACCTCGATCGACGGGCTGTGGAACGCGCTACGGTCCGCGATCGCTCACCGCAACGGCGACCTCCACCTCGTCGTCCCGATCGGGATCGGCTCGTGCACGTACCTCCCGATCGACGACCTCGACGTCCCGGTGGTAGTGGACGCCCTGGAGCGGCTGGCGCGCGCGCATGCCCGCCAGCGCGATCGGGCGGTGTCGCCATGACGAGTGGCGCCCTCGCAGTGCACGGAGGGGCGCCGGTGCGGACTGCTCCATGGCCGAGATGGCCGCGCGCCGACGACGCCACGCTGCGCTCCGTCGAAGAGGTCCTCACGTCGACTCGGTGGGCGGTGAGCGGGCCGTACGACGGTCGTTTGTCGTCCGAACGACGCTTCGCCGGTGCATTCGCCGCGTTCAACGGGGTCCGTCACTGCACGCCGACGTCGAGCGGCACGGCAGCGCTAACCATAGCGCTCCAGGCTGCGGGTGTCGGGCTCGGCGACGATGTACTCGTTCCGGGACTCACGTGGGTCGCGTGCGCGTCTGCGGTACTGCACATCGGAGCCCGCCCGGTACTTGTCGACTGCAATCCGAGGACGTTGGCGATGGATCCCGAGGCGGCGCGCGCTGCCGCGACTGACCGCACCGCGGCGATCCTCGTCGTGCACCCATACTGCAGCGTCGCCGACCTGGACGCGTTCGTCGCGCTTGCAGGCGCCCTGAACATCCCGCTGATCGAGGACTGCGCGCAGGCCCACGGCGCCCGGTGGCGCGGCCGCCGCGTCGGGAGCTTCGGCGCGATGGGCTGCTTCAGCATGCAACAGTCAAAGCTCCTCACCGCCGGCGAAGGCGGCGCGGTGGTGACCAACCGTGCCGACCTCGCCGATCGCCTGGAGCAGCTCCGCAGCGACGGTCGCCGGTTCGCTGACGCGCCGGTGCTCGGACGGCTTGAGCTCGTAGAGATCGGTGATGTTCTCGGACGCAACGTCTGCATGTCCGAGCTCCACGCTTCTATCCTGCTTGACCGCCTGCAGTACGTCGACGACGAGAACGCCGTGCGCCGAGTGCGAGCCGAGCGTCTCGACGCGGCCATCGCGGCGACGCCGGGCGTGACACCACTGGAGCCGGATGCACGGGTGACGGAGTGCACGTACTACCAGTTCGTCCTCAAGCTCGACCTCCCGACCTACGGGGGCGCACCGATCGAGCGGATCGCCGATGCCGTCTCGGCGGAGCTCGGCATCGCGGTGAACCCGCTCCACGTGCCCCTGGACCGCCACCCTCTGCTGTCCGCCGGCCGAGACCAGCTCGGCGGCGGCCCGCTGCCGCACGCGGAAGAAGCACGGCGGACGTGCCTCACCCTCGTCCACCCGATGCTGCTCGCCGACGACGCCGCGATGCACGACATCGCCGAGGCGTTCACGAAGCTGCACCGCAACCGGACGGAGCTCGCGACGGCCTCGGACTCCACCGCTGCGATGGCGCTGTCCTTCTGACGGTCAATCGACGGGTCCAGCGGCGGTCGCCCCCCTTAGACGGTGCCGGACCAGTTTTCCGGTCGTCGTCCGCGGGAGCTCGTCGACGAACTCGTAGCGCGTGGGACGCTTGAACGCCGGAAGCGCCGCCATCGCCTGGCGGCGCAACACGGCCTCGGTATCGCGGTTCGCGATCGCCGGCGGTACCTCGACGTGGGCGACGATTGTCGTGAGGCCCGTCGCGCCGGCGACTCCGACGACAGCGATATCCACCACTGGCGCGCAGGCGCGGAGGACATTCTCGATCTCGGTCGGCGCGACCTTCTGACCTGCGACCTTGAGGATGTCGTCGGCGCGACCGACATACCGGTACCCGCCGTCCCCTTCGACGTTTACCACGTCGCCCGTGCGCGTCCAACCGCCGGACATCGTCGTCGCGGTCGCGTGCTCGCGCCCCCAGTAGCGCGGCGCATTGGACGCGGAGGCGACGTAGAGGTATCCAGTGAGCCCCGCAGGCACGTCCACGCCGTGGTCGTCGACCACGCGGATGCGGCACCCGTCGACGGGACGAAGCGAACCGCCGACCTGGTCAGCGTCCGACGCGAGGAAGATGTAGCCGCACTCGGTCGTGCCGAGGCCGTCGACGATGGGGGTACGGAGCTGGTTGACGACGGCACGACCGACCGCTGGTGGCAGCGGCTCGCCCGCCGAGACGAATAGCCTGACGGAGGCCGTGTCGGCGGGATAGCCCGCCGCCAGCTGCTCGACGATGCTGGCGTAGACAGTCGGGATCGTGAACACGACGGTGGGGCGGTGGCGACGGATGAGACGCAACACGGTCCGAGCGTCCGTGGCGCCCGGCCACATCACCGTCGACGCCCCGGCCGCCAACGGTAGGAGTGCCGCGCTGCCCAAGCCGTAGCTGAAGCAGAGCTTGGCCGAGGAGAGGCAGCGATCGTC
This sequence comes from uncultured Acidimicrobiales bacterium, assembly GCA_964632885.1. Lineage (GTDB taxonomy): Bacteria > Actinomycetota > Acidimicrobiia > Acidimicrobiales > CAZWDB01 > CAZWDB01. The sequence continues at coordinate 8,803 of CAZWDB010000034.1, read as the reverse complement.
GCGGGTGAGTCCGATCCTCCGCCCGAACATGCGCGGCGGCTGGGCAAGCCCCCGATGGACGTGCACGACGCCCTTTGGCTGACCGGTCGTGCCAGAGGTGTACTGGAGCACGGCGGGCTCCGTCGGCGCGACATCGGCTATGGAGAGCGACGCGCGCTCCGCCGCGAACGGCTCGTTTCGCACGACCACGGGGCAGTGCCGCGCCACGCTGTCGGCGACGCCCGGGCGCTCCCCAGAGACGACGGCGACCGCGGGCGTGCAGTCCGTAGCGATCTCACCGTACTCGTCGACACCCATCTTCGTGCTGAGCGGCACGGCGATCGCCGCGATCGACCAGGCCGCGAGCGTGAGCGCCACCGATGCCTCGGAGTCGTCGACGATCATCATGACGCGGTCGCCGCGAGCGACGCCTGCCCTTCGCAGCAAGGCGGCGGCGCGCGCGACGCCGTCGGCCAGATCCGCGTAGCTGAGGACGCGGTCCTCCGTTATCACTGCGGGCCGGTCCGACCTTCCCTCATCGAGGTGGCGGGCGACGAGCGAGGTGACCACGTTAAACGCGGACGACGGGCTCAGGCCACCCTCCGCAGGATCGCGATCAGGTCGGCGATCGTGTCGAAGCCGTGTTCGAGCTCGTCTTCGATCGAGAGATCGAGCGTACGCTCAAGACGGACGACCACCTCCAGCTTCTGGAGCGAGTCGCCGCCGAGGTCCTCGTCCCACGACGCATGATCGTCGAGGTCTGCCGCGTCCACTCCGATCACCTCCGCGACCGTCGAACGGACGATGTGGGCTACGTTTGCGGGCCCCTCCGTGGGCAGTGACGCTCGTTGCTCACGTCGTACCATGTTGGGCTCCTTTCTTCCTGGTGGCGAGGGCGGTCATCACGAGGCGTCTTAGCGCGGTGCGATCGACCTTGCCGCGCAGCGTGTATGGGACGTTCGCCACGGTGACGAAGCGGTCTGGAGTGTCGTCGGGGTGGCAACGCGAACGGACGAGCTGACGTAGCGCACGCGTGTCCAGCGACGTCGACGGCACGACGGCGCACACGGCGATCTCCCCGAGTGTCGGGTGCGGGACCGCGCACACCGCCACGTCTAGAACTCCGTTGGCATGAGCGCGGACGACGCGCTCGACGTCGGCGGGCCAGAGCTTGCGTCCGCCGCGGTTGATCGCGTCGGAGGTGCGACCGCGCACGTACAGGAAGCCGTCCTCGTCGACGTCACCGATGTCCCCGGTCGCCAGCCATGGTCCGCCGCGGGCGGCCAATTCCGGCACGCGCACGTGGATCTCCCCACTCACGCTCCGCTGCTGCGGATGCCTTCCGTCCGGCGGTGCGCCGACGTGGATGTGACCGTCCCGCAGTCGGCCGACCGAGCCGAGGCGGCGTTCTGCGGGCGGCAGATCACCGGACACGACCTCGCCGGGTGCCTCGGTGAGCGCGTATGCCTCGACGACAGGAACGCCTAGCTGCTCCTCCAGCCGGGCGGCTGTGTCGGCGCCGAGTGGCGCCGAGGCCGACCGCACGAACCGGAACGGGACCTGTTCGAGCAGGCCCCGACCACGGAGCTGCAGCACCTGGCGGTGCACGACGGGCACGGCGGAGCACCACGTCGGCCGCAGCGAGCAGCACGCCTCAAGGAAGGGATCGGGAGCGAACTCGGGCAGCAGGATTGCCCTGCCGCCTGAAACGAGTGGTGCCAGGGCATTTGTCACGAGACCGTGGGTATGATCGAGGCGGAGTACGTTGAGCGATGTGTCCGACGGTCCCAGCCGCAACGTCGCCGCCACCCGGCGCGCGGCATCGACGAGCCATGCGAGGCGAAGGTCGATCAGCTTAGGAGGACCGGTAGTGCCCGACGTCCGCGTGCGGAGCCCCGCGGGCTGCGGCACGGCGGGCGACCGGCGGCGCGTGTGAGCGCGAGCTTCGAGACCGCTTGACGTCCACTCAACCTCGACGGTCGCGTTGTCGGTGGAAGCGCCCAGGTCAGCGAGGTGCTTCGAATGTGAGCCGTGGACGATACAGCTCGCGCCGACGTCGGCTATATGCCGGCCGAGCCACTCCGGGCCGTCTGTCGGCGGGAGCAGCGTGACGGGACCGAGGCCCACACAACCAAGCAGCGCGGCAATCGTCGTCGTCGGATCGGACGTGTCGACGGCGGTGACGGTGTCGCCGCCAGAGGACGAGCGGACCGCGCGGGCGATGTCGCAGGCAGCCCGATCGAGCGCGCCGTAGGTGATGTCACCGTGCTCGAACGACGAGAGCGCGACTACACCGGGACTGATCGGAGCGCCGAGAATTGACTCGATCACGACACCTCCCCCAGAGAGCCGTCCAGCACCGCACAGCTCAACGGCACGGGCGAGCGGCCCCGCAGGGATGCCCACGACACCAGCCCGCTGGTGCCCCTCGGCTGGGCAACGTTCATCGCGAGCTTGGGGACGCCGACGAGCCCGATGCCCGTTGCCTTCGCACACGCCTCTCCCGCGGACCACAGCCACGCGAACTCGACCAACCGTTGCCCGTCGGGCAGTGCCGCAAGCGCTGCGGTCGCCGCTGGCGTGCAGCATCGGCGGACCATGCGATCGCTCACCTTGACGGGCGCTTGCACGTCCACCCCAACCGCGCCGTGACGACGCACTGCAGCTGCGACCCAGCCGTGGGAGTGCGACAGGCTGATGCAGACATCGGGGCGGTCGACCAGCGCCGGACGGCCCCGCTGGAGGCTCGCGATCGCGACGCGTGCGGCGTCGGTGTCGACGGCCGCGGCGAGTAGCAGGCGCAATAGGCCGCGTGCCGCGAGATGCTCGTCGGCGCGCAGTGGGCACAAACTGTCTGCGGTCCGGTGGTCGCAGGGGAGCGCACGTGCACCCACGCCGGACGCCGCATGGGCGACCGCGGCCGTCGCCTCGCCGAGGCGGAACAACTTGACGTCACGCGAGGTGGACACCGGGGTCCATGAGTGCGAGCCGACCATTGACCACCCTCAGGCGATCGTTGTGGAAGTTGAGCGATGCCGACCGGAGGTCGCGCAGCGCCCGCTCGATGCCGAGCGGGGAATCGGAGCGATAGCCGAAGCGGAGGCCGGCGATCTCCATGAGCTCGTCGGCAGCGGCCTTGCACGCGTCCGCAGAAGTCACCTTGAGCGCGTTCACGAGCAGCTGTGCTGGCGCGGCGCCGATATCCTCGGAGGACTCGAGGAGGCCGACGGTGTGCCACAACAGCGCGTTCGTGGCGTCGAGTTTGGCTCGGACGTCCGCCAGCCGGGCGAGCACCAGCTCGGACGCGTGGTCGATGCGTCTTCGCCCCTCCGGTGTTCGCGCAAATCGGAGCAGGCGGCTGCACGCGCCCGCCGCGGTGCCGAGCCATGTCGCGCACCAGCCCACGTGGGCCATGGGGCCGAACAGCTCGGCGAGGATTCGTCTGAACGCGCCTGCGCCACCGACGACCTGCCACGCGGGGACGACACCCTGGAGCTGCAGCGCGACCGTGTCCGTCGCTCGCGTGCCCATCGCGTGCCACTCTCCGAGGACCTCGACGCGGAGCTGGGCTCGAGTCGCGAAGACCAGGTCGACACCGTCGCTCGATCCTGCTGCCGGCGTGCGCATCGTGACGAGGAACGCATCCGCGAAGCGGCCGCCCGTGACAAACGGTGCGTCCCGCTGCAGGAGCAGCTCGTCGTCGAGACCGAGCGGCTCGGTGGCGCACGCTAGCGTGCCCGTCCCGCCGGGCTCCGTTGTGACCGAGCCGAGGTAGAGCTCACCTGCGGCGATCGCAGGAAGGACGCTGTCGCGGAGCTGCGGACTGCCGAACCGGGCGATGGCGGCGACCTGCTGGCAGTGCATGGCGAACACCATCGCCACCGAGGCGTCGGCTCTCCCGAGCTCCATCGTCGTGCGGACTAGGTCGCCGATGGTGCCGCCGAGTCCGCCGTGCCGCTCGGGCACCATGACGCCGAGCAACCCGGACTGGCGGAGCTCCTCGAGCGCCTCGAGCGGGAACGTGGACGTGGCGTCGTGGCGTGTCGCGTGCTCTTCGGCGACGGTTCGACAATCCGCCGTCGCGGCGCGTATGCGATCCGACGCCGATCGGGCGGGAGCGCCGAGCGTCACAGCGATGCACCCGGGGACGACCTGAGCAGCGGTAGATCCGCGAGCGACCGCTCGAGCTCCGCGTCGCTCACGCTGGCGTCGGTCATCGTGCCGTCGAGGAACGACTCGTACGCGTTGAGGTCGAGCATCCCATGACCGGTGACGCCGACGAGGATCGCGATGCTGCGGCCGGAGTCGTCTGCGTCCTTTGCGGCGAGTGCGGCGCCGTGCAGCGCGTGCGCGCTCTCGGGCGCCGGCAGCACGCCTTCTGCCTGCAGAAACGTGGTCGCTGTGTCGAAGACGGCACGCTGGGGCACGGCCATAGCGTCGATCATTCCTGCATGGTGGAGCGCGCTTACGAGCTTTGCCGATCCGTGGTAGCGAAGGCCGCCGGCATGCATCGCCGGGGGTGCGAACGTGTGCCCGAGCGTGTACATCATCTGCAGGGGCGCGACCTGCGATTCGTCCGTGTAGTCGTAGGCGTAGCGCCCACGCGTCAGCTTCGGGCACGCAGTTGGCTCGACCGCGGCGCAGCGAACGGCTCGACCGTCTCTGATCGCCCGCCCAAGGAACGGGAACGCTAACCCGGCGAAGTTGCTGCCCGCGCCCATGGATCCGACCACGACGTCGACGGACTCGCCGAGTTCGGCCAACTGGGCACCGGCCTCGACGCCCATCACTGTCTGGTGGAGCAGGGCGTAGCCTTCGCCGCTACCGGCAGCGAACGCGCTTCCGGCAATCGCGGCGCCGTCCTCGCCGGCCTCGGCCAGGGCGACCGAGAGCGTTCCACCGCGAGAGCCGGGGCTCTTGGCGATAGCTCGACGCCCGACCGCCGTCCGGGAGCTCGGGCTGGCGATGACCGAAGCGCCCAAGAGCTCCATCATCGTCTTGCGATAAGGCTTCGCTTCGAGGCTCGAGCGGACCATGTACACCTGGCACTCAAGTCCAAACATGGCGCACGCGGCGGCAAGGGCGGAACCCCACTGGCCGGCTCCGGTACCCGCCGTCAGGCGGGTGACACCGGCTCGCTTGTAAAAGTGCGCTTGGGCTACCGCAGTCGTCAGCTTGTGGCTGCCGCTGACGTTGGCGCCCTCGTACTTCACGTACACCCGACACTTCGTGTCGATGGCTAACTCGAATGACCGCGCCCGCCAGAGCGGCGTCGGGCGCCACTGCCGGTAACGACTGAGGATCTCCTCGGGGATGGGCAGCCATCGCCGTCGGCTCGACTCCTGCCGGATCAGCGCCAACGGCACGTTCAGCGCACGCGGCGCGTCGACTGCGCGTGGTGAGGGCAGATCCGGAGGAAGGTCGACCTGGACGTCAGCCAGGAGGTTGTACCAAGCGGCCGGGATAGCGGCCATCACGCGCCCAGCGCCTCCGCGGTGACGGTGCGGGTGCCGAGAGACCGTTCGATGAGGTCGACGACATCGTCGACCTCGCCCAGCTCGAGGTTCATGATCGCGGCGTCGTCAAAGTCGATGTCGAGCCGGTCCTCAAGGCTCACGAGCAGCCGCACGACCTCAAGTGAGGTTATGTCCAGAGCCGACTCGGGTGCGTGCCCGACTTGGTCCGAGAGCATGTCGCGCACGAGCGTGCGAAGAACCTCGCGCTGGTCATCCATTTCGTCACTCCGTCCAGGCTAAAGCGCCACTTTGGCACGATAATAGCACGTGGCCAATCCAATGACGAACTGTGCAATGCTGGCATACTATGTCGCTGGTGCCCGCACACGACGGACTCGAAGTGATCGGCGATCACTGCCTTGCCATCGGCGAGCGCGGCTGGTCGATCTGGCGGAAGGCGATGCTACGATCGACAGGCTTCCCCGTCAGCGGTCTCGCGCTCCTCGCGTTTCCCGACCTCGGCCGCGTTGCTGACGACTACCTCGACGGGGAGGCCACGGCCGCCGACGTGAGGCAGGCGTTCGACGCCGCCGTCGAGGAGTCGTCGACTCGTGTCAACCGGATTGCGGCGGACCCGCTGCTGCGCGAGGCGACTGCGTGGCAGAACCCCGAACGTCTGGCACTGCTGTCCTCGCTGCTCCGGACGGGGTTGCCCCGGCCCCGGAACTCAAAGCGGCGGTATCGCGAGAAGCAGCTCAGCCGGGTCTGGCAGCGCTACTGCGCCAAGGCCGAGACCATTGGCTTTTTCGGGCCATCCGCGTGGGTGGACGTCGACGACGGCGTTGAGGGGCTCACGATCGAAGCAGGTCCGGCGCTGCTGGCGCGCCGCGAGGTGTTCCTCGAACCGTGGGCGCTCGCGGCCTATGGCACCGCCCTCGCAAACGACGAGGATATGCAAATTTGGATGCCGCTCGTGCGCTGGCCGCACCACGCTCTGCGCGGTAGCACGCTACACCGCCCGCAGCGCACACCCGTCGCGCTCACCGACGTCGAACTCGCGATTGTGTCGCGGAGTGACGGCCACCGCCCGGCGGCCACCATCGCGGCCGAGGTCGCAGCGGCGGGCGTCGGGGGCGTCACTACCGAGGACGATGCGATGGCTGTGGTACGCGACCTCGTCGCCCGTGGATGCCTGAAGTGGGACGTCAACCTCGCGTCTGGCCCGCAGACCGCGGAGTTCCTCGCGAGTCGTATCGCAGCAATCGGCGATGACGCTCTCCGCTTCCGTGCCGCCGCTGGCCTGGATCGCCTGTGCACCGCCCGCGACGCGGTGGCGAAGGCCGCGGGCGATGCCGGCGAGGTTCGCGACGCTCTTGCGGCGCTCGACGCCGTGTTCATCGACCTCGTCGGTGGCACCGCACGCCGTCGCGCCGGTCAGACGTACGCGGGCCGGAGCATCTGCTACGAGGACACCACTAGGGACGTGACGATCCGCGTCGGCGGGCAGGTCCTCGCTGCCATAGGTGGGCCGCTCACGATGATCGGCGAGGTGGCGCGGTGGCTCACGAGCCGGCTCGCGTCAGTGCTCTCCGCCGAGCTTGGTAAGCGGATCGCCGAACTCGACCGAGTCAGCCGCACGGCGTCGCTCGCTGATGTGTGGGATGCTGGAATCGGCCTTTGCCTCGGCGATCTCGAGGCCGGACCGGTGGGGGCGGTGATCGCGGACCTGCGACGGCGTTGGCGCGTCCTGTTCGACCTTGACGCTGCACCGGCCCACGCGCGCCGGCTCACGTACCACCTCCGCGAGTTGCAGCCCGTCGCCGACGAGCTCTTCGTCGCCGACCGCCCTGGCTGGTCCACCGCCCGGATTCACAGCCCCGACCTCTTCGTGTGCGCCGCGTCAGCTGACGCGGTGGCACGCGGCGAGTTCTTCGTCGTCGTCGGTGAGATGCATGTGGCGTACGCGACGTTGTGTGACCGGTGGTGCACGTGGTCCCACAACGACCCGACCCAGATGCTCGACCAGGCAATCGCGGACTTTGGCCAGCGGCGGGTCCTGCCGCTCCAGCCTCCGGCGCTGGCCAGGGACGCTGGCCGCGTCGTCCACATCGAGGACGCGCCGTCGGACGTCTACCTCGGCTTCGGCCGGACACGGAGCGTGGACGGGCGTCGCACGTTCCCGGTCAGCGAGCTCCCCGTGAGCGCTTCTGACGACGGCCACGTCGTCACACTCCCCGACGGCGAGCGGCGGCCGCTCAGTGAGATGTTCGCGTTCTACCTGTCGCAGTTGGCAGTGAACATGCTGCGGCTCGTGTGCGCGGATACCGCGCACACGCCGCGGCTCGCGATCGACCGCGTCGTGATCCTTCGAGAGACGTGGCGCACCACTGTAGGCGACCTTGAGCCCCTCACGGCCGCTCGGTCCGAGCTCGACCAGTTTCTCGCCGGTCGCGCGCTCGTGCATGCTCTCCGCCTCCCCGACCGCTGCTTCGTCAAGATCGGTACGGAGCCGAAGCCCGTCTTCGTCGACTTCAATAGTCCGTTGTACGTGTCGTCGCTGTGCACGATGCTCAAGGCCGCGATGCCGCCCCGCTCGGTGCCGGTCGACATCAGCGAGATGCTGCCTTCCCCGGAGCACGCGTGGATCTTCGATCACGGGGACAACCGCTACCTCGGCGAGCTGCGCACACACGTCGTTGACCCGGCGGCGGCCGTCCGTGGCTAGAGGCCGTTGAGGGCCTGTCGGAAACCTTGTGGAAGTCGATGAGCCGTGATGGTCCACACCTTGGCTGGGGTGGCCGGATTGGATCATGTGATGCAGAACAAGGAAGAGAAGACGTCGACTGAGAACAACGGTCGATCGTGCACGGCGGCGGGAGGGACACCGTCGCCGAAGAAGGAGTTCCGGTTGCCGCGCAACGCCTCGGATCAGGAGCTGGCTGAGGAGCTGGTGGTCCGGGCCCGCGAAGGCGGCCTCGACCTCGTCGGCCCCGACGGGCTGTTGTCGGGGATCGTGGGCCAGATCCTGGAGACGGCGCTCGAGGTCGAGATGACCGCAGAGCTCGGCTATGAACGCCACGAACGCAGCGACTCCGTCAACGCCTCGAACGGCACCAGCCCCAAGACCCTCCAGACCGATGTCGGTCCGGTGAGGATCAACGTCCCGAGAGATCGTGCGGGCAGCTTCGACCCGGTGATCGTGCCGAAGCACTCCCGCCGGCTGTCAGGCTTCGATGATCATGTGATCTCGTTGTACGCGAAAGGGTTCACGACCGGAGACATCGTCGACCATGTCGCCGACATCTACGGCGCCCAGGTCTCCAAGGACCTCGTGACCAAGGTGACCGACGCGGTGGTCGAGGAACTCG
>CAZWDB010000033.1:0-40511 GCA_964632885.1 uncultured Acidimicrobiales bacterium | reverse complement strand
CCGTCGCCTCTGGACGGTGCCTCCCAACTCGCAGGGCTACCTCACCCTTGCGAGTGCATGGATTTCAGAGGTACTCGACATCCCTACCAACCCGGACGACCCCGCATGGGCGCACCTTCTCGTCGAGAGCAGCCGCCTCGCCGCCTACGACCGGAACGAGGTGCTGCACGAGCATGCCGACGGCCTCGCTCTCGTCGCGCCCGAGCGCCTCCAACCGCGCCGCGACGCCGTGGATCCGCGAAGCCGGGTCCCCCTGTCTTCGGAGTCCTACGCGGACGGCGGAACCATGTACCTCTGCGTCGTCGATGGTGACCGGATGGCGGTGTCGCTCATCCAGTCGAACTTCACCGGTTGGGGATCGATGAAGATCGTCCCGGGCGTCCGTATCTTTCTGCAGAACCGCGGCGCCGGCTTCTCGCTCGTGCCCGGTCACCCGGCCGAGTACGGGCCACGGCGCCGGCCGCCTCACACCCTCGCCCCGGCGCTCGTTACAAGGTCTGACGGCACGGTCGACTGCGTCCTGGGCACCATGGGTGGCGATAGCCAGCCCCAAGTCCTCCTCCAGCTGCTCACTCGTCTCTATCGCAATGGACAGGCGGTGGGCGATGCGGTCGCCGCGCCTCGCTGGGTCCTCTCCGGTCCGGAGATGGGTTGGGGCACCTGGGACGATCACGACGCGATCCGCCTCGCCGTCGAGGCGGTCGCGCCGGCGCAGTGGTTCGATGGCCTCGCGGCCCGGGGCCACGCGGTGATGTCCACCGCGCCCTGGACGGGTCCTTTCGGCCACGCTCACGCGATCCAGATCGAAGACGACCTCTTGGCGGGCGCGGCCGATCCGCGTAGCCTCCACGGCGCGGCCGCCGGCTTCTGACCGCGACGCCCCTTCCCCCGCACCGAACTTGAGGCAATAACGAACGGATTCCGTTCGTTATTGCCTCAAGTTCCGACAGCTCGAGGGGAACTGGGGGAAGCGATGCGTCGACGGGAACGGCTCGTCATCCTGCCGCTCATCCTGACCACGACGTTGGTCACCATGTTGAGCGCGGTGGTCTGGCGCCCGGGATCTGCGGGCGAGGCGCGCCCGAGCGCCGCGGACGCCGCGGCGCGCAGCCTCCGAGCGCGCTCGGCGGCTGTCACGCTCACGGTCACCGCGGCTGGCGCGCCCCCGTTCCGCGTCTCGGGCCATGTGACAATGGCACGCGGTGAGACGCGATGGCAGCTACCCGAGCCCGACACGGAACTCCTCGTCGTGGGCAGCGGGATGGCAGTCATTCGGGCGGACGGCGAGTGGGCCAGCGTCCCAATCACCAAGACGATCCCCTTCGACGACGTAGCAGGTGTGCTGGAGACCATTGCCGCAGGCGCACCTCACGACCTCGCCGTCGACGTCGGCTCGTCGGGCCGGGTTACGCGCATCACCGCCACCGCTGCTGACGGTCGGGCCGTTCTGCGACTTGGTCCCTATGCGCGCGAGGACGGCGGTGTGGAGGACGGGCATGAGCGGTGACGAGGTGAAGAAGAATACGAGCGAAGAGCCGAAGAGTATGGACACAGCCACAGTGGCGATCTACGGGAGTCAGGCGCGCGAGTACCAGCATCTGCCCTCGCGCCGCGTGCCGATGGCGTTGGCTGACCTCCACTGGTCGCTTGGGGTAGGAGCCCCGGTTGCTCTCCGCGTCCACCACCGCGAGGCGGGTCACCGCGACGGCGGAGACTTGCCCGCCCACTACTTCGGAGACCGACCGGAGGAGCGTCTCGCTGATCTGCTCATCGGCGCCGGGTTCGCAGAGGTCGAGATCACGACGGCCGACTCCGCGCTCGCGGCGAACGCCTCGCGGGCGCGTTCGCTGCCCGACACGGTCGGCCCGGACATGCGGCTGCTCGTCTGCGGGCTGAATCCGAGCCTGTATGCCGCCGACGCGGGGGTTGGCTTCGCCCGTCCCTCGAACCGCTTTTGGGCAGCCGCTCGCGCTGCCGAGGTGGTCGATCAGGAACGGGATCCCGTCGCCGCACTTCGCGAGCATGCGCTCGGGATGACCGACCTGGTCAAGCGGGCGACGGCCCGCTCGGCCGAGGTGACTCGCGCAGAGTACGAGGCCGGCGTCGAGCGGGTGCGCCGCTTGGTCGAATGGCTCGAGCCCGCGGCGGTCTGCTTCGTGGGGCTCGAGGGGTATCGGACCGCCGTCGACCGCGGTGCCACGTCAGGCTGGCAGCCGGCGCCTTTCGGTGGCCGGCCGCTCTACCTCATGCCGTCGACGAGCGGACTGAACGCGTCGAGCCGGCCGGGTGACTTCACCGCGCACCTTGCCGCCACCCTCCACCCGCCGAACTTGAGGCAATAACGATCGGAATCCGTTCGTTATTGCCTCAAGTTCGGGAGGACTTCGGACGCGATCAGCCTGATGTGGTCGAGATCGTCGAGATCGAGCACCTGGAGGTAGACCGTCTCGGCACCGGCCTCGCCGTAGGCGGCAAGGCGATCGACGAGCTCGGCGGGCGTGCCGGCCGCGCCGCCGCGCAACCGGTCTAGGGGACGACCGATCCGTGCTGCGCGCCGCTCGAGCTCGGCCTGGTCTTTCCCGCAACACACGGTGAGCGCAGCAGAAAAGCGCATGGTGGCGGGGTCGCGATCGATGCGCTCGCACGCACGGCGGATGCGGTCGTACGCGCCGCGGGCGAGTTCGGGGTCGGGGAAGAACGGTGTGTTGAACTCGTCGGCAAAGCGAGCCGCGAGGCGAGGTGTGCGGCGAGGTCCGGCGCCGCCGATGATGATCGGCGGACGCGGGGTCTGCGCTGGCTTCGGCAGTCCAGGGGAGTCGACGACCGAGAAGTGTTCGCCGCTGAAGTTGAATTTCTCGCCCCGTTCGGTCGCCCACAGACCGGTGACGATCTCCAGCTGCTCCTCGAGTTGCGCGAAGCGCTCGCCCATAGGCGGGAACGGGATGGCATAGGCCTTGTGCTCGGCTTCGTACCAACCCGCGCCGATGCCGAGCTCGACCCGTCCGCCGCTCATGGCGTCGACCTGCGCGACCGAGATGGCAAGCGGCCCCGGAAGCCGGAACGTGATCGGCGTAACAAGGGTGCCTAGCCTGATTCGGCTGGTCTCACGCGCCAGGCCCGCGAGGCTCACCCACGCGTCGGTCGAGCCCGGACCCGGATCGCCACCGAAGTGGAGGTAGTGGTCGGAGCGGAAGAAGGCGTCGAATCCCTCCTCCTCGGTGGTCTTGGCCACCGCGAGCAACTGCTCATAGGTCGCGCCGAACTGAGGTTCCGTGAATATCCGTAGCCGCATCGCCGGCCGACCCTAGTTCCCGTCCAACTTGAGGCAATAACGAACGGAATCCGTTCGTTATTGCCTCAAGTTCGGGGGATGAGCATTGCGAGCTGACGGAATCGGGCGACCAGCGCACCGGTCGCGTCCCAGAGCTCACCATCCTCGTCAAGGAGGCCACCAACCACGCTGCGGGTGTTCAGCTCGGCGCGCAGCCAGGGCTCGTCCACCGCGGGCACTCCGAAGACGTGCACCGTAAGTTCGATCGTAGGGAGCCAGCCGATCTCGGTGTGGCCGAGCAACGTCGGGGGGAACCCGTCGGCGATCGCAAGCAGCATCTGCGGGGTGACGGTGTCGTCGTCGCGTAGCCGGATCCACCCACTCAGCGCGGGCGCGGTGTCCGGACCGCTTTCCCAGCCGCGGCCCGGATCCACTCGGATCTCGAAGTTCTGGAGCGACTTAGTCAGCGCGCGCTCGCCGACAGGGCCGGCGACGAGGAGTTCGAAGAGGTCGTCGCACTTGGCGGGGTCGGGGATACCTGGCGGCGACGCGGCGCGAAGCGAGGGACCCTCGGCGGCCCGGACGCCGAGGTCGCCGAACGACCCCACAAGGCGAACCCGCTCGCGGTCACCCTGCCACAGCTCACCGACGGCGCTCGCGTAGGTGCGTCCCGGTTTGACGAGGGTCGCGCGCACGGTTGCAGACCCGGCCTCGGCCGCGGCGAAGTAATGCGCGGTGACCGCGAACGGATCAGGCTGGCCGGCGGTCTCGGCCAGCGCGCCGGACGCAGTCGCGAGCAGGACGCCACCGTTCTGGTTGCGTCCGACACTCCACCGATCTGCGAGCTCGGCCGTCCACTCGCCTTCGCCGCTCGGTGCGAGCTTCAGATCGTCGAGAAGGGTCGTCATCGCCGGGACACTACCGGCGCATCTAGTTGGCCTCGGTCTTCCTCCGTTTGCGGCGCGCCGCGACCCGGCGGATCCATTCGGGCCGGGATGCGAGCGTGGCGGCATGAACTTCGTCGAGGGAACGGAGGGCAGCAGCGGAGTCATCCAAACGGTCGAAGACCGGCCGGAGCCGCGCGCTGATCGCCCGGTCGGCACGACGGAGAGCATCTCGTCCTTGCCTCGTCAGACTCAACCGAGTCACGCGCCGGTCCTCCTCGGCGGTCTCCCGCTCGAGCAGTCCCTTCTCCACGAGGGCGTCGACTGCGTAGGTGATCGTGGGCCGGCCCACTGCCAGCTGGCGCGCGATCTCCGACGACCGTTCGTCGCCCTGCTCGACGAGGAGAAGTACGCGGTACCCCGTGAGCGACAGATCGCCGAGCGTCGCCTCGACCACCCGGGCCAGGAGCGTGATCTGGCGCCCGTACCGCGCCAGATCTGCGTCGGCGGCGCTCCCCGATGACGTTTCGCTCACGGCCGGCCGCTATCCCTCGCTGCGCTGGGTGCCGACCTTCAGCTCCCGGAAGGGAACGTCGGCGTAGGGATCGGGCTCCTTGGGGAGGCCGAGGACGCGCTCACCGATGATGTTCCGCTGCACCTGGTCGCTCCCGCCATAGATCGACGGAGCGGGACTGCTCAGAAACTGTGAGGTGATCCCGCCGTTGATGGGTGCATCAGCCCCGCTGAGCATTCCGCCCGCTTGCACGATCGCCATCCCGACGTCGCGTGACGCCCTAACTATGTGGGACGTCATCAGCTTGCCGAGGGAGTTCTCGGGTCCCGGCCGCTGGCCCGACGCCACCGCTGCCTTGGCCCGCATCCCATTCCACCGGTTGACGTTCTGAAGCGTGTAGAGCTGCGCGATCTGCTGACGAAGCACCGGGTCGTGATTGCGTCCCAGAGACTTGGCGAGCCCCACCATCATGTCGCCCCGCCCGCCGCGACCGCCCCCGCGACCACCAGCGCGACCGCCTCCGCGTCCGCCGCGGCGACCGCCCTCCGCCCGCCGGGCACGCGCCCGCTCGACGAACTCGCCGACCGGCGCCTTGAGCGCGTCCGCTTGCCGCCGGCCGGCGGGCGCAGTCGTCGCGAAGCCTCCCGCGCCCCCGGCGCCGAGGTTGACGCGCTCGTTGGCGAGGGTGGTGAGCGTGGCGGCCCAGCCCTCGTTCTCGCCGCCCACGAGATTCTCGTGGGGCACGCGCGCGTCGGTGAAGAACACTTCGCAGAACGACGCCCCACCCGTCATCTGCCGAAGCGGCCGCACCTCCACCCCGGGCTGGCGCATCTCGAATGCGAACCACGAGATGCCCTTGTGCTTAGGCGCGTCCGGATTGGTGCGGGCGATGAGCATCCCCAAGTCCGCGAACTGGCCTCCTGAAGTCCAGACCTTCTGGCCGTTGACGATCCACTCGTCGCCGTCGCGCATCGCACGGGTCTGAAGGCTCGCCAGGTCAGAGCCTGCGCCCGGCTCGCTGAAGAGCTGGCACCACGTCTCCTGGTTGGTGAGGATGGCGCGGACGAAGCGCTTCTGCTGCTCCTCGCTGCCGTGGGCGACGATGGTCGGCGCGGCCAGCATCGACAAGCCTCCCTGGGGTCCGGGTGCGCCGATCTTGCGGAACTCCTCGGCTGCGGCCGCGGCCTCGTCGTTGGTCAGCCCGAGTCCGAAGGAGCCGCGCGCCCAGGTCGGCTTGGCCCAGCCCGAGTCCGCCAGCCGCTCGAGCCATTGGAGGATCGTGAGCTGCGGGTCCCAGTTCTCCTCGATCCACTCACGCGCGAGCACCCGGGCGCGCTCGGCGCCGGCGATCTCCTCCACCACGTCGGTCATCTGGTCCCCCTCCGTCCTCGAAATATGGTTCGACATTCTAACTACACGACACTTCCCCGACAAACGAGTGGTTTGCGCAAAGCCGAGTTGACCGATAGGGTATCGGTCGGCTAGTCACTCGTCCGCCTGGGGGGTCAGGTGTCCGACATACGGGGGAAGCGGCGTGGCGTCACGACGGCAGTCGTCACCAAGGACAACACACGTTGGCAGGTGTCGATCACTCCGTCGGGCGCCGGCGCCGCCGGAATAACCCAGGCCGACGCGATAGAGGTCGCCCGCCGCATGGTGGCCGACGTCGGAGGAGGCACCGTGCTGGTGCACGACCGGCGCGGCCGGGTGCGGGAAGCCCTCAATGTGGCCGTAGCGCCGCCTCTCGAACGATTGGCTTAGGCCGGGATCGCCGCCCCGCTAGCGTGTTAACAGCGGACGACCACCCGAGGGGACGCCCTGTGGCGAGTCATGTCGAGACGAGAAGCGCATCGAAGGCCGCGACCCGTGAGCGCCTACTCAAGGCCGCGCTCGAAGCCCTCGACGAGGAAGGGGAAGCCGGCCTCACCACCGTGAACGTCACGCGTCGCGCCGGGATCGCCCAGTCGAGCTTCTACGTGCACTTCTCCGACATGGACGACTTGCTGCGCCAGTTGATCCAGGAGGTCTGGCGCGATCGTGGACGTTCTTCGAGAGCCGCCCGCCGACGGTACCGGTCCGAACGGGAACCCAGCCGGGCGCGAGACACCTTCCGGGTTCCGCTCGTGGAGGAGCTTGCCCATCCCGAGATCTTCCGCCTGGTGCTGCGGAGCCGCCTCGATCCGACCAGCCCTCTCGGGGAGTTTACGAGGTCCCTCCTCGACGCCAACCGGAAGGGCCTCGAAGCCGACCTCGCGGAACAAGGAGTGCCGCACAGCACTCCCGCCGAGGAACGCAAGTTGGCAATGATCGCGGATGGGCTGATCGCGCTCACCGACTCGCTCGCTCTCGGGCACCTCGAAGGCCGCTATCCCGACATCGAAGAGATCGTCGATGTGTTGCTTCTGTTCTCCGCGGGTTACGCGTCGATGACCCCCGCGGCCCGCCGGCGTCGCGAACAGGCCCGCCGCAACCGCACCTGACCCGTCACGTCGGTGTGACGATGGCGTGGTTCGCGTCCCGAAGCCGGACGCCAAGCACTCCAGAGTTCAACCCTGCGTGCCCTTCGGTGGCGAGTGGATGCATTGGCTGTTGTCCCACCACGGAATCGGATCAGTCGGGATCTCCCCTACCTTGAACCGTTTCCCATTGAACACGTGGCACCACGCGCCGCTCCGCGACGAGTCGGGATCATCCCCTTCTGGATCGAACCAGATGAGCGACATGTAGTCCTCGTAGGTGAGGTCCTTCTGGGCGACGAAGTCGAAGCTCTCCCGGTAGCCACCGCCGATGGACCAGTCCGGCTCGGGAGCCCGGTACGGCTGGCTGCTGAGCCCGTGCCAGAACGTCAGCGGGTTGAGGTCGGGCCCGGCGTGCTGAACCCCGCCCGCGACCTGCTGGAGGCTGCGGAAGAAGCTGGCGTCGGGATCGCCGTTGGGGTCGATCTCCTTGTAGGCGCGGTACCAGTCCTTGTCCTCGTCCGCCCTCGGGATCTCGTTCGGGCTGAGGCCGACCATGTGGCGCGCCTGGTTCGGTTCCAGCAACCGCCCGGTGCTGTTGGAATCGGTCCCGCCGGTGCCGGCGTGGATGTACTCGGGGAAGTATTGGATCCGCTGGGCTTCTGAGGTCAGGAGTGACGGGGTGATGCCGTCGACTCCCAGCAACAACGTCGTGACGCCGGCGGCCTTCATCTTGCCCATCGTCCCGCCGATCGACTGGGCGTTGTCGGTGAGGTTGTACTCCTGCGAGAGGGTTACTTCACCACCGCACCGCTCGATCAGGTCGGTGTACATGTCGACGGCGCCCGTGCGGGTGTTGTCCTGGTACGCGATCACGCCCCACTTGCGCGGTTCGTCGTAGTTGAAGGAGATGTCCTGGCGCTCGTTGAGGTCGCCGGGAGGTCGCCCGACGTAGTGCTTGCACGCGACCTCACTGGCCATGTAGCGCGTCTGCCACGAGTCCATCGTGAACGAGTAGGCGTACGGGAAGCCGTCGTTGTAGAAGGGCACCGGGTTGTTGACCGATCCGAAGTCGACGATCCCGAGCCGGATGGCCTCGTTCACGGCGTTGGAGGCGTTGCCGAGCATGGCGAAGGTCTCGTACTGATCCTTCGCCGTCTGTACCGTCGAGCGCTGCTGGTCGGCGTTCGTGGCCGATTGGCGGATGATGTAGAATTGCAGGTACCGGCCGTAGAACTCGAAGCGCTCGTTGAAGTACGTCTGCCACACCTTCAGGTGGCGCGTGTCGTCGACGTCGCTCGCGTGGAATTCGCGGTCGAGCCGGCCCTCGGGCACCTCGGAGCTCAGGCCGACGGCGAGCGTGACGCGGACTTCGTCCTCGAAGACGCCCGGGGCGGTCGCGCCGCCGTTGTCGGCGCCAGTCCACGCCGGCACGCACAGGTGCGAGTAGAGCGACTCGGTCTGGCGCGGCGGGTCGCCGAAGCAGCGCCCCCGGCTCGCCCGGCCCGGGGGCGGCGCCTCGGCTTCGACCGTCACGATCTCCTCTTCGATGATCTGTTCCTCCGGCACACCGCCCGCGGTCGCCGACGACGCGGACCGCAGCGACTGGAGCACGACCTCCGGCGGCGCGTCGTCGGGCGGGGCATCGGGCGAGAAGGCCGCGGTGGTGCTCTGCTGATCCTGCGGTGGCCGCAGCACCGTCGGCAACAGCAGCGCCGCCAGTGCCGTCGCCACGACCAGGTAACCGACCGGCACGTACTGTGCCATCGGCGCCCGACCCCTTGTCCCGGTCCTCACCGGCATCCCCCAACCTCCTTTGCGAGCCTGTAGCTCGGGGCTCGCGGCTACAACTCCCTACGGCGATCGATCAACACGGGGTCGGCGTCCGGCGGGATGGTGGGACCCGGTGCGCGGCGTTGACCCGCTCCGGCTCGCCGCAAGTACAACCCTGTCGATGCGTCGGACCCACCTCGTTCCCCCATGCGGCGGCTTCCCCCTCGCGGTGGAGAGTAGCAACCACCGATGCCCTATCGGCAACATCCGCTCTTCATCCGCTCTTCGTTCTGGCACCGGAATCCCGCCGGATCCGGCGGGATTCCGCTGCCAGAACGAGCATGAAGAGGGGGCAGGGCTAGGAGGGCTCAGCCGCCACACGAGGGCCGGCCGTAGCCCTGGTTCGAACGCGCCAGCAGATCGGCCGGCGGCTCGGCGGGATTCTCCGGATCGCTCAGCGTGAGCCGGATCACCCCCGATCCCGAGCACAGCGCGTGCACACGTCCGATCGCGGCGTCGTCGGCGCCCGTCGACTGTTCGAGGATGGTCAGGTTGTCGGATCCGGCTGCACGCCACACGTCGATCGACGCGCCCGGTGCAGGGGTGCCGCCGCACCGGTCGACAACCGTGAACGACACCACATAGGGCGTGTCGGGACGCCACCGCGCGAGCGAGTCCTGGTTACCCGAACCGTCCGCGGGTTCGTAGCGAGTGCCAAACTTCTCCGTGTCAGGTGCGAAACGCCGCCGCCATCCGATGGCGAGCTCACCTTCGGCCACTTGACCGGGCGGGGCATACACCTCCGCGGAGGCACCACCCGTCACCTCGACGTCGTCTGCGCAACCCGGTGGCACCGCCACGTCGTAGAAGCCCGCCACCACATCGGCAGCCACGAGTCCGCTCGAGTCGGTGACCAGCCGGTACGACTCCGGGCCGCTGAACACCACCGGAACGTTCGGTCGCGGCCGGCCGGTCGTGTCGACGACCTGGGCCCGGATCGCGCTCGACACATCGTCCGCGACCCCCTCCCGTGCGCCGCCGACCTCTTTTTCTACGGGCGCGGTAGACGCCGCTGGCGCGGCCGGCGCCGTTGCCGCGGTCGTCGTGGGCAGGCGGGCTGTCGACATCGCCGGCGCCTCGGGAGCGCCCGCCTCTATGCCGGCGCCACCGGAGCACGCGGGCAAGCCGGCCGCCACCACGATCGCAACCGCGACGAGCAGAGACCGGGGCACCTCAGGTGAGGTCGCGCCGCTCGAGCAGAGCCGTCCCCAGGCCGCCCAGCACGAGGAGGTAGGCGAGGAGAAGGAACCCTGCCCACAGCCGGAACGCGCCTCCGCCCGCGAGCGACTGGAACGCGGCGACGACGCCGTAGCGCGACAGATCAGGGAGGAGCAGGTTCAGGACGAGGTTCTCTCCGAGGAACAGCCACCCGGCGACGAGCACGATGCCGGCGATCTGGTTGCGGACGAGCGCGCCGACGGCCATCCCGAAGACCGCCATGACGCCGATGGCGAAGAGTTGCCAGAAGATGGCCACGAGGATGCCGGCCTCGAACGAGTAGCTAACGCCGCGCGACGCCAGCAGCGGCAGGCCGATGGCGAATATCGCCACTTCGACGATGAAGCCCATCACGGCGCCGGCGGCGAGCGCCGCGGCCGTCTTGGCGAGCACGACCTTCGTGCGGTTGGGCGTGACGAGGAACGTGTGGTCGGCCGTCGAGTGGCGCGCCTCGCCGGTGATGACGAGCACGCCGAGCACGCCGGAGAAGATGTACGCGACGTTGCCCAGGGACGCGAACCCACGGGGCGTGAGGAACTGGCCGCCGCCTCCGCCCGTCAAGATCGTGGCGATGACGGCGAGCGACGCGAAGAGGATCGCCCCCATGGTGAGGCCGAAGAAGGTCTTCGTCGTCCGGATCTTGACCAACTCGGCGGTGATGAGTCCGATCACAAGCTGATCTCCTCTTCCTCCATGTCGATGGCTTCCTCGGGCGCGCCCACCAGCTCGAAGAAGATGTCCTCGAGGCTGCCGCCTTCCTGGGTGAGCTCGAGGAGGGGGATCCCGCCTTTCGCAGCGAGGGCGCCGACCGCCTCGGTCGTGGCGCCTTCGACGACGAGTTCGTTGCGCCGGGCGTCGCGGTGTTCGAGCCCATTCGCGTCGAGCAGCTTGCGGAGTTTGGCCGGCTGGCGCGTCCGTACGCGCACCCGCTCGCCCGCGCTGCTCCGCAGATCGATCATCGACGACTGCATGACGGCTCGGCCCTTGTTGATGATGACCACTTCATCGACGGTCTGCGCGACCTCGGCGAGCACGTGACTCGAGATCACGACGGTGCGCCCTTCGTCGGCGAACTTCCTGACGAAGTTGCGGAGCCAGCGCATTCCCTGCGGGTCGAGGCCGTTGCCGGGTTCGTCGAGCAGCAGCACCTGCGGGTCGGCGAGCAGGGCGGCTGCCAGCGCGAGACGTTGCTTCATCCCCATCGAGTAGTTGCCGACCTTCGAGTTCTTCCGGCCGCCGAGGTCGACGAGCTCGAGCACGTCGTCGACCCGCGACTTGGGTAGGCCCGCGGCGGCAGTCAGGTACCGCAAGTGGTTCTTCGCGCTTCGGCCCGGGTGGTACCCGGTGGTCTCGAGCACGGCGCCGACCGCCGACAGCGGCTTGGCGAGGTGACGGTACTGCTGGCCGAGGATGGTGGCTGAGCCCGAGGTGGGGTGCACGAGGCCGAGCAACGATCGGAGGGTCGTCGTCTTGCCGGCTCCGTTGGGCCCTAGGAAGCCGCACACCTTGCCTTCGTCGACGCTGAAGCTGAGATTGTCGACCGCGACCAGAGGGCCGAACCGCTTGGTGAGGTTCGTGATCTCGATGACCGCGCTCATCCCGTGCCTCCTGGTTGGGTGACGAGAAGCGTCAGCGTCTGGGTGCTGTCGATCCTCTGTTCCTCTGAGCCGTTGCGGATGACCGTCGCGATGTTGCTCGTGAGCTCGACCGGCAGACCGATCTGCGGGGCGAAGAGCTGGACTTCGCGCTCCACGCGGGTGATCACCTGCTGGTTCCCACGGAAGTCAGCCTTCTCTGATGTGTTGAGGGAGGTCTCGATCACGAACGTCTGGAGAACTGCATCCCCCACCGTGACCTGTTTCGTTCCCGTCACCTGCGAGCTGAGCGTTAGCGATACGTCCCGGGCGGGTCCCCGGCCGCGGCCCCCTTCCTGTGTACAGCTCCCTTCCGCGCTCCACGCGTCGCCGACGGCCATCGGGCTCGCCCAGCGCTTGAGCGGCTGATCGAAGACACACCCGTCGAGCGACTCCCGTGCCACGAGGTACGCCCCGTCGTCGCGGAAGGCGATCACGTTTCTCGTGCCGCCTCGGGGTACGCCCATCGTGAAGAGTGGCGCGCCCTCTTCGCCGCCCTGCACCGGGAGCACCTCGAACTGCACATCTCGGTTGGTCGTCGTGCGTCCACCCGAGTTGTCGCCGACCAGTGTGAGCTTCGTCTGGGCCGCGTACCGTCCGAGCTGCGGTGGCGCGACCGGCGCGGCCTCGGGCGGCGCGGCGCCCTCGTCGGGCGCGATGCCCTGCGGACCGGTGACCTCGATCGCCGTCGCGTCAACCGCGCTCGTGGTCGTGCCGGGTCGAACGAAGACGAGTACGGCGACGGCGACGAGCCCGATCGCCGCCGCGATGAACGCCGGCCGCTCGTAGGCGCGGCGCGGACCACCCGCGGCTGCTCCGTCCGCGACTTGCACGCTTACCATCCGGAACCTCCCCCACCCGGGCCCCAGACCCGAGCCTCGGCATGATAGTGCGGAAACGCTGCGACGGGGCCCAGTTTCCGCGCCGCCGGGCGCGCGTCTATGATCGGGCACCGAATCGGCCGACCGGGGGTAGCCGCACGTGGCCGCTGGGGATCGTGATCGAGGGGGACTGATGCCGCAAGGAAACGTCCGCGCACGCGTCCATATGACGCGTGAGACTTTCGAGGGGCATGACGGGCGGCGGCGATGACCGCGCCGACCTCAACGCCGACGGCCGCGGAGCTGTCGCGGCTCGACAGCTTCCGGCTGTTCTGGAGGGACTTCCGCCGCTCGATCCTCTGGCGGATGCTGGTCCAACAGCGCGCGTGGATCATCGCCCTGATGGTCGTCTACACAGTGCAGACGGTCCTCATTGTGCTGACGCTCGGGCGGCTGGCGCTAGTGATCGACGCGGGCATCATCGAGAGCACCGCCCCCCTGGGGCCGCTCGTGCAGCAGCTCGTCATCCTCGCGGTGATGAGCTTCGTCGTCGGGATTGTCGCCGAGCAGCTCGGCGACAAGATCGGCTGGACAGTCGAGTTCGAGCTGCGGAACTGGGTCTACGACCGCTTGCAGCGGATTCCGCCTAAGGAGCTCGACTCGCTGTCGACCGGCCAGCTCCTCGCCCGCGTGGGCTCCGACCTCGACGCCGTCGAGACGCTCATCCGGTTCCTCCCGGCGCCGCTCTACGCAAGCATCTTCGTGGGCGCCGGCATCATCACGATCTTCTCCGTCAACGTCATGCTGAGCCTCGTCACGATCGCCTCCTTCCCGGTCACGATCTTCCTGGTCAACCGCATGCGTAAGAGGGTGTGGGCCTACACCTACCTGCGCTCCAACCAGAACGCCATCGCCACCCAGGCCATCGACGAGCCCGTGCGCGGCATGCGTGTGGTCAAGGCGTACGGACGCGAGGACGAAGCCCACCGCCGCCTCGACGAGGCGGCTCGGGAGCACTACCGATTCCGGATGACCCTGGGAAAGTTCCTCGCCAAGTTCGACGTCATTCTCGACGCCGTCCCCATCAGCTTCCGTGCTGTCGTGTTCCTGCTAGGCGCTCTCCTCGTCGTGGCGTGGAACCAGATGACGGTCGGCGTGTTCCTGGTCTTCGTCACGACCTCCCGCCGCGTCGTCGGCTTGGTCGGTTTCTTCGACGAGGCTCTCGGGCTCTGGTACTGGGCCAAGACGGCCGTGGGCCGCGTGCAGGAGCTGATCACGTGGGCGCCCCCGGAACGGGCGCGCCGCGACACCGAGGACCTGCCAGAACCCTCGACCGGCCTCGAGCTGCGCGACGTGAGCCTCGAGGTCGCGGGGCGCCGGGTGCTCGAAGCCGTCGACCTCGCCGTCGCTCCGGGAGAGCTCGGTGTGGTCACCGGCAGCCGGCGCTCCGGGAAGAGCACGCTCGCCGCCATAGCCGCCGGCGAGCGGGTCCCCGAAGACGGCGTCACCGTGCTCGACGGCGCGGACCTCCGTGTCCTCGATCGCACCGAGGTGCGGCAGGTGATTCGCCTCGTCGACGAAGACTCCTTCCTGTTCGCCCGCAGCGTGCGTGAGAACCTGGCGATGGGCGCTGCCGACCATCGCCCCGAACCGGACGCTCTGCGCGCCGCCCTGCATGCCGCCATGGCCGAAGAGGTCATCGAGGAGCTCGGCGCCGGTCTCGACACTGTCCTCGCCCACGAGGGGCTCAGCGTGTCGGGCGGCCAGCGCCAGCGGCTCGCCCTTGCCCGGGCCCTGATCGAGCCGCCGCGCGTCCTTATCCTCGACGACGCCCTGTCCGCCGTACCGCCCGCCACCGAGGTAGAGATCCTCCGGCGCATCAAGGCCCACGCCCCCCGGACGGCGGTGGTCTGCCTCACCCGGCGCGAAGGGCCGGAGACCATCGCCGACCGCATCGTCGCGCTACCCGACCCGCCGCCCGAAGTCGCCGCCGTCCCTGCTGACCCCGAACGCCAGACCCGCGAGTCAGGTCTCCGCGAGCGACCCTACGACCCCGCCCTGATCCGCCACATCGCGAACAGCAAGCTGGGCAACGACCAGCCTCCTGTGAGGGAGGTCTACGCGGCGGACGGCGTCACCCGGCCCACCATGCGGTCCGCGCTCGCCCCGATGAAGGCGCGCGTCGCGGTCGGCGCGCTCCTCCTCGTGATCGTGACGCTCGTGGGGCTGCTTCCGGAGCGCATCACCGGCCTCATGTCCGACGCCATGAACGACCGGGAGCTCGGATCGGCGCTCTTTTACGGCGCCGCTATCGCGATCGTTGGTGGGCTGGTACCGGTGGCCCGCGCCTTCTTCCGCATCCTCTCCGCTTCGGTCGACGGCGGGATCGTCTACGTACTGCGCCGGCGCCTCCTCTCCCGACTCACCAGTCTCGGCATCGACTTCTACGATCGCGAGGCTCCCGGCCAGATCGCGTCGCGTGCCGTTATCGACCTCGGCCGGATCTCTCGGTTCTGCGAGCTCTACCTGTTCCGAGTCCTGGAGACCGGCGGCATCTTCGTCTTCTCGCTGATCGTCGCGGCTCTGCTGGCGCCCTCGATCACCGTCCTCATGGTCTTCTTCATCCCCCTGGGCGTCGTCGTCACGCTCATCCAGCTCCCGTTCCTCGACCGCGCCTACACCAGGGCACGCGAACGCAAGGGCGACGTGTTCAACCGGCTGCAAGAGGACTTCTCCGGGCGGTACCTGATCAAGTCGTTCGGGCTCGAGGCCCGCGAACGCCAGGGCTACCGCGACATGAACTGGGGAGTGCGCCACGCCGAGCGGGAGGCGGCGACCATCCGTAACGTCTACCAGGAGCTCATGCAGTTGCTCAGCCGGCTGGCGACGGCGCTCGTCTTCGCGGTGGCCGGCGACATGGTGCTGGTCGGCGCGCTCACGATCGGCGTCCTCGTCTCAGTCGAGGCCTACATCGACGACTCCATGGACCGGATCCCGCGGCTCGGTCGCTACTGGCAGTTCTGGGTGAACGTGCGCGTCTCGTTCCGCAAGCTGCGCGAGCTCTACGATGCGCCGATCCTGCCCGAGGAGCCACCGCCCGGCCAGGCTGTCCCCGTGCCCGTGCCCCTCGACGGTGGCATCGACTTCGAGGCCGTGAGCTTCGCCTACCCCGGTACCGACAAGAAGACGCTCGAGAACCTGACGCTCGAGGTCGCCCCCGGCGATGTCATCGCGCTCGTGGGCCAGACCGGCGCCGGAAAATCGAGCATCGCCAAGCTGGTGAGCCGCATCTACGACCCGGTGGAGGGCCGCATTCTCGTCGACGGCACCGACATCCGCGACTACGCCCTCGGCGACTACCGCCGGCGCATCGGTGTGGTGCCCCAGGACGACTTCATCTTCCGGGGCAGCGTATGGGACAACATCGCCTATGCCCGCCCCGACGCCAGCCAGGAAGACGTGGAGGCGGCCGCGATCGCCATCGGCGGGTACGACGCCCTCCTCGCCGTTCCGAACGGCGCGGTCGAAGAGGAAGGCCGCAACCTCAGCCAGGCCCAGCGCCAGCTCATCGCCTTGGCGCGGGCGTGGCTCACGTCGCCCGACGTGTTCGTGCTCGACGAGGCGACGTCGGCCCTCGACACCGAGACCGAGGCGGCCGCCCTCGACGCGATCCTGGGACTCGGCCGCACGGTTCTCCTCATCACCCACCGCGACTCGGTCGCCCGCCGCGCCGATCTCATCGTCGTGATCGAGAAGGGTCACTTCGTCGAGGCCGGGACCCACGACGAGCTCCTCGCGAGCGATGGCTTCTACGCCCGGTTGTGGGTTCCCGCCGAGCTCGTGGGCGCCCGCCGGGGCCGCAGTGGCCGCAACGGCGGTACCCGTCGCCGTGCCACCAAGGCGTCAAAGGTGGCCAAAGCGGCCAAGACCGCGAAGGCGGCACGCGGCCGCAGGGGAAGGCAGTCATGAGGGCGTCACGGCGCGCTGTCGTCGGTGCAGTGCTGGCCTTCGCCGCCGGAGGCCTCGTCGCCTGCGCTCCGCCCCAGGTCGACCAGGCCCGCTGCGCGAACCTGGAGCAGCGCAGCGTGCTGGAAACGCTCGCCAGCCGCCTCGACGAGCGCCGCGCCGGGTCCTTCCGCAATGCCGTCGTCGTGCAGTCGGTCCACCGGGGCGGCGGCGTATGGCTGGTGAGCGCGGAGTTGCTCCGCGAGGGCGACGACGAGGACACGCCCGGCGACATCTACACGTTCGCGACGGGCGGCGACCCGAACGCGGGCGCCGCCGACTACGTCGCGATCGACCCTAACGCCCGCGACTATTCGGCGTGGCCGCACGACGACGACCTCAACGTCAAGGTCGACGGTGCCATCGAGTCGCGTGCGTGCGTCGCCGAACTCCGCGGCCCGCGCGGGAACCGCGGCATCCTCGGCGGCTAGTGGGCGGGCCGACCTCCCCACCCGTAACAGCGCATTGCCAGGTGTGACGCTCGTGGTGTCGTCTCCCACCGCAGAGGTTGAAGACGACGCCATGAGCTCCGACCACGCCACCGCCTCAGGCACCGGCGGAAACCGGTCGTCAGTTCTGTGCCACCGCACTAGCTGAACCGAATTTAGAAGCACCGCGCGCCGTGCCCGGCGGCCTAGAGTCTCCCCGCGGCGGGATGGCACCAAGGGGGTAGTCATGGTTGCCCATCGTCGCCGAACCGCCGTCGGGAAGTACCTCCCGGTCGGCTACATGGCGGTCGCTGTCTCGCTGGCGGCGTTCCTGTTGCCGTCTGCGCTGCGGCCACCGCAGGACCAGCAGAGCACGACGGCGGCGTTCTCGCCTGACGCACCGCCCGACGACGCGCCGCCGGAGACGCTGCTCCAGTCGATGCGTGCCGCGTCGTCCGCGACCGCGGGCGGCCAGCCGACGGAGGTGATCGAGATCGAGGACGAGATCGTCATCGAGCAGGAGACGCCGCCGCCGGCGCCGCCGCGCGGCCGGTGCTTCGGCGACGACCCGCCCCGACAGACGGAGTCGCTCTACTCCCATCGCTGCGTGCCGGCGTGGGGCGGCGGCGACAACGGCGGCCGCACTGCGCCGGGCGTATACGAAGACGAAGTCCGCCTCGGCATCGTCGTCGGGTCGAGCTCGCGCACGCCCGAGGGCCGGCTCGACCGGGAGTTCGACTCGGACGACTTCTCCGAGGAGCACGACCTCAAGGTCTGGCAGACCTACTTCAACGAACGCTTCGAGTTCCACGGTCGCTACCTCCAGTTCTACGTGGTCAAGCAGTCGAGCCAAGACGAGGACCAACAACGGGCGTCGGTGCGCAAGGCCAAGGAGGAATACGGCGCCTTCGCCATGATCGGAGACGGCTACGGTCAGGGCGCGGCGGCGATGCAGGAGACCTTCCGTCAGAAGATGATCGACTTCGGCTCCATCGGTCCCGACTGCTCCTTCTACGCGCAGAATCACCCGTACGCTTACTCGTTCGTCACCGACGGCTGCCAGATGCACGAGATGCTGAGCGAGTTGTCGTGCCAGCAGTTCGGTCTCGACCCGCCCGGCGCCCTCAACGAGCGCCAGGACGCGCTCTTCGACTACGACGCGCCCCGCAAGTGGGGCGTGATCGCCTACCAGGATGAGAGCCGCTACGGCGCCATCGAGCAGTACCGCGAATACCTGGAGCGGTGCGGGATCGAGCTCACGCTCGGCCTCGAGTACAACCTCACCGACAACCAGCAGGCCATCGCCGGGCTGATGGCCAAGATGCGCCAGGAGGGCGTCACCACGATCATCCTCTACGTCGACGTCTACACCCCCATCGCCATGACCCGGGAGGCGCAGCGCATCGAGTACTTCCCGGAGTACGTCCAGATCGGTCTCGGCTCGAACTCCGCCGCCCGGCTGCTCGAGTCGAACCAGGCCCGGCACATGGTGGGCATCACCGCCGGCGAGCTGCCCCGCCAAGACGAAGACAAGGACTGGTACCGCGCCTACAAGGAGATCGACCCCGAAGGAGATCCCGATAGCGGCTACTTCCGCAGCCTGCAGCAACTGTCGGGCGGCATCCAGTGGGCCGGCCCCCACCTCACCGTCGAGTCGTTCTGGCAGGGACTGAAGACCCAACCACACCGCGTACCCGACCCCGTCTGGTCGATCGGCGGCGGCTACGACGACGGCGACTACACCTACATGGACTACTTCGCCATGCAGTGGTGGGACCCCGACGGCGACGACCCCGAGTCGTCCCGATCCGGAGCCTGGTGTCACGTGTTGGGCGGGCAGCGCTACATGGTCGGCGAAGTACCGGGGGAGCCGTTCCCCTGGCACGACAAGGACCAGTGCATCTACGGCCCCGCCAAGGGCGTCCAGGGCTGAGGCGCGAGGAAACTGCACAGCAGCCGAGCGTTTCCTATCCTGGGTCCGTGGACGACCAGCGGGAGCGGATCCTGCGCGCGTTCGGCAGGCGCGCGAGCCGGCATGGCCCGGGCGCGGTGGTGATGGCCGACCTGGCGCGCGAGCTTGGCATCAGCACCAAGACGCTCTACAAGGTCTTCCCAAGCAAGGGCGCCCTCGTCGAAAGCCTGCTCGAGCGCTGGGCAGCGCGCCTGAGCGAGCAGCTCGCCGCCGGCCCGCGTGCCGGCTCCATGCTCGATGCGATCGTCCGCTCGTCCGAAGTGTGGGCCGAGCATGCCCGCCGGTTCGCACCCCGCTTCTGGGAGGAGGTCGAGCGGGACTATCCCGATGCTCATGCCGTGTTCGTCGAAGCGCGCCGCTCGCAGCGGCAGCAGACGCGGGGCCAGCTGGCGTCGTTGCTGCGCGGCACCGTTCCTGCCGACGTCGCCTTCGATCTCTTCGACACGGTGCTCCGCCGCGCCATGGACGCACCGGGGAACGGATCGGCGACCACGCGCCGAGAGAGGATCGCTACCGCGGTCGACGTGTGGGCCAACGGCGCCCTCGCCAGCCCGCAGCCACCGCCGTCGCGCCGCGCCACCGGCGTGTTCAAGCGATGATGACGGCTGGTTCACGGTCGACGAGGCTCTGAGGCTACGCTCGCCGGGCAACTGCTGGGGGGAAGACGTGACAAGTAGGAACACAGCCCGGGTACTCGCTGCTGCGACGGCCGCGGTCCTGTTCGCCGCGTCGTGCGGCCTCGGGGAGAAGGAGCGTCAGGCCGGCCTGATTGCCGCCACGCGTGACGCCGCATCCGCCGACACCACTGCCCGGGGCCTGCTGCGCGTCGAGATGGTCCCGACAGCGCGCGCGTTGGGCGTCGACGTGCCGGAGCGGCCGGCGGTCCAGGATGGCGAAGAGCCGGTCGCATCCGTGTGGATCGACGTCGAGGTCGCCCTCGACTTCGCCAACCGGCGGGCGATGAGCGTGATCCCGGCGGAGATCGCCGAGCCACCCCCAGCGCGGTACCTTCCGCTCTTCGATCCTGACGCCGAGCCGGCGGGCCCTCCCGGCAACGGCGCCGAGGGCCTCATCGAGGGCCAAGCCGAGGAGGACGACCAGCCACAAGGTGAGGGTCCTGAAGGCGACGACGGTGCCGCTGACGAGGCCGAGCAGGAAGAAGGCGAGGAGCCTCCCGCCGAGGAGGTCCAAGGAATGGCGCTCTTCAAGGAGAGCATCTCCTTCGGCAAGCGCCAGAACCTGCGGCCGAGCGAACGCCGGGTGTGGGGCCGCCTCGACTACCGCCGACTCGACGACAACGAGTCGGGCGTGCGCGAGAACCTCACGTCGACAGAGATGCTGCAGGCCGCCGCCGCCACCGTCAACCCGCACTTCGTGCTCGACATGGTGCTGGGCGTGCTGCCGGGAAGCATCAAGGTCGCCGGACCCGGCACGCTCGGCGACGCGAAGGTTGTCAAGTACCGGGGCCGGGCGTCGCGAGAGAAGGTGGCGACCGAGCTCGACCTCAGCGACGAACTCACCGAGAGCCGCAACCAGACGTTCGAGTTGCTCGGCATCTCTACCGGTGCCGATGTCACGGACGCGGAGTACTGGGTCGACGACGACGACCGCGTCCGCCGCGTTCAGGTGTGGCTACCCCAGGCCCTCGGCCGCCGCTACCAGAACCTCCTCGTGTTCACCCTCGACCTCCTCGACTACGGCGCGCCGGTCGACATCCCGACCCCCTCCGACGACGAGACCATCGAGATCGGGGGCTATGGCCGGTTCGTCCGCGCCGGCCTCCCGGACCCGGAGGGCTCATAGGTTCATGCGCCGCCGGCGGCTCGCCTTCACGGCCGCCGTCGCGCTCGTCACGGCCGGCGTCCTGCTCGGCACGACTGACGACGGGTCGCCCTATCTCGACAGGACCCGGTCGATTGTCGACGACGACGCACGGTTCGGAACCGCCACCGACGCCGGGGTGGCCTTCATTCGCATCTCCCGGGAGCTCAAGGACGCCGGCGCTCAGTGCGGCGACGAAGAGGCGCCGGAGTGCCGGGCGCTGTTCTCGGCGGCGGCGTGGTCACAGCTCACCGCCGTCGAGGTGCTGCAGTGCACGCGGCCCGGGGTGTTCACTGCCCGCCGCGCCATGCGCGACCTCGTCGACTCCCTCGAAGAAGGGGACCTCCCGGACGGACTTCCCCCGATTCCCCACTGCCGAGGAACTTGAGGCAATGACCTCCGTTGTGGGGCTCAAATTGTGTCGCCAGATCAAGTTCCGCCGTCGCCGAGGTCGCGGATGTCGAAGCGGCCTTCGGCGGTCGCGTGCACGGTGGCCGCGCCGCTGAAGGCGGCGGTCGACCGCGGCCGAAGCAACAGGACGATGACCGCCACGGCGAGGGGGCCATTCACAAAGCCATAGATGTTCAGGTTCGCCATCAGGGCGATTGACCCGAACAGCACCGCCGTCTCCACGCCGAGAGCCGCGTTTCGGGTCGTCTTGTTCAGCGTTCCCAGCCGAACAGCCAGCACCGCCACGAGGAGGATCAAGGCGCCGACGAGGACGAACACCACGAGCGACGCGCCGGGACCCCCCGTCGTCTCCTCGGCCACGGTGGTGGTCGTGGTAGCGGACGGATCCTCCTGCTCGGCGGCCGCCAGCGCCGCGCCGATGATCAGCACCACCAGAGGCGACACGACTTGGGTCCACATGAGAGCGCGCGCGAACTGGATCGAGGCCGGCATGAGCGACGCGTGCCTCGCCTCGCGCCGGCGTTGCCGCCGTACCGTGTCCTCGTCTCTGAGTTCGTCGGCTTCGAGGTCCGCGAAGTCGTCGAACTCCTGGTCCTCCTGGTCCTTGTGCTGGCGCTCGTCTCCGCGTGCCATCAGCCCCCCATGCTCGACGCAGTGCTCTATCGGGACCCGTACCTTATTGCCCCGAAGTCGTCCGTGCCGATAGGCTATCGGTGCCCTCCCGTTCCACGCAGGCCGTTCCAGGCGGGGCCAGGAGCAGCAAGCCCATGGCGAGCACCGGTCGCAGGCGTACGCCGGCCACCCGGTACCTGCCCATCGGATACATGGCGACCGCGGTCGTACTGGCAGCAGTGCTGCTGCCGTCCGCGCTGCGTCCCCCGCAGGGCCCGCAGAGCACCACCGCCTCCTTCTCGCCGGACGCGCCGCCCGACGACGCGCCGCCGGAGGTCGTCCTCCAGTCGATGCGCGCCGCGTCGTCCGCGACTGCGGGCGCCGACGTAGCCGAAACCGAAGAGGTGGTAGAGGAAGAGGTCGTCGTCGAGGAGCGCCAGCCGCCGCCACGTCCCTCCCGCGGCCGGTGCTTCGGCGAACCACCCCGCCAGACCGAGTCGCTGTACTCGACCCGCTGTATCCCCGCGTGGACCGGGGCCGACAACGGCGGCCGGACCGCACCGGGCGTCTATCCCGACGAGATCCGAATCGGCATCGCCGTCACGAGTAGCTCCCGCACCCCTGAGGGCCGCCTGGATCGAGAGTTCGACGCCGAGGACCTGTCCGAGGAGCACGACCTCAAGGTCTGGCAGGTGTACTTCAACGAGCGCTTCGAGACCTACGGCCGCTACCTCCAGTTCTACGTGGTGAAGCAGCCGACCGACAGCGAGGACTCCCAACGCGCGTCGATCGACAAGGCCAAGCACGAATACGACGTGTTCGCCATGATCAACCGCGACAACGCGTCGGCGGCGATGAACTACTCGATCCAGAACCAGATCATCGACTTCGGCTCCGTCAACAACCCCGTGCCCTGGTACAACGAGGCCTTCCCCTATGCGTATTCGTTCTTCATGGACTCGTGGCAGACGCGGCATCTCACGGCGGAGCTCGCGTGCAAGCAGTTCGTCGGCAAGCCGCCGGGGCTGATCAACCACAAGTCGGACGACACCATGGACTACGACTCGCCCCGCCGGTGGGGGATCATGGCCTACCAGGACGCCACCCGCACCGGCGCCATCCAGATGTACAAGGACCTCTTCGCCCGCTGCGGCGAGGAGTTCCACGCCGAACACGAGTACAACCTCGAGGACAACGCCGGCAACGCCGGCGGCGCCATGGCCAAGATGCGCGCCGCCGACGTCACCACGGTGCTGCTTGCAACCGACGGGCTCACCGTCACCGCGTTCACGCACGAAGCGGAGCGGCTGAACTACCGACCGGAGTACGTCGGCGCGGGTGGCGGTGCCATGGACAGCAATTCGCTCGGCCGCCTCTACCACTCCAATCAGCGGGGGAACATCGTCGGCATCAGGCCGACCGAGCTGCCGCGTCCCGAGGAGGACCAGGACTGGTACCGCGCCTACAAGGAGATCGACCCCGACGGCGAACCGGAGAACGACTGGTTCCGCAGCCTCCAGCAACTCTCCGGCGGCATCCAATGGGCGGGACCGGACCTCACGCCGGAGACGTTCTGGCAGGGGAGTCTGAACCAGCCGTACCGCGCGCCGCAGCCCGAGTGGTCGATCGGCGGCGGCTACCGGGAGACGCTCGACTTCGCCGGCTACAAGGACCTCACCTACATGGACTACGTGTCGCTCATGTGGTTCGACCCCGAGGGTGACGACCCCAACTCCAGCAGGAGCGGCGCGTACTGCCACGCCTTGAACGGGCACCGCTACAAGACCGGGGAGATCCCAGAGGGCGAGGACGGGATCCCCTGGTTCGACCAAGGCCAGTGCATCTACGGTCCACCGAAGGGCGTCCAGGGCTGACGCCCGGACCCGATCCATCGCCGTCCGGCCGATACGCTATCGTTGAGCGGAAGCACAAACAACGATGCAGGGGGCTGGGGGGTCGGTATGGCCGGTGTCGGTCACCGTCGTACATCGGTTGGGCGGTATCTGCCGCTCGCTTATCTGGTCGCGGCCGTCGCACTGGCGGCGGCACTGCTGCCGTCGGTGCTCCGCCCGCCCCAGGACCTCCAGAGCACCACGGCGGCCTTCTCGCCCGACGCGCCACCTGACGACCAGCCCCCGGAGGCCTTGATCCAGGCACTCCGCCAGGCCTCATCGGCCACGGCCGGCGGCGCGCCCGAGGAAGAGATCATCGAAGAAGAAGTAGTCGTGGTCGAGCATGTGCCGGCCGTCGAACCCCGCGCGACGCGCGGGCGGTGCTTCGGTGACCCGCCGCGGCAGACCGAGTCGCTCTACTCCGCCCTGTGCATCCCCGCATGGACCGGCGTCGACAACGGCGGTGCTACGGCGCCGGGCGTCTCCGCCGACGAGGTACGCGTCGCCATCGCGGTGGGCAGCAGTTCGCGTACACCGGAGGGCCGCCTCGACCGCGAGTTCGACTCCGACGACCTCTCCGAGGAGCACGACCTCAAGGTCTGGCAGACCTACTTCAACGAGCGCTTCGAGTTCTACGGCCGCTACCTCCAGTTCGTCGTGATCAAGCAGTCCACGAGCAGCGAGGACGCCCAGCGAGGATCCGTCGACAAGGCGAAGCTCGAGTACGACGTGTTCGCCATGATCAATCTCAGCAACGCGTCGGCTGCCATGAACTACACGATTCAGCAGAGGATCATCGACTTCGGCTCCATCAACAACCCGGTGCCGTGGTACAACGACGCCTTCCCGTACGCCTACTCGTTCTTCATGGACTCCTGGCAGACCCGCAACATCACGGCCGAGCTGGCGTGCAAGCAATTCGTCGGCAAATCGCCCGGCCTCATCAACCACAAGTCCGACCCCACCATGGACTACGACTCGCCTCGCCGGTGGGGGATCATCGCCTACCAGGACGCCACCCGCACTGGTGCCATCCAGTACTACAAGGACCTCTTCGCCCGCTGCGGCGAGGAGTTCCACGCCGAACACGAGTACAACCTCGAAGGCTCCGGCGCCGGCAACACCGCTGGCGCCATGACGAAGATGCGGGCAGCCAACGTGACGACCGTGCTGCTCGCTAGCGACGGGCTCGGCGTGGTCGCCTTCACGGCAGAGGCCGAACAGCTCGGCTACCGCCCCGAGTACATCCACGCCGGCGGCGGCGGCCTCGACAGCAACACCAACGGGCGCCTCTACAACGCCAACCAGCGCGGCAACATCCTCGGGATCCGGCCCACCGAGCTGCCGCGTCACGACCAGGACCAGGACTGGTTCCGCGCCTACAAGGAGGTCGACCCCGACGGGGAACCCGACTCCTCGTGGTTCCGGAGCCTCCAGCAACTCTCCGGCGGCATCCAGTGGGCGGGGCCGAACCTCACGCCGGAGACGTTCTGGCAGGGGATGCTCAAGCAGCCCTTCCGGGCGCCCGATCCGGCGTGGTCGATCGGCGGTGGCTACCGCGAGACCCTCGACTTCGCCGGGCTCAAGGACCTCACCTATATGGACTACGTGTCGCTCATGTGGTTCGACCCCGAGGGCGACGACCCCGACTCCAGCCGCCCCGGAGCCTACTGCCACGTGCTCGGCGGCCAGCGCTTCAAGTTCGGCGAGATCCCCGAGCGCGTGGACGCCATCCCCTGGTTCGACAGGGACCAGTGCATCTACTCGCCTCCAAAGGGTGTTCAGGGTTGAGCCGCGCCCGTCACGTTTCGCAGGACTGGACCGCACCCTTCTACAGTCGGGCGCGCAGGGGTGCCGTGTCCCCGATGGTGAAAGGGGATGGGGGCTCGGATGCCGAAGTAGTTCCAACGAGGCCTGAGGCTTCAGCTTGGGGGGGAATGGCTGTTGACTCGAGGACGGTTCACGTCCTCACATCGACGAGGCAGGGGCGCCGGTGACCGCGGCCGTCGCCGACCGTCTTGGCCCCACTGCGGGCCGCCTCGTCGCCCGCGCCACGCGCATCGCCATCGCGGCCGGCGGGATCCTGGCGGCCGGGCTCGTCGGCACGGTCTTCTGCCGGATCGTCGCCGGGTTCTGGGTGCCGAGCTTCGCGTACTTCCAGGCGGCGGTGAACGGCGCCATCGCGGCCATGTTCGCCGTCGGGCTGGTGTTGATCTACCGGGCCGGCCGCATCGTCAACTTCGCCCAGGGGGCGCTAGGCGTGATCAGCGGCGTGCTGTTCGCCCTCCTCGTGCTCGTCGAGGGCTGGAACTTCTTCCTCGCCTTCCCGGTGGCAGTCGCCGCCGCGGCCGGCACCGGCCTCCTCGTCGAGCTGCTCGTCATCCGCCGCCTCTCCAAGGCACCAAGGCTGGCTCTCACCGTCGTAACCATCGGCATCGCCCAGATCCTCGTCGGAGTCGCCGCCGTTCTGCCGGTGCTCCTCTTCCTCGACCCCGACGAGGACCCGCCGATCGGCGCCATCCCGACGCCGTTCTCCGGCTTCGAGTTCAACATCGGCTTCGGTGTGTTCAGCGGCAACCACATCATGGTCATGGTCGTGGCCGCGCTCGTGATGGCCGGCATGGCCGCATTCTTCCGCCTGTCGAGCGTCGGCATCGCGGTTCGAGGCGCGGCCGAGAACGACGACAGGGCGGCGCTACTCGGCATCAACGTAAACAACCTCTCCACCCTCGTGTGGGTCATGGCGGCGACGCTCTCCGGCATCGCCGCGGTGCTCGACCTCACGGTGCAGGCGACCGCCTTCGGCTTCGGCGTCGCAGGGGCGTTCAGCTACACGACACTCCTGCGCGGGCTGGCCGCGGCGGTTGTCGGGCGTATGGAGAACCTGCCCATCACCGTGGCGGCCGCCATGGGGATCGCCGTCTTCGAGCAGGCGATGTTCTGGACCTTCGACAACACCGCCCTGATCGACGCCGCCCTGCTCCTCCTCATTGTCGGTGTGTTCCTCGGCCAGCGGAACCGGATGGCCCGAACCGACGAAGGTGTGACCGGGTCCTGGCAGGCCAGCGTGGAGATCCGCGGCGTCCCTCATGAGCTCCGCGACCTGCCGAGCGTCCGCGCCGGCCTGCGCCGGGCGACGTTGCTCATCGCCGCCGTGCTCCTCGCCTACCCCTGGGTGATGTCGCCCGCCCAGACGTCACTCGGGAGCGTCTATGTCATCTACGGCATCGTCGTGATCTCGCTCGTGGTGCTCACCGGATGGGGTGGACAGATCAGCCTCGGCCAGTTCGCGTTCGTCGCCGTCGGCGGTGTGATCGGCGGCGCCCTCACGTCGTCGGCGGGCATGCCCTTCCCCATCGCACTTCTCCTTGGCTCACTCGCGGGCGCCGCCGTTGCCGTCCTCGTCGGCCTGCCCGCCATGCGCATCAAGGGACTCTTCCTCGCGGTCACAACGCTTGCCTTCGCCGTGGCCACCTCCACCGTCTTCTTGAACGCCAGGTGGTTCGGCTGGCTCATCCCCACCGAGATCGAGCGGCCGCAGCTCCTGTTCCTCGACACCAATGACGAGCGGGTCTACTTCTACATGTGCCTCGTCGCGCTGGGGTTCGCGCTGTGGGTCGCCCAGGGGCTGCGCAAGGCTCGGGCGGGACGCGTGCTCATCGCTATGCGCGAGAACGAACGCACGGCCCAGGCTTACTCCATCAACCGGATCCGTACCCGTCTCGCGACGTTTGCCGTCTCGGGGTTCCTCGCCGCATTCGCCGGCGTGCTGCTGGCCCACCAACAGCACTCTGTCCGCCCGCAGGCGTTCACCCCTGAGATGAGCGTGCAGATCTTCCTGATCGCGATCATCGGCGGGCTGGGATCGGTGCCGGGCGCCCTCACCGGCGTCGTCTACTTCGCCCTCGTCAACATCTTCCTGCCGGGCAACCTTCAACTCCTGGCCAGCGGCGTCGGCGCACTCGTCGTGCTCATGTTCTACCCGGGAGGACTCGGCGGTGCCATCTTCGCGCTGCGCGACGCCTGGTTGCGGCGAGTGGCCATGCGCAACCGCATCTTCGTCCCCAGCTTGATCGGCGACTACCGCGTGCTCGACGGCGAGCACACCAAGGTGGCCCTCGCGCCCAAATACGCGCCCACCGCGCTCACGACCAACGGCGCGGCCAGCAACGGTGACGCCGCCGACCAGGAAGGTCACGAGGAAGTCCCCGTGAGATACCGGATTCCGTCCGTCATCGGCGTGCGCGGCGAAAGTCAGCAGGGCCGCGGTTGGAGGTGGCAGTAGTGGCAGCCCGTACGCCCGACGGCGGCAACCGCCGGCCCCGCAACGGCGGCGCGCCGCGTTCGCGCGCCGTCATCACGACGCCTCCGCCCCCCAGTCCTCCGCCCCCAAGTCCGCCGCCCGACGCCCCGCCCGCCGGTACGCGGCCCGCGGAACCCGACGCGGGCGCGGCACCGGCACCGCCCGTCAAGGAGCGCCAGGCACCCGAGGCACGCGAAGCGCCCGCGGCACCGCGGCGCGAGACAGCACCGCCGCCAGAGCCCGAGGCCGCGGTCGCCGCGCCTGTCGTTCCGGAACCTCCCGGCACCGCTCAGCCTCCGACCACGAACATCCCCGTGCTGCCCGAGGGGACCGGCCGCATCGGCAAGATCCTCCACGACCTGCGACCGCGCGTGATCACCGGCGGCATGCCGATCACGCCGCTGCTCCTCATCGGCGGCATCAACGTCGTCGACGGCTTCGACCTCAATGCCTTCAACGTCCTGCTTCCCGAGATCCGCGACTACTTCGGGGTCGGTCTCGCCGGCATCACCATCCTGACCACGATCGTCTCGATCCTGGCCATCGCCCTGGCCGTTCCTATGGGCTACCTGTCCGACCGGGTCAACCGCGTCTGGCTGATGGTGGGCGGCGCGGTCGTGATGGGCCTCATGACCATCAGCACCGCCTTCGCCTGGTCGTTCGTAGCCCTCGGCGTGTTCCGCTTCGGGTCCCGTCTCGGGACCGTACTCACACCGAGCGAGCAAGCCCTCCTCGCCGACTACTACCCGCCCCACACGCGCGGCGCGGTGTTCTCCTTCCACGAGATGTCGAACCGCGTCGGGAACGCCGCGGGCCCCCTCATGGCCGGCCTCCTCGGCGCCCTCTTCGTCTGGCAGTTCGCGTTCGTGGTCATCGGGATCTTCCCGCTGGTGCTCGCCGTCGTCATGGCGTTGCTCCTCAAGGAGCCCGTCCGGGGCGAGCAGGAGCGGCGGGCCATGGGGGCCGACGAGGAGGCCGCCAAGACCGGGGAGGCCCCGCCGTCGTGGACCGAATCATGGCGCATCGCCAAGAACGTGCGGGCCCTGCGCCGCCTCTACATGGCCATCCCCTTCCTCGTCGGCGGCGGTCTGACGGTGGGTACGATCCTGCCGCTGTTCTACGAGGAGGTCTTCGGCCTCGGGCCCAGCGCGCGCGGCGCCATCCAGGCGGGCGACGAGCCCGTGCGCATCGTCGGCCTCATCATCGGTGGGCTCGTCGTCAACCGCCTCCTGCGCTACCGGCCCGGCCGGGTCATCGGCTACGCCGGCCTCATGGCGGTCCTCACCGCCATCTCCTTCACCGTCACCGCCCTGTCACCCACGTGGTGGTTGGCGGTCGGCTTCAGCTACGTCCGGGCCTTCTTCCAGTCGATCATCCAGCCCGCCATCGTCGCGTTGCTCGCCATGATCATCCCGCCCCGTGCCCGCGGCTTCGCCCTCTCGGCCATCGCCTTGTTCGCGGCGCCCGGCTTCCTCGTGTTCCTCGCCTTCGGGCAGATCGGCGACGCCCTCGGGCTGCGGGCCGGCCTCATGATCATGACGCCCGTCTACCTCATCGGCGCCGTGCTCCTCGCGTCGGCGGCGCCGACCGTCGACGCCGACATCCGGTCGGCGCAGGCGGCGTCGATCGCCCACCTGGCGGCGCGGGAAGCGCGCCAGAAGGGCCAGGCCAAGATGCTCCTGGTGCGCGATCTCGACGTGCACTACGACCAGGTGCAGATCCTCTTCAACGTCGACTTCGAGGTCGACGAGGGCGAGATCATCGCCCTGCTGGGCACAAACGGGGCCGGCAAGTCGACGCTGCTGCGGGCCATCTCGGGCACCACACCGCCGTCGAACGGCGCCATCGTCTTCGACGGCGAAGACATCACTCGGCTCCCGTCGTCGGCGCACGCCGCCCGCGGCATCATCCAGGTACCCGGCGGGCGAGGCGTGTTCCCGGGTCTCACGGTGGCCGAGAACCTCAAGATCGCGGCCTGGCTGTACCGGGGCGACAACGAGTACGTGAAGTCGGCGACCGAGACCGTGCTCGGCCGCTTCCCCGCTCTCCAGCAGCGGATCAACGAAGAGGCCGGGAACCTCTCGGGTGGCGAGCAGCAGATGCTCACCCTCGCTCAGGCGTTCCTGTCCCGCCCCCGCCTCCTGATGATCGACGAGCTCAGCCTGGGCCTCGCCCCGACGATCGTCGAGCAGCTCCTCGGCATCGTGAAGGCCATCGCGGAGGCCGGCACAACCATCATCCTCGTCGAGCAGTCGGTCAACCTGGCGCTCACGATTTCGGACCGCGCCGTGTTCATGGAGAAGGGCGAGATCAAATTCACAGGCTCCACCGGTGAGCTCATGGCCCGCCCCGACATCCTGCGCTCCGTGTTCCTCAAGGGCGCCGGCGGCGGCGGAGGAGGAGCGATCGCCAGCTACGGCGCCCGCTCGCGGCAGTACATGACCGACGGCACCGACGAGGAGGGGATAGCGCTCGAGGTACGCAGCGTGACCAAGCGGTTCGGCGGGGTAACCGCCCTTCCCGGCGTCGACCTCACCCTCGAAGAAGGCAAGATCGTCGGGCTCATCGGACCCAACGGCGCCGGCAAGACGACGCTCTTCGACATCATCTCCGGATTCGTCCAGCCGGATGCCGGGCAGGTGCTGCTCTTCGGCGACGACATCACCGGCCTCTCCCCCGACGAGCGCTCGAAGATCGGCCTCGCCCGGTCGTTCCAGGACGCTCGCCTGTTCCCTTCGCTCACGGTGACAGAGAACATCGCAGTCGCGCTCGAACGGCACCTCACCTCCAAGAGCACGGTGTCGGCCGCGCTCCACCTGCCCATGGTCGCCAAGTCGGAGAAGAGCATCGAACGGCGCATCGACCGGCTCATCCGTCTCATGCACCTGCAGGACTTCCGCGACAAGTTCGTGCGCGAGCTGTCGACCGGTTCGCGGCGGATCGTCGACCTCGCGTGCGTCATGGCGTGCGACCCCAAGGTTCTGCTCCTCGACGAGCCCTCGTCCGGTATCGCCCAGAGCGAAGCCGAAGAGCTCGCGCCCCTCCTGCAGCGGATCAAGTGGGAGACGGGCTGCAGCATCCTGATCATCGAACACGACATGCCCCTCCTCTCGTCGATCGCCGACGAGCTCGTCGCGCTCGACCTCGGAACCGTCGTCACGCGAGGAGCACCACGCGACGTGCTGGAGCACCCCCGTGTCGTCGAGTCCTACCTCGGCACCGCCGAGGAAGCAATCCACCGCTCCGGTCAGCTCGAGTGACCACCACCAACGCCCGCCACCACCTGTAAGAGGGAGATCAGAACATGGATGTGAAGAAGTTCAAGAAGCTGTTCGACAGGACAGCGGAGAACGTCAACACCGTCATCCACGGCAAGGACGATGTAGTCCGGCTGGCCCTGACGGCCATCGTGGCCAACGGGCACGTGCTGTTCGAGGACGTTCCCGGGGTGGGCAAGTCGATGCTCGCGCGCGCCCTCGGTCAGTCCATGCACGCCAGCACGGCCCGCGTGCAGTGCACACCTGACATGCTGCCGGGCGACATCACCGGGTCGTCGATCATCGACCAGAGCTCGGGGTCGATGGAGTTCGTCTTCAAGGAGGGCCCCGTGTTCACCAACATCCTCCTCGTCGACGAGATCAACCGGGCCACGCCGAAGACGCAGTCGGCTCTGCTCGAGGCGATGGCCGAGCGCAACGTCAGCGTCGAGGGCGTACCGCGCCCGCTGCCGAAGCCCTTCCTCGTGCTGGCCACGCAGAACCCGGTCGAGCAGGCCGGGACCTTCCCGCTGCCGGAGGCCCAGCTCGACCGGTTCCTCTTCCGGCTGCAGATGCTCTATCCGAACCACGAGGCGGAGCGCCTCATCATGCGGGGCAACACCAAGGGCCTGGAGGTCGAGCAGCTCGAGGCGGTCACAACCACCGACGAGGTACTCGACATGCAGGACCTGGCGACCGAGGTCGAACTCCCCACTGCGGTGGAGACCTACATTATCGACATCGTCAACGCGACGCGCGACGACACCTCCGTCACGCTCGGCGGAAGTCCCCGCGCATCGATCGCGCTGGGCAAAGCGGCGCGCGTGATGGCGGCGGCGGACGGCCGGGAACAGGTCTATCCCGAGGACGTGAAGGTGCTCCTCCGGCCGGTGCTGGGCCACCGGCTCATGCTCACGCCTGATGCCACCCTGCGCAGCGAGACGGTCGACGACGTGCTCGACCGCATCCTGAACCGGGTCAAGGCGCCCCTCGGCGCCGGATCCCGCCCGGCCGCACGGGGGGGTCGCGAGCCGGTCACCACCGCGGTGCCCACGGGCGACCCCATCAGGGTCGACGCGAGCGACGAGGATGCGGGCAACGGTCGGTCCACCCGGCGCCGGCGGCGTGCCGGCGCCGGCACCCGCTGAGATACGAGGAACGAGAAGAGAGGAGTAGGCCATGGCGATGACGCTGTCCGAGACGAGGCAGTTCTCGGCGCGGGCGCGCGCCGCCAGCAGCCTGCGCGCTCGCCTGCTCGCCACGATCACGCGCCGAACCGGGCTCACGAGCTCTGGCATGATCCTGGTTGTTGTGGCCGGCGGGGCCTGGGTCCTCGGCCGCGTCGTAGCTGGCAGGCCGCTCTACCTCCTGGCCTATGGCGCACTGACCGTGCTCGTCCTGTCTTGGGGCATCGGCCGCCGCCCGCTGCCGCTCAAGGGCGAGCGCGCCGATCCGCGGCGGCGACGGCGCGAAGGCGAGACCATCTCGATGGAGGTCTCGCTGACGGCCGACCGCCGGCTCAGCACCTTCATCCTCGAAGAGCAGATCCCGCCGTTGCTCGGCCAGAACGCCCGCATCCCGGTCGCGAGCCTGGAGCCGGGCGACTCCGTCGACCACGCCTACCGGCTCACGTGCTGGCGGCGCGGCGTCTACCAACTCGGCCCCCTGGTCGCCCGGTGGGGCGACCCCTTCGGGTTCACCGAACGCGAGGCCGTCCTCTGCGAGCCCTTCGAGTTCCTCGTGCATCCGTCGACCGAGGGCGTGCAGGACCGTCCCTTCACGCGCCTGTGGGAAGACCCGCCCGTGCGGCCACCGACGTCGAAGCCGTGGCCGAGCGGCATGGAGTTCTACGGGATGCGGGAGTACACGCCAGGCGACGACGTCCGCCGGGTCGTGTGGCGCGCCTACGCCCGCACGCGACAGCTCCTCGTGCGCGAAGCGGAGCAAGGCGTCACCGACCAGATCATCGTCCTCCTCGACGGCGACAAGGAGAACCACAGCAAGGGTGTCTTCAGCGAGTCGTTCGAGACGGGCGTGCGCGCCGCCGCCTCTCTCGGGTTGTGGCATCTGAAGGAGGGCTTCTCGGTCATCCTCGAAGGGAACAGCAAGCGCATTGCCGGGCCCCTTCGGGGCACCAACGCGCCGATGCAGCTTCTCGATTCCCTCGCCCGCGCCGAGCTCGAGGACGAGCCCGTCACCGAGGGCATCAACCGCGTCGTCTACAACCGGGGCCGCGACGCTCACGTGGTCGTCATCACGCCCCTCCTCGAACGCGATACCGCGGCCAGTCTCGAGCTACTGATCGAGCGCGGTTGGTCGGTGCTCGTCGTCGCCCTGCTGTGGGACGAGCTCGCCACAGAGACGCTCGCCGCCGCTGCCCGCCTCGGTTGCCAGGTTGCCGAGATCCGCCCCAACGTCCCGCTCGCCGTCGCGTTCCACAACGTCGTCGGTGGCGGTGTGAAGGTGTGAGGACGAGACTGCGATGACCGCGCCCACCATCGACGAGACCCGCGAAGACCGCGAAGGCATCGAACGGCACGACGTCGCGCCCGACCAGACACAGCCGCCGCGGCGTCGCGATGCCGAGCTCGAGGAGCCGGCGCGTCCGCCCATCCCCTTCCGGCCGCTCCTCGCCGCCGCCCTCTCCACCGTCGCCGCGGGCCTCGTCAGCGGCGGGATCTTCGGGATGTGGTCGGCCCGTCTCCTGGGCGCCTTCGCGGCAGTCTTCGGCGTTCTCTGGGCGTGGCTCACCCTGCGATCGCGGGAGAGGGAGACCACGTACCAATTCCTGCTCGTGCCGGCCAGTCTCGCCATCGGCGGAATCCTCCTGATCCCCGCGGGCGGCGGCGGACCCTCGGCCATGCCGCAACTGATGCGCGACGCCGTGGCGAGCGGCCGCCTCCTGCGGCCACCGGTGCCGTTCGACCCTGGCTGGTATCCGATCGTGGTGGTCGTGTTCGCGCTCCTTGGCTTCGCCGCCGCGTGGGTGGGCACCGCGCTCGAACGCCCGCGCCTCGCGGTCGCCGTGCCCCTCCCCATCCTGGCGCTCACGGCTATCACCCAGCCCGACGAAGGCGAGTTCATCGCCGGGCTCTGCGCGCTCGTGCCGCTCCTCGCGGCGCTCGCTGTCCTGTTCGGCGGCGACACCGTCAAGGCGTCCGAGCTCACCAAGGACTTCGAGCTGAAACGCGCGCTCCGCGGGGTGCTTGCAACCGCCGCCGCGCTCGTCGCTCTCGTCGCCCTGAGCAACGCCACGTTCCTGTTCCCGGAGCCGGTCTTCGACCCGTCCGATCAGCCCCAGAAGCCCAAGCCCATCCCCCTGTCGCAGATCGAAGACCGCGTCCTGTTCGAGATCAAGACCGAGGCGCCGATCACCGGGCCGTGGAAGACCGGCGTGCTCGACGTCTACGACGGAACGGCGTGGCGGCTGCCGCCCGTGAACAAGGAACGCCTCGTCGACGTACCTCCGGACGGCGTCGTGAATCCGACGCTGGCGGCCAACGCGACGGAGACCGTCGAGTTCACCGTGCGCAACCTCGGGGACGCCTCCACCTTGCCGGCGACGCCGACACCGGCCCGTTTCGAGGTCCCGCCCGATCTGGGCGCCAAGTTCGATCCGCGCACCGACGTCCTCCGCATGCCCGAGGGCCGTGTACCTCAGAACGTCACCTACACGGTGCACCTGCCGCCCTACCCGGATGCCGACGCGCTCCGTGAGGCGCCGCCACCCGTCGGCGAGTTCTCCGAGACGCTGGAGATCCCGCGGCCACCCGCCGCCATCCAGCGCATCCTCGAGGAGGCGCCCCCGGAGCCAGGTTGGGAACGTCTGGACTTCGTCCGTCAACGGCTGCGCGATGTCGTTGTTGCCGTTGGCGGCGGTGTGCCGGGCGACATCGAACCCAAACGCGTCGCCGAGATCTTCAACGATCCCGAGCACGAGGCCTCGCCGTACGAGATCGTCGCGGCTGAAGCCATGCTCGCCCGCTGGGCTGGTGTGCCGGCGCGGATCGGATTCGGCTTCGACGGGCTCAACGACGAGGACGGTGTGCTGACGGTGCGGCCGCGGAACGCCGCCCAGTGGCTCGAGGTCTACTTCGAGGGGCACGGCTGGATCCCGCTGATCGAAGCGCCCGACCAGGCCAAGCAGTCCCTCGAGGACGACGAGTCACTCTTCGATCCGGGCATCGTCGCCGCCGACGAGGTCGCGGTCGAGCTCTACATCCCTCTCAAGATAGAGACGGTGAAGCTGCTCTTCCAGCGCATCCGTGAGCAGCTCCTGCTGGCCCTGCCCTACACCGCCGCGCTGCTGGCCGGCTACCTCGCGACGCCCGGAGTCATGAAGCAGTGGCGGCGACGAAAGCGCCGGAAGTGGGCCGAGAGCATCGGACCCCGCAGCCAGATCGCCGTCGAGTACGCCGAGTACCGCGACCTCGCCCATGACCTCAACGTGGGGCACCCGCTCGACACCCCGCTCGAGTACCTCAAGAAGGTGGTCGACGACGCCGAGCACGCGGAGCTGGCGTGGCTCGTCTCCCGCTCCATGTACGGCGACATGGCGCGCACCGCGACCGACGCTGACGCCCAGGCCGCGGAAGAGTTGTCGGCGTCGCTGCGGCGGCGGATGTTCCGCGCCCAGCCCTTCCAGTCCCGAATGCTCGCGGTGTTGAGCAAAGCGTCGCTCCGCCAGCCCTACACGGAGGAAGTCCCGAACGTCGTGCTGCTCGATCCGGTCGGGCGGTGGTCCGCATGGCGGCGGCGGCGCCGTCGGGTGCGACAACGCAGGAGGATGGGCCGGCGCCTGCCGGCGCGGGTCGCCCTTGGCGTCCGCCGGCTGCCGGCCATCGTTGGGAGGCGATGATC
Source organism: uncultured Acidimicrobiales bacterium (assembly GCA_964632885.1). GTDB lineage: Bacteria > Actinomycetota > Acidimicrobiia > Acidimicrobiales > CAZWDB01 > CAZWDB01. The sequence continues at coordinate 4,319 of CAZWDB010000033.1, read as the reverse complement.
ATGACGATGAGGATGAGGAAACTTGCCCGCCGGATGATGCTCCTGGTGGTGGTCGCGCTCGTCGCGACCGCGTGCGGTGGAAGCTCCGACCCGTTGGAGATCGGCTTCCGCCGCGTCGCGCTCGACCTCGCGTTCAAGGACGCCGAGAAGGCCGACCCGGAGCAGGAGCGGCGGGTGATCCGGCGCGTCATCATCCAGGAGGCACCCGAGGTCCTCCCGGCACCGGAGCCGCTTCGCCGCGTCCGGCCGCTGCGGCCGACAGTCGTGCCGCCCCGGTCAGACGAGATCGAGTGCCCCGAAGCCGCGCCGGATGCGACTCCCCTCGAGCCCGCTTTCCACATCGTCCACGAGGACCCTGAGGAAGGCAGCTACCTGCGTATCAACGATGGTGCGATCCTCGGCCGGGCGGGGGCGTTCGAGTTCGACTTCCCGATGCCGCCGAGCACGCGGTGGCGGGTGAACGACGTCGACCACACGCGAGCGTCCAGCTACCTCCGGAGTGATGACGTCGACCCGAGCGAGCTGCCGTCCACGGCCGGCGAGAGCGACACTGCGTTCCCGGAGCGCACACAGTTCACGCTCCATCGCCAGATCACCGGCACCACCAGCATCACCGATACCTTCATGTACCGGAACGACAAGAGCGACGACGAGTTCCTCTACCTGATCAAGCGGGTCACGACCCGTGGCGACAACGTCTCCGAGTTCAACCCGACGCCCCCGGTCCGGTACATCCCGATCAACTCGGTGGAGGGCACCGGCATTCCGTCGTTCGGGGCCATCGACCGCGAGAACGAGATCGCCATGGTGGTAGAGAGCCACATCGAGGAGCGCGAGTGGGTCGACGTGTGCGGCGAGATCGTCGACACCTACCGGGTGCGGATTCGTGAGCAGTTCGCCGACCTGTCGCAGACCCCGCCGGTGGTCAGCGGTCAGCCCGAACCCGACCGGTACAGCTACTGGAACGTCCAGTACGACAACGGTCTGCTCATCGTCCGCGAGCGGGCCGACTTCACCATCAACACCACGACACAGATCGCCGGCGCCGAGGTCCCTCTGCAGCTTGACTACAAGTACACCAGCACGCTGTCGTCGATGACGCCCGACCCCGTGGACGCCGAGCACTGATGGGTCGCAGCACGACCAGGACGCGTGCCGTGATGGTGGTCGCCACGGCACTGGTGGTGTTCGGCGCAGCCTGCGGTGGCGAGAACGTCGTCGAGGTGATGCCGGCCAGCGTGCCCCGCGCCCTCACCCCTGAACGAGTCCACAACAGCGAGTTGGCGTTCTACGAGAGCGAGCTGCCGTCGGTGAAGAACGCCTTCGCCAACGCGCCGCCCAACAGCCTGGCCGCCGACGGCAGGCTCATGGAGTTACGGAAGTCCGACCGCCTCGTGGGAACGTTGCAGGTCACCACGTTGCTTCCTGACGTCGACCTCGAGAACAAAGAACATCGTGACAAGATCCTGAAGCAGATCATGCCGTCGCTCCGCGACGAGATCCTCATCGACGAGGTCACGGTGTGGACGACGGCGTCGGAGGACATGTTCCGGTACCTGTGGTTCGGCACGAACATGTACTCCTTGCTCACGATCAAGGGGGGTTCGGAGGATGATCTCGATCCTGAGCTTGTGCTCTCCGAGGTGGTCGCCAAGCACCTCGAGAACCCCAATTGGGAGCCGCTCTTCATCGAGGAAGAGCTCGAAGACCTCTGAACCCACCGAACTTGACGCAATACGACCCCGATCAGGCGCACTCCGGTCGTTATTGCCTCAAGTTCCGTTCGGTCCGTCCGTCGCATGGTGAATCTGGAGGGATACGAGCTCGGGGACGTCATCGGGCGGGGCTCGGACGGCGTCGTGTATGCCGCCCGAGACCCAGAGGGGCATGAGGTCGCGGTGAAGATCTGTTCGCGGCCCGATGTGGACCCGCTACTGGTCCAGCGGGCGGCCGACTACCTGAAGGCGCGTACGGTCGGCCTCGATCACCGCAACCTGGTGAGGGTGCACGACGTCGTCGTGACGGCCGCCGGTGACGTGGCGATCGTGATGGAACGCACAGCGGGCGGCACCGCCGCGCGACTCTTGCGCGCCGGCCCGCTCCCTGTACACGTCGCGCTCGACATCGGCATCCGGATCGCGGATGCCCTCGACACCGCGCACCGCGAGACGCCCGCCGTCCTGCACGGACGGGTCACGCCCCACAACATTCTCATCCGCCACGACGGCGAACCCGCCCTCGCCGACCTGGGGCTGGCGACGCTGCTGCCCGGCAACGGTTCGGCCCTGTGGCCCTACGTCGCGCCAGAGCAGCTCGACGATCTCCCCGCCTCGCCGCGTACTGACGTATACGGGCTCGGTTGCACGCTGTACGCACTCCTCGCCGGCCGCCCTCCCTGCGGCTTTCCCGAGGACACCGGCGTCGAGGACGACTTCCGCCAGCGCGTGCTCCGCGAGCTCCCACAGGAGCTTCGCCGCTTCGATCTCCCGCCGCATGCCGAAGTCGCCATCGTGACGGCTCTGGCCAAGGACCCCCACGACCGCTTCGCCTCGGCGGCCGCGATGCGTGACGAGCTGGCCGGCTCCCGGACGGTGCACCGCGCGTCGGTCGACGAGACCGCGGAGGCTGCTCCTGCGATGCCGCACCGTGCGTCCCGCCGCCGGTCGGCGACTCCCGCCGTCATCGCCCTCGCACTGGTCGTTGCGCTTATCATCGCGGTCGTCATCGTCAGCGCGCTGAACGTCTGAACTTGAGGCAATAACGACCGCTTTCCGGTCGTTATTGCCTCAAGTTCGCCGGTTACGGCGGAGGGACGGGCGGGGGCTCCTCGTCGCACACGAAGCGCTGGTCCCAGTCGCTGTGGGGATCGACGAGAAGGAAGCGACGGACCGTCGCGAGACGGCGCTCGGTGCGGTTGTTGGCCCGGCCCGACACGCGCAGCTCCTCGTTGCTGTCCTCCGGCCGGTTGATCATCGCCTCGTAGAGGTCCTCTTGGGCGTCGAGCGCCTCGCCGAGGGCCCGCCGGGCGGCGCGCAGCGGTGGGAACGGGAGGACGTTGCCCCGCGCACGAAAACGCGCTCGGACCTCGGCCACCTCGGCGCCCGCCTCCTCCACCAACTCGGCGATCGTGTCGTCGAGCTCCTGGTCTGACACGCCCTCGCTCCGGAATGCATACGGGATCAGCGCCTGGGTCGCGCATGCTGTGGGCTCGCGGGCGGCGATGTAATCGCGTTCGAGCCGCCGGAGGTCGCGCAACGCGAGCTGCTGGAGGCCGAGGAGCAGGAGCAGGGCGACGACGACGATGAGGATGACCTTCCGTCGCGTCCAGCGCCTGCCCTCGGCCACCGCTCGCTACCGCCGCAGCGTGGTCGGCGTGATCCGCGCGGCCGGCTCGGGCGAGCCGTCCGCGGCGAACTGGATGTCGTAGAGGCGGCGGTAGAGGCCGTCGGCGGCCATCAACTCCTCATGGGTTCCCGACGCCGCCACCCGCCCCGAGTCCAACACCACTATCCGATCCGCCGCCAACACCGTCGAGAGACGATGGGCGATCACCAAACTCGTCCGCCCCACCAACGCCTCCTCCAACGCCTCCTTGATCAACCGCTCATTCTCCGAATCCAGATGCGACGTCGCCTCGTCGAGCACCACCACCGCCGGATCCTTCAACAACATCCGGGCGATCGCCACCCGCTGCTTCTCACCCCCTGACAACCGATACCCCCGCTCCCCCGCCACCGTCTCATAACCCTCCGGCAACGACTCCACCACCTCATGGATACGCGCCACCCGGCACGCCGCCACCAACTCCTCATCAGAAGCCCCCGGCGCCGCATACCGCAGATTGGCGGCAATCGAATCATGAAACAGATGCACATCCTGGGACACCACCCCCACCGCCGCCCGCAACGACGCCAACCGCACATCCCGCACATCCATCCCACCCACCAACACCCGCCCCCCCGAGACGTCATAGAGCCGCGGCACCAACGCCGCCGCCGTCGACTTCCCCGCCCCCGTCGGCCCCACCAACGCCACCATCTCCCCCGCCGCGGCCCCAAAGCTCACCCCATGCAACACCTCCACACCACCCGCCGGCCCCGACACTGGCCCCGCACCCCCAGCCCGCGCCAACCGCCCCGGCTGCTCCAACGACGCCAACGTCGCCTCCCCCGCCGCCGGATAAGAAAACCGCACCCCCTCAAAGACCACCGACAACCCCCGCACCCCACCCCCACCACCAACACCGCCGCCCGCCGGACCCGGCAACGCCACCGCCCCCACACGATCCCCAACCCGAGAAGGAAAATCCAACACCTCGA
>CAZWDB010000032.1:36788-40702 GCA_964632885.1 uncultured Acidimicrobiales bacterium | reverse complement strand
CGTCGTACCGAGGTCAATACCAACGGCCTTGGGCATCTGCGCCTCCAACTGTGCTGTCTGCTTCGCAGCGACCGTACGGACGCTCATGCCACAGCAAGAAGAAACTTGAGCAACCCCCGCGCAACACCGTTGCTCCGGAATCAACCGCAGTGCCAGGCTTCCCTGCGTGCCCGAAGACCATCACTCGACGCGCCCCTCACACACCGATGCGCTCGCCGCCCGCCACCTCCCGCAGCGCGAGCCGGGCCACATCAGCCCGCTGCCGGAAGTCCCACGCCACCCGATCGCCTACGCCGCCAAACGCGCTGGGCTCCACCCCCAGACACTCCGCGCCTATGAACGCCGCGAACTGATCAGCCCCGCCCGCACCGAAGGCGGTAAGCGACTCTTCTCCGACCGCGACATCACCCGCGCCCAGCGAATTCGGGCCATCACCGACGACCACATACCGCTCACCGCCGCCCGACGCGTCCTCCGCCTCGAAGACCTCCTCCACACCGCCATCGACCGCATCAAAACCCTCGAAGACCAGAATCGGCGCCTCTCGGACCGCCTCCGCGGCCTCGAACTCAGCCGCTGAAGCCAGCGCGGAGCAGGTCAGGTCACGGTTCACACCGACGATCTGACAGGCCCTGACAAGCCGGTCCGGGCCGCCGCCGAGAGCGGCCCGCACCTAGCCGGTCAGCCTTGGTACAGCCAGATCCAGTTGCCGCTGGGGTCCTTGACCGCGGAGTTGCGGGGCATGCCTTCGGCGTCTCGTGGTGCGACGAGTTCTCGTGCGCCGGCTGTAATGGCGCGCTGGTGGGCTTCGGCGAGGTCCTCGACGAGGAGCCCGAAGGTGGTGGGCCCGGGGCGGTCCGCCTGTTCTGGGTCGGAGAGGAGGTGGAGCAGGAAGAAGTCGTTCTCTCCGTACTTGCTGAATACGAACGATGAGTATTCGGCGTCTTCGGTTCGGCGGGTGATGTCGTAGTGGAATCCGAAGGCTTGCTGGTAGAACGCGACGGCGGCCTCCGCGTCTTCGACGTTGATTTTGAGTTGCACGGGCCGGGTGCCGGTGACGGTTGACATGGTCAGTCCCTTCTCAAGGTAGTAGTCGACGTCGGCGACTCGGGCAGCCAGTGCGCGTTGTTGACGCTCAAGCCGCCGACGGTGGCTGGTGAGGACGGTTCGGATGCTCTCGCCGGATGCATCAGCGAGTGCGGTTCTGATCTCTTCGATCGGGAGGTCGAGCCACCGCAGTGCCTTGATTACGCGCGCTTCCCGGACCTGCGACCGCCGATAGCGGCGGTATCCCGTCGCAGGATCGACTTCTGCAGGAGCGAGAAGGCCGACGTCGTCATAGTGCGCAGCGTGTGGACCGACAGCCCACTGACGTGGGCGAACTTCCCGATTGTCATCAACTCGTCCCCGGCCACGGCGCCATCGTGCTGCCTCGGGCGACCGGAGAGTCAAGCACCTTTGCGAATCTCCCGCAGAGGTCACCGCTGAGGACTAGGTCGGGCGCGTCAGGTCCTCGGCTGCTGCGAGACGTACGTGCGCGCTGCTTCGCTCGCGGCTAGGAGTCTCAAGAGAGCGGTGTCGTCGCGGAGTGGTGCGTGCGGGTCGATGGCACGCGGTCGCGCTGCTCCTCGAGTCAGGGTTCCCCCCTGACGTCAACGAGGGTGCCGGTCCGCTTCATCACGCTGAGGCAGCCGGACGCCTCGAGATCGTCAAGATGCTGATCGAACACGGGGCAGGCCTGCGAGGTGGTGCCGGTAGCGCTCGCTGTGGTGAACTCGACGCATGGTTGAGAAGCTCGAGATTTCCCGCGACATCGCTGCCCCGCCCGAGGCGGTCTACGCGGCCATATCGGACGTGACCCGTATGGGTGAGTGGTCCGAGGAGTGCTACGCGTGCGAGTGGCACGAAGGCTTCGATGGCCCGGTTGTGGGCGCGACCTTCGATGGCCACAACCGCCACGGAGACCACGAGTGGACCAGCCAGGGCAAGGTCATCCAGGCTGACTCCGGTCGCGCGTTCGCGTTTGAGTGCTCCATGTTCGACTTCCACTACTCGACGTGGGGCTACCGCATCGAGCCCACCGAGGCCGGGTGCAGAGTGACCGAGTGGAGCGAAGACCTGCGGCCGGAGTCCACGTTCGAGATGAGCAAGCAGATGTCAGGTGTTGAAGACCGAGCCGAGCGCAACCGGCAAACGATCAGTGGCACGCTCGAGCGGCTCGCCGCCGCTCTTGAGAACTGATCGCCACGCGAATCTGGGGGTCGCCTAAGCGCGATCGCGCCCGTGCGCGAGTTTCGCGAATGTTCAGCAGCGCTGAGGCCAATCCACAAGCTGGGCAGGGCATGCTGTGAATCGTGGAAGCTCAGCAAGCGCCGAACCCGCCGCCGCCGACGTCGACGGTACGTCGGCTGATCGGGCGCATCAGCCGCCTGGAATGGCTGGTGGCCGGCGTGACAGCCGTGATCTTGGCAGGTCTGGTCGTTATCGAACCCGCCATCGTCGAGGCGCCGTTCGAGACCTCCCGCACTCTCATCTTTACGGTGGGCGGAACGGTCATTGCAGCCGTCGCGCTCGTCGTTATGTTGCAGCTGCGGGTGTGGCCCGTTGTGAGAGTCGTCGCGCTGGGGCTGCCCTTTGTCGCGGTGTCGTGGTGGTTGTTGTGGCCGTTCTTCCTCGACTCGGAGGTGAACGATGACTTCGGCGCGTCCATCGCCGCGGCCGGCGAGCAGCCCACGCCGGCGGGCGCCACGGACAGCGCTGCGGAAGCTCCCGGATCCGGCGCCACGACCACGATCGCCGGGTCTCAGTCGACCGACGACGGACCCGTCCTACGAGGTGCCGGCCAGTTCGTGGGCCTCGCCGGGCATGAGGGCACCGGCGATGCGGGCTTCTTCGTTCTTGCGGACGGCTCAGTCGTGTTGCGCTTGGAGAACCTCGACATCCAGAACGGACCCGACCTCCGCCTCTATGTCGTTCCCGGGGCGGCCCAGACTTCGCCTGATGACGATGCGCTGTACCTCGGAAAACTACGCGGCAACGTCGGTAACCAGACCTACGAGCTGCCAGCCGACTTCGACCTGATGCCGGGTGACTGGACGGTCCTTGTCTGGTGCGAGGCGTTCAGCGTCGAGTTCGTCGCCGCGACGGTCACCGTCACATGAGGCGGGGCCGGGGTGCGTTACGACGCTGACGGAAACGCTGCCTCGAGCCAGCGCACCACTTCATCCACCGTGCGGCGGGCATCGAAGAGCCAGCAGTCCGCTCGGAGAATTCGCCCGGTCCTGCCCGCGCCCGCCGCCAGAGCCACCCGCGCGAGGTTGTCGATCGGGTGTTCCCTAACACCGACATTGGCATAGGGCAACACCCCATAGAACGCGTCGATCGACTCGAAGTCACGCCACTTAGACCCGTCCGGCGTCACCACCGGCATCGAGTAACGACGAACGTTCTTCCCGGCGACCGACGCCATGCGCTCGGCGTGATGGCAGAGTGTCAAGCTGCCCAAGGGTGCTCCGAGGCCGACGACCTGCCCCTCTGCCTCGACCAGCCGCCCGAGGGCGCTAGCCCTGCCCCACGGGTCGCCGAGGTCCTCTTCTCCGAACAGCCAGCCCGCTCGGGGGCCTACCGCAGCAAAGCTCACCTCGGGATGGCTCGATCGAAGCGCAGCCGGCCATGTCCTCAAACGCTCCGGCACTCGTCCGAAGTCGTGCCGCGCCGCCGAGAGTGCCGGCTGAAACGGGGGCATCTCTGCCGCGTACGCGTCGCGCCATCGGTCCGGCCACAACCCAAGGTGGTACGGACTGTCTTCCCACCCGGTGAAGGCGATCACTGTCCCGTCGGGACCAACCGCCTCGAGACTCGCTCGCACGACTGTTTCGGCACCTCCAGCTATCCAACCAAAGGCCGACATGCGC
>CAZWDB010000032.1:0-36688 GCA_964632885.1 uncultured Acidimicrobiales bacterium | reverse complement strand
CCGACATGCGCCGTCATCGATGCTCGAGGAGGGCCATCCACGCTGCGGTCGCCGCTTGCTTGTGGTCCTTCCGCCACGGGGCACCGATGGCGCGGCCGAGTCTCGCGATCTGGTCCCAGGACTGGTGTGCCTCGATGTCGGCGAACGGGACCCGCCGGCTCGGCACGCCGATTGTCGCCGCCGCCTCCACAAACGCACGCTGAAGGATCTCCGCCTCTGTGGTATGGAACAACTGACTGGACGCCAGCACCCTTTCGAGCGGGATCCTGCCGACGCCGCGACCGACGACGACCGCGATGACGTCAGCATCATGGTCAGCCAGGGTTTGGGCCAGGAGCTCCGTAGCGGCTTCGACGGCGCGCTCACTCGCGGCGGCGATGACCGCTTCCCGCTCGGTTGGATCCGCGTCCATCGCGGCGTGGTACCCGAAGATCCGGAACCGCGATGGGACTCGGAGCTCGTCCCGAGCTGTCACTACCGGAGCACCGTCCGGGCCCTCCTCCACCCCGACCGCGAGCGCCCATCCCAGCTTGACTCGCAGTCCCATCGCGCGACGCGCCATCCACACAGCGTCGCGTACCGCTTCGTAGTGGATAAAGCGTCCACGGCGTCTGACCAGTTGCCGGACTGTACGGTTCGTCGTGTGGACATGGGCGCGCAGTTCTTGGAGTTGCACCGATCCGGCACCTTCGTGATGGTCAATGTCGCTGATGCCGGAACGGCCCGGGCGGTGTGCGAGGCGGGCGCTGCCGCCGTCGCAACGACGAGCGGCGGACATGCGGCCACGATTGGCCGTCTTGACGCGTCCGGCGACGTGACGATGGAGGAGCACGCGCTCCATACAGAGTTGCTGGTTACGGCTGCCTCTGTCCCATGCAATGTCGACGCGGAGAACGCATACGGGCACGAGCCTGAGGACATGGCGGACGCGGTCCGCCGTTTCGCCGCGACTGGCGCGGCGGGCATGGGGATCGAGGACTGGTCGGGCACCAAGGACATCGGTCTCTACGATCGTTCCAGAGCCATCGCGAGGATCGAAGCCGCGGTGGAGGCGGCCCGAGCCCTTGACAATCCCTTCGTGATCACCGGGCGCACCGAGGTGCTCCTCTACGGCCTCGATGGCGGGATGGATGAGACGCTCGCTCGCTTGCAGGGCTTCGCCGCGGTCGGCGCCCACTGCTTGTTCGCGCCGGGCACCTGGGATCTGCAGTCGATCCGGACGGTCACCGAGGGCGCTGGCGGCCCCGTCAACGTCCTCGTGCCGCTGTCGGAGGTCAACCCCCGCGGGCCCGTCTCGTTTGGACTCGCCGATCTGGCGGAGGTAGGGGTGCGACGGGTCAGCCTCGGCGGCTCCCTGTATCGCGCCCAGGTCATCCACGCAGCCGAACGCGTGCGCACGCTGCTCGCCGACGGCGTTCTGTGATGAGCCGCCCGGCGCCGAACGAGCCGTCGACGTCACTCGCGGATCACCTATTGTCGGTGCTCGTGGAGCGCACGATCTACGAGGCGATGGGTGGCGCCGATGCCTTGCTCGCGCTAGCGGAGGCGTGGCACAAACGTTGCCTGGCCGACCCGATTCTGGCTCATCCCTTCGAGGGCGGAGTTCACCCTCAGCACACCGAGCGGCTTGCGGCCTACTGGTCCCAGCAACTGGGTGGCCCAACCACCTATACCGACTCGGTCGCCGACTATTCCCATGTCGTGCGAGTCCACACGGGTAACGGCCCGCACGAGCAGATGGACGGTCGCGCGGTGGCCGCATTTGTCCTCGCACTCGATGACGCCGGCATTCCTACCGACGAGCGTCTGCGGTTCCAGCTCATCGCCTGGTTTACCTGGGCGACGGCGGTGCTGAGCCACAGATGGCCCTCGCGCGACGAGGTCCCGAGTGATCTCCCCCTGCCCGGCTGGGATTGGGACGGAACCGAAGGCTGGTAGCGACCACGATTGCTTCTCGTGTCCCTGCAGCGCTCAGCGCTGCAGATGACACGACAAGCCATGCAACCCGCGCTCTTGACTCCCTACGGACGGCGAAAATCCGAAGTGTTCGTTCGGTTGCCGATGCTACGGTCCGCCCCGAACGTCTTCGAGGTGTGATCTTGCCGGCCTTCTAGTCGACGACCAGAACCCCTAAGAGCGCGTCAGGCATCGCGTGCGCTTCGCCGCGTTTGCCGCGCTCCGGTCAGTCGACACGGAGGTCATCCAGATGAGTAGAAGCGAACACTCTCTCCGCGCCCGCGCGCATGGGAGCCGTTGACATGGGCTCGATCTGCGAGGTGTGCGGAAAGCACCCCAGCTTCGGGAACAAGGTGCCCCGACTAGGCAAGAAGGCGGTACGGCGGCGCGTGTATGGCAAGACCCGAAGGCGCTGGAATCCGAACATCCAGCGGGTCCGGGCAGTCGTGAATGGCAGCACACGCCGCCTGTATGTGTGCACTGGTTGCATCAAGGCAGGCCGCGTGAAGAAGCCGCCGATGTCCTAGGCGGTGGCGGTGGCGAATCGTCTGGAACACTCGCTCGTGACGCCCTACAGCGGGGCGAGGTTCATTCGTTGTCGGAGCGCGTTGAGTCTTGCCTTGGCGTCGTCACGCCGCGAGCGGGTCGGGGACGAGACCATCAGCTGCGCGAGGCCTTGCATCGCCCGCCGGATCAGCAGGTCTTCGCCGAGGTTCTCCAGCTTCCGCAATCGCGAGGCGGTGTCCCAGAGCGCGATGGAGGGAGGCGGTGCGCTCGAGAGCGAAACCGAAGGCATCGCTGAGTCTCTGCGGATGCGGGCAGTCCACACCGGCGGCATGAGCTTCTCTATAGATGCGACCGCGAGCCGCGCCGCTGAAGTGTCGTCCAGGCCGTACCACGCATCGACGACTTCGATACAACGTCGCCGATCTGCACCCAGAGCCACGAGGACCGATTCAGCTTCCTCGTCGTCAGCGTCATGGTCGACGGCGTGAAGCCCGCCCTCAGCCCAGGTGAGCGTGTGCAGGTGACCGCCGCACTCGACATCGACCTGAACGGTCGGTACGCCTTGCCACCACTCCGCCCGCTTCGTCGCGTTCCGAGGCAGCTTCCGGAATCCCGACGAGCTTCTCAGCAGTCTGTCCTCCTCGGTCACGCTGCCGTGAGCAGGCCTAGCCTAATCTCTGGCCTCCTGCGGTTCATGGCGAATGGACCTGCCGGATTGTTGCGTTCCTATCGGGTAAGCAGGGCCGATGGAGATTCGCACGCTGCTGGCCTCCGCGGCTGAGCGACTCGCTGCTGTCGCGGCCGTCCAAGCCGTCGCCGTCGTCGGCTCCCATGCCTCCGGGACTGCGGGCGACGAGTCCGACGTCGACCTCTTCATCTACGTCGATGAGATGAACGACCAACTGGCCGAAGCCAGAGCACGCGTCACCGCAGACCTGGCCGAACCATCACAGCCCTTCATGGCCGGGGTGCCGGGCCACACCAATACCGACGCTTGGGTGGTGCGAGGCACGCCGATTTGGGTCGATGCCATGTACTGGACGACGAGCTGGGCCGAAGACGAGCTCGATTGGCGTCTGGTTCACTGTTCGCCGAAGGCCGGCTACACGACCGCCTTCTGGCGTTCGATCCGCAACGGCCTCCCGGTCTTCGAGCGCGGCGACTGGCACCGCCAACTGCAAGCTCGGGCAGCTGCGTCCTATCCCGATGACCTACGAGCCGCGATCATTCGCCTCAACCGTGACCTCCTCGGTTGGCAGAATCCGTTCTCGTTTCGCAACCAGGCGGCGATAGCTTCGAGCCGGGGCGACGGTGTCGCAGCGCACAACGCGGTGTCGAAGTGGCTGGCGAGCTACTTCGACATGCTGTTCGCCGCAAACCGTGTTCTGCACCCAGGCGAGAAGCGACTTAGCGACTTTGCCGAACGCGAGTGTGAAGTCCTCCCGCACAGATGCCTCACCGATGTTGACGATCTGGTTCGGCTGACCGCGACATCGACGTCTGCCATCGGTCCGCACATGGATGCCATGGTCCAACGCCTCGAGCCCGTCTGTCGATAGGGCCCTGGACGCGTCCGGCTGCCTGTGTTACACCTTCGGCTGTGGGCGCGTCCCGGACCATTGCCGAGGCCCGGCGACAGGCGACACGTCGGCAGGCGCATACGGCACCGCGCGAGGGGGTCTCGTCGGCGCACGGAGCGGCGCTCTCGTTGCAACAGTCGGCCGGCAACAACGCGGTGGGACGCCTCTTCTCGGGCTCGCTCGTGGCGGACATGATTCAGAGCGTCGTCGAACGGGCTCAGGCTGCCGGGTCCATCGGCGGAGATCTCGTCGCTGCGATGGCTGCCGCGAAGTCGGGCGCCCAGGCCGAGCAGTTGGGAAAGGTGTTGACCGCCATGGGGCCCGAGCACAAGCTGGTGGCCGTGGCCGCGGCGGCGACCGCCCAGACCGAGATCGAGCTCACCGACGTCGTCTTCAAGATCCGGCACCCCGAACGAGCCACCCGTCGTCTGCGACCTCGCGACCCCGCGGACGCTGGACTAATCAAAGAGTGGATCGCGATCCGACGTCAGATCGTTCGTCCGGTTCTGGCGAAGATCGGCCGCGCAGGGATGCCGACGACCACGGCGGGGCCGAAAAGGGCACCGACCCCTGGAGGCGGACCTCGGGGCGGTGAGCAAGAGATCGACCACTTGGATGTGGACGGCGACCTGAGCGTCGGTCGGTCCACGACTGTGGGCACTCGCATGGCTATCGGGTCGGACTGGCATCAGGCGGGGCCCGTAACAGTCGAGGGCGATCTCATCGTTCAGGGTTCGCTCACCGTCAGGAACGACATGACCGTAGGCGGACGAGTGAAGGCGGCGCGCATGGTCGTAAAGACACCTTCGAACGGCGGAGGGCCGGGCGGGACTCGAGCTGCCGGTCCGGACGACCACTCCGTCGACGGAAGCCTGTTTGTCGCCACCGCCCTCTCGGTCGGCGGGTGGGCTCGACTCGGCGGGAAGACGAAGGTGTTCGGCTCCGTCACCGTTGGCCACGACGCCGTCATAGACGGTCCCTTAGCCGTCGCAGGCGACATCAAGGTCGCGATGAGGTTCCACTGGAACAAACCCTGACCGCAGCGCGGCTCAAGGGGGGATCGGCCTCGAGGTCGAGCAGGTGACATCGTTGCACGCCGGCCACGGAGTTCGCCGATTTCGCCGCTCAGCCGAGGCTCCACCCGCCGTCCACGGGCAGGACCGCACCGAAGAGCGCCCGCGCGCCGGGCGACAGCAGGTATTCGACGACCTCCGCCGCCTCGTCGCCAGTCGTGAGGACGCGGCGAGGCACGTCCCGCTGCACCGACCGCTGGAAGCGCTCGTCGGCTACGAGCTCCGGTGGGTAGTACGACGGATTCTCGACGTAGTTGGGTGCCACGGCGTTGACACGGACGCCGTGCGCCGCCATTTCCCGTCCGGCACTGCGGACCACAGCAGTCTGAGCGGCGCGGGCCATCTCGTAGGCGGAGACGGTGTGGCGGCCACTGCGCAGGGCCGTGGCCGACGTTGGCACCACCACGGCGCCGTCACCGGCTTCGATCATCGGGGGCAGCGTGGCGGCGAGGATCCAGTACAGCGGTCGGACCAACCGGTCGAGGACCTCGTCGACGATCTCGTTGTTGCAATCGACGACCGAGGCCACTGTCGCCGGTGCGTCGAGGTTGGCCACGACGCCGTCGAAGGGTCCGCGCTGGGTAACCAGGTTGGTCACCTGGTCGCGCGACGTCAGCCGCTCGTCGAGGGCTGTCACGTCGTGTCCGACGGCCCGCAGGCACTGGGTGGTTGCGGGACCGATGAACCGGGTGGCGTCGGTGATGAGGATGCGGGACACGCCCGACGTTCTACCTGATGAATGCCACCTCGACGAACGCGGTACTCATGGCCCGCGGTCACCGGCAGGAGGTGACAGGCTGTGCGGGCCCAGTAGTAGTAGCTCCCTCTATCGAGGTCGAGAATGAAGACGTTGGGGATCGATCTCGCCGCAAGCCCCGAGAAGACATCTGGGTGCGTGATCGATTGGACCGCATGCGGAGTGCAGCTTCTGGAGCGTCCCCTCGAGGACGAGGCGATCGTGGAGGCCGCTCGCAGCGTTGACCTCACCGGGATCGACGTTCCCTTCGGCTGGCCTGACGACTTCGTGGCCGCCGTGGCGACACACCACGACGGCGGTGGTTGGCCTCCGCTGGAGCTCGACGCCCCAGAGGATCGGGTATCGCTTCGGTTCCGTCGTACCGACTTGGTGGTGATCGACACCGGCATCCGGCCGCTCAGCGTCTCGACCGACCGAATCGGAGTGTCTGCAATGCGCGGAGCTCGCATCCTGGAGTTGCTGAGTCGAGCAGGCGTAGCCGTCGACCGGTCGGGGCTCAGTGGTGGCGTCGCAGAGGTGTATCCGGCAGCCGCGTTGAGGGCGTGGGGACTCCAGAGCTCCGGGTACAAGGGCGGGAGGAACCGAGAAGTGTGCGAGCGGATTGGGACGGCCTTCTCCGCGGTGTGCGGCGCGATGTCAACCGCAGTGGCCGACTGCATACGCGGAGCCGACGACGACGATCTCGATGCGGTGGTGTGCGCATTCGTGGCGAAGGCGGTTCGGGAGGGCGCCACGAGGAGACCGGATTCGACAGAGTTGCCGGCGGCGCGGCGGGAGGGGTGGATCCACGTACCCACGCAGAGTCCTGAGGCCCTTGCTCGTGCGACAGACCCGCGCTCGCACTGAAGCGCGAGCCAGTTGCCGGGCGGAGATAGTCGGCGGCCTCCAATGGTGGGCGGTCTGGGGTGCGGCGTATCTGGGAGGACGTGGTTTCACATGTCGGTGGAGTCGAGTCGATCGATTCCGCCCGTCGCGTCCGCGACGAAGGCACCGTCATATACGAGGTTCCGATCCGGGGTGAGGAAGGCAGCGCGCACGCGGACGTCGCCTTTCGAGGCGACCGGGTGGCCGGATTGGTGCTCAGACTGACCAAACCAGACGGCGGGTTCTCTCGGTAGTTGCAGTTGAGGAGCGCTGCCGTTCGACCGCGAAGCGAATCAGGTCGGGGCGCTGGCAACGTTTTCTTCGGGAGCGCGGTTCCACGTGGGGAGCGCTCGCCGCAGGTCTCGGGGACCTTCAACGGTGATCGCACCGGAGCGCACAGCATCGGTCCATTCGATTTCGCCGAGGTGCCAGCGAGCGAAAGCGATGGGATCGTCGATCCTGACGGTGACGTCGTCACCGAAACCAGGGTCGAACCGACAGATCTCAGCGCCGCGCTGCTCGATCAGTAGCCACACGGTGCGCTTGCCACGGTTGCGGAAGTCGAAGCGAACAACGACTCTGCGTTCCGGCAGAAGATCGGTCCGCAGGTAGGACTGGCCCCATGACCACAACACGGCGTCGGGGTCCGCATGCTCGGTGGTGAGGTCGGTCCACTCCTGCGCCCAGTCGCTCAGCGCCTGAAGGACCGGCCGCAGCGCCTCGGCCGCAGGCGTGGGTTCGTACCGTGAGCCTCGCCCGTCGGGCTTTGGTCGGATGTCCACAAGGCCGGCTCGTTCCAGTTCCCGCAGCCGCCGTGTGAGCAGTGCTCGCGACAGCCCCGGCGCACCCGCGGCGATTTCGTTGAAGGTATGGAAGCCGAGCAGCAGGTTGCGCAGGATGATCGGCGTCCACCGCTCGGCGAAGATCTCCGACCCCCGGGCGATCGGGCAAAACTGACCGTAGCTCCGCATGAGGACAGTGTGGGTCTTCCCGCAGTCTGCCGCTAGTTCATATTGTGAACTCCACTGGCGTGCCGGCAAGGTTCAGATGTTGTCCTTGTCACCTCGGTCGCTCCACCGGATGATCGTCCCATGACGCGTGAGACCCGCGAGGAGCCGCCTATGACCACCCCCGGCCCGCGCCACGACGGACTCTGGGACGGGGTATCCGTGGCCGCTGAGCGCTACGAGCGGGACCTCGTTCCCGCGCTGTTCGAACCTTGGGCCGGCGTCCTGCTGGACATCGCCGGCATCGGACCCGGCGACCGAGTGCTCGACGTGGCCTGTGGAACCGGTGTGGTCGCCCGCGGTGCCGTCCGGCGTGTCGGCCCCGGCGGGCACGTGTGCGGGATCGACGTCAACGACGACATGCTCGCCATCGCACGCAACGCCAATGCCGAAGTCGTGTGGCGTCAGGGCGATGCCAGAAGTACCGGCCTGCCGGAGGCGTCCTTCGACGCCGCCTTCTGCCAGCAGGGCCTGCAGTTCTTCCACGATCGGCTGGGTGCCATGCGAGAGATCCACCGTGTCCTCGCGCCGGGCGCGCGGGCCGTGATCGCTACCTGGTGTGCTGCGGACGATGGCGACGCCGGCTATGTCCCGATCGCGGAGGCGCTCCAGCGCCACTGGCCTGAGGATCCCGACCCAACCGGCTTCATCGAAGCCATCTTCGCCCTCAGCGACGCTAACGAGGTGGGCCGGCTTGCCGAGGCCGCCGGCTTCGATGACGTCTCCGTCGAGCGGCGCACGGGCACGGTGCGGTTCCCCTCAGCTGAGCTGTGGGTGGATGCCTTTCTAGGCGCAGCGCCGGTTCCTAGCGTCTCGGGCCTCTCGCCTGTCACCCGCGCCGCGATCGTCGCCGACGCCGCGGCTGCTCTCCAGTCCTACGTCGGCCCGCTCGGGCTTGCCTTCCCCCTCCACACCAACATCGTTCTTTGTCGGAGACTGTCCGGCCGTTGACCGAGCGTTTAGGTTGAGGAGATGCGCTGGTCGAACCTTCACATCCCGACGCTGCGCGACGCGCCGGCTGATGCGGACGCGACCAGCCACCAGCTCTTGGTTCGGGGTGGCTTCGCCCGTCAGCTCACGTCTGGTCACTATGTCTTATTGCCGTTGGGCTGGCGGGTCGTTGCCAAGATCATCGCCGTCATCGAAGATGAGATGAACCGCATCGGCGGCCAGCGCCTCCGGATGCCGACGATGCATCCTGCCGCCGTGTGGAAGCAGTCGGGCAGGTGGGAGTCGATGGGGGAGATCATGTTCCGGCTCAAGGACCGGCACGGCGCAGACTTGGCCTTGGGCGTAACGGCGGAAGAGGTCTTTACCACCGTCGCGGCCGAACTCACGTCCTACAAGCAACTTCCCCAGATCTGGTATCAGGTGCACACGAAGTACCGTGACGAAGCGCGTCCGAAGAGCGGGCTCCTGCGGCTCCGCGAGTTCACGATGAAGGACTCCTACAGCTTCGACGTCGACGACGCCGGCCTCGAGGTGTCGTTCCAGAAGCACCGCGATGCTTACCTGCGCATCTTTGGTCGCATGGGCTTGCGGGCGACCCCCGTGCAGGCATCCTCCGGAAACATGGGCGGCACCGACAGTGTCGAGTTCATGGTCGAAGCCACCGCTGGTGAAGACGACGTGGTGCGGTGTGCGGCATGCGGGTACGCGGCGAACGTCGAGAAGGCGGTTTCTGTCTTGGCGGCGGTCGACGATGCCGGCAAACCCGACGTGTTGGAGCGGTTCGCGACGCCAGGGGTCCGAACGATTTCCGAGCTCGCCAGCTTCGACGGAGGCGCGGCCGCCGAGGACCAGATCAAGACGCTGGTGTATGTGCTCGATGGTGAGGTCGTACTCGCTCTCCTGCGCGGAGACCATCCGCTCAACGAGCAGAAGCTCTCGGATGCCACAGGAACCACCACGGTTCGGCCCGCGACCCCTGCTGAGGCTCGTGAGGCGCTGGGAGCCGAACCGGGAAGTCTCGGCCCGATCGACGTCGACGGGATCCGGGTAGTTGCCGACGAAGCGCTTCGCGGTCGGAGCGGGATGACGACCGGGTCCAACGTCGACGGGTGGCACGTGAGAGGCGTTGACATGTGCCGCGACGTGAGTGTTGGCGAGTGGGCGGACCTTCGGGAGGTCGGTGCGGGGGAGGGCTGCATCAACTGCGGTGCACCGCTGGAGGTTGTCCCGGCGATCGAGGTCGGACACATCTTCAAGTTGGGCCGCAAGTATGCGGAGACCTTTGGCGCGACTGTGCTCGACGAGCACGGTGCGAAGATCCCCCTCGTGATGGGCAGCTACGGCATCGGCGTGGAGCGGAACCTCGCC
Source organism: uncultured Acidimicrobiales bacterium (assembly GCA_964632885.1). GTDB lineage: Bacteria > Actinomycetota > Acidimicrobiia > Acidimicrobiales > CAZWDB01 > CAZWDB01. The sequence goes on along the minus strand of CAZWDB010000032.1, from coordinate 26,625 downwards.
ACGATCGTCGAGACCCACCACGACGACAGGGGCATTGTGTGGCCCGTTGCCGTGGCGCCCTACGAAGCCGTGGTGTCAGTCGTGCGGCTGGATGAGGAGTCGGTGGCCGCGGCGACCGAGATCTACGAGGCGCTGGTTGAACGGGGCGTTGACGTCGTGTTCGATGATCGCAATCTCCGACCTGGGGTGAAGTTCGCCGACGCCGAGCTGATCGGGATCCCGTGGAGGGTCACGATCGGTCCGAAGAGTCTGACGAACGGGCTGGCGGAAGTAACCGAGCGTGCGGGGATGGTCACCCGCGAGCTGGCGCTTGACAGCGCCGCGTCAGTAGTCGCGCGTGAGGTGACCGCCGCCCGCTCTGGCGCGTAGCGGCGTCACCGGCAGCGCTCAGCGCGCGGCGGGACCAAACCAGGTCGCTCGGGCTGCCGCCAGCAGCATCCCGTCGTCGTCGAAGAGAGCAGTGCCGGCGAACAGCTTTCGGCCGTCCTCCCCGATCTGCCAGCCCGTCACCACATGCTCACGTTCGGCCGACACTTCGGCGTACTGTTCGAACTGGATTCGACCAAGAAGACCGGCGCGCTTGTCCTCGGCGATGAAAGCGAACGCGCCGGGGCAATCCAGGGCGGCGGCGACCCACTGGGTATCGACTGTGCCGTCGTGTCCGGCGAAGGCGTCGCCGGGCTGCCACGCAGCCGCGACTTGCGGGGTGTCTCCGACGTCGACCGGCCCGGCGAAGATGCGCATGCCGTCGCCTTCGGCGCGGCGGTGGCCGCACCCGAAGCAGGTTGGGTGCACGCCGCGCTCGTTGTGGAAGGCAGGCGACCGCGGAGCGGCTTCCCGGGCGACCGCGATCGACGGCGGTTGCGGAGGATCGATCGTCAACTCCGACGAGTCGGACTCGGCGATGACGCCGCCGTCGGGGCCGCGGAGCTCGAACCGTCCCTCCTCGAGCTCCACCAGATCGAGCGCCACGTCCAAGGGCGTCGGCCGGCGCAGGGTGACTTGCACGGCACCCTTGGTCCGGGTTGCGAAGAGCCCAGCGACATAGCCGCCGTGACCCATCGTGGGCGGGCCCGCAAACCGAGCCGGAATCGTGAGGTGCATCCGTTGATCCTCGCCGCGGGGCCCCTAGCTTCGCCAAGTGGAGGCCCAAGGGCTCGTTGCCGTGCGTCGCGGCACTGGGGCGCCCCCGCGGCTTTCAGCCGACGGCGACCACCCGAAAGGTGCCCGGACGGCCCTCGTCGCACAGCGCCATCAGCTTCCCGATCTCGTCCGGCGTTTCAGGCCTGCTTCGCATCTCCTGGATGTCGTCAGCGCTGTGCCACGGCCCGAAGGAGTAGAAGGTCTTTGGGTCATCGACGCTCTGCAGAAGGGTTCCTTGCCCTGGCGGATGCGGCAGGCTCCTGAAGTACTGCCCGAGTGCCTTCCACGCGTCTACGAACTCGTTCTCCTTCCCATCCTTCACTCGCCAGGCACCCAGCGTGTAGACCTCGTCCGACACCTCTACGCCTCCTCCCGCATGGGGGCTCGACCAACCCGTTCATGATGCCGGTTGGAAGCGCAACCATAAACCGTTGGACTGGGCTGCGCCGGCCACGCACCATGTCGCATGGCTGAGGCAGATCTGCAGGCGTACTACGCCCGAGACGAGGAGCGTGATCGGCTCTCGAACGGCCTGGGCAGAGTGGAGTTCGCGCGAACCATCGAGCTTCTCCAACGCACGCTTCCGCCGCCGGGAGCCTTGGTCGCCGATATCGGCGGAGGTCCCGGTCGGTACACCGACTGGCTTGTCGGAGCCGGCTACCGGGTCATCCATCGCGACGTCGTTGCTCACCATGTGGATCAAGTCCGGGCGCGCCATGGCTCCGGGGTCGATGCCGCGGTCGCCGACGCTCGGTCACTCGACCTTGATGACGACTCGGCCGCCGCGGTGCTCCTGCTCGGCCCCCTCTACCACTTGGATGAACCGACCGAGCGGCTGGAGGCGCTGGTTGAGGCACGTCGGGTTGTTCGCGCTGGTGGCGTCGTCTACGCGGCAGGCATTTCCAGGTGGGCACCGCGTCTCCACGGGATCTTGGTCGACCGCGTCCACCGTAGGTATCCGGTGATCACCGAGCTAGTCGATGAAATCGAGCGCACCGGTCGGATGCCTCCGCTTTACGAGAGCAGCTTTACCGGCTACACCCACACTCCCGATGAGCTGAGTCGCGAGGTGAGCGCATCGGGACTCGAGCTTCAGTCGCTCGTTGCGATCGAAGGCATCGCGTTTGCCCTCTCGGACCTAGACGCGCGGATGGACGATCCCGAGGAACGAGCGTTGCTGCTCGACGTACTGCGGGTCGTGGAGTCGATCCCTGATCTCGTTGGGCTTGGACCGCACCTCCTCGCCACCGCAGTGAAGCGATGAGAGCACATCAGGTTCGGTGGGCTCCCAGAAGGGCAGGGACCTCGCTGCGGAGATCGTCGATGTAGTCGATCTTATCGTCGAGGGGTTCCGGAATCGACATCGCCCCTGCACCTGCTGCCGGCCGGGGCCGGCGCGGTCGCGCGGAGCCCGAGCTGCCGCCCCGCCCGCGATAGAGCAACAGCCCTCCGACGGGGTCTGGCACTGCGTCGAGGGCGGCGCGCACTGCCGGGTCGGCCTGGATCGTCTCCCAGGTGGCCTCGTCCGGAACCTCTACCTCGAGTACCACGCCCCAGTCGAGGTCGTGCCACTCCCAGTCGCTGATGCCGAGCCCGGTTGCCGCGGCGATGATCGGATCACCGTGGGCCTCTCTCCAGGCGCGGGCCGAGAAGGCACCGTTGAACACCTCGATCGAGTACCACTCGGCCACGTCCCTAATCGTACGCCCGGCGTCAAGCGCCCAATGCGAGAATTGGGCGCTATGACCCGGCAATGATGAGGCGGTAGCCCATGTCCCTCTCAGGCATCCGGCTCAACTCGAGCTCGGTTCCGGCGGCGAGTGCCGTCGCCTTGCGGCGAGCCACTTTGCCTCGGCCTCGCCGAGCGGCGTCGACGGCGGGCCGTTGGTGATCGGCCACAGTTCCTCCGCGATCCGCCGGAAGTTGGCCTCGGCGCCGAGCCGGCCAAGTATTGCGATCAAGCCGACATTGATGCGCTGCAGGATGGTCCACCGCGCGGGCATGTCGGCGTACTTGACCGCGTCGCCGTGCGTCGCTCTCCCGAGGAAGAACCGTCTTGTGATTTCGGTTGCGTACTCCGGGGTGAACCGGAACACCTGGTCGGTGGCCACCATCTCCCAGAACGCCATGCTGTAGTCGATGATCTCCTGGGTGGCCACGGGCGCGTCTGGCGGGTAGTAGCCCGCCGCCACGGCAGCCCTGCGGGCCCGGTCGGGGTCGGGACGGAGAACCATCGCGTCGGCGAGGTCGACGAGTTGGCCGAGCTCGTCGTCGGTATAGCGCTTTACGAGTCCGAAGTCGAGGAACGTCACCTTCCCGCCGGGCCGGAAGAGATAGTTGCCGGGGTGGGGGTCGCCGTTGAACGCCTTCAGCTGGTAAAGGCTGCGGAAGACGAACCGGAAGATGGTCTCGCCGGCAAGGTTCCGCTCCTCCTGGTCCCACGTCTCCATCTCCGTGAATCGGGCGCCGGTCGCCAGTTCGGTCGTCAGGACCCGCGGTGTGCTCAGCGGGTCGATCACGTTGGGTATGTGAATGAAGGGGTGGCCCTCATACCAGGCGGCGAAGAGCCGCTGGTTGGCTGCCTCGTTTTGATAGTCGAGCTCCTCACTGATGCGCGCGCGGATCTCGTCGACAAAAGGCTTGGGGTTGAAGTTCGGATAGAGCAACGGAGCCGGAAACATCGACGCGTCGAGCGTGTCGAGGTCGGAGCGAATTGCCGTTTCGACGCCGGGATACTGCACCTTCACTGCGGCCGCGATGCCGTCGCGCGTAACCGCTCGATGGACCTGTCCAATGGAGGCGGCCGCGATGGGCGCAGGGTCCCATTCGGCGAAGACGCGCTCAGGCGGCGCGCCGAGTTCGCCCTCTACGACTTGGGCGACCAGGTCAGGACTCATAGGCGGAGCGTCGGCCTGGAGCTGCTCGAGTACGCCGCGCATGCCCTCAGGCATGCCATCGTCGATGAAGCTGGCGATCTGGCCTATCTTCATCAACGCGCCCTTCATGTTCCCCAATGTGCTGACGACGTCGTCGGCAGTCCGCAGCTGGAGCTCTGCGTTCAGGGCTGCCTTTCGGTCGGCCGACGCAAAGACCCACCGAGCCCGGTTGGTGGCGACGGCACTTCCGACCCGCATGCCAAGACGCGCCACTTCGGCTTGGCGGGCCGTCGCGTCTGTCGCCCGTAGTGCTCCGCCGGTCGTCACGGCCTGGCGAGAGCGTCGACGCCGGACGCGGGCCAGCCCCGCTCCGACCAGCCCGGCTCCGAGCACCGCGATTCCTGCAGGGCCCAGCCAACGCATCCACCCAGTTTTCCGGGCGCGCTCAGCCACCGCGCTTGAGGCGGAGCGTGCGCGGAAGGGCGGGCGGGTGCTCAGAAGTACACCGCGTCGATGTAGAGGCCGTGCTCCTCGGCGCCACTCGGCTCCGGCACCGACATACGGAACATGAACGGGTCCATCCGGCGGGCGAGGCGCCGGACCAGGTCGTTGTTGGGCGAGCCATCGGAGGTGAGGGTCATCAGCTCGGTGTGGTCTCGCTCGAGTAGAGAGCGGCACGCGGACCGCAGCAGTCGCTCGAATTCGTCCTCGGAGCCTGCGCCAAATCCGTAGTCGATCAGCAGGCCCCGGATGTCCTCCCGGCACTCGTCGCCTTCTTGGACGGTGACCTTCAGCCGTGCCGGCCAGACGCCCACGACAGCCCCGTCGCCCACTACGACGTTCGACCACGTGTAGAGATCGGGTGCCCGTTCCATGCGAGCGGTGAGCGTCTCGACGCTGTAAGGGACGAACATCTCCTCGCGGTCGTGGCAGCGGTTGATGATGTCGACGATCTCGGCCGCGTCAGCGGGCGTCGCGGCTCTTCCGACGGGTTCCCCCGCGAGCGTCGTGGCGTCAAGCAGGCCGCGGTGGAAGCCAAAGCTCCAGGCGCCCGGACCGTCGAGCCGCGCCCCCTCAGTGTTGGCTACCGCGGTGTGGCCGCACGCGCCCTCTTGAGTGGGATGGGCCGCGAACACCCGCTGATTGATGGCGCTGAAAATGCCACCACCGCGCGCCTCTATCGGGACGCGGACGTGGTGGAGCAGCATCACTTCGTAGATCTGGCCGCCGATGCGCGCGGGATGGAGGCAGCCGGCGGCGAGCCCAAGCAGCTTGCCGCCGTCATCGGCCACCCATGAATGGTTGTTCTCCATGAGGCGCGAGAAGGCCAGGTAGTCGTCGCCCCGGTCGTACGTGACCGTGACATCACCCAGGACCATCGGAGCGCGGGACTCCAGGTCGTTGAGGGCGGGGCCGTCTTCCCACGTGGCCTCGCGGATCACGACGTGCTCGGGGATGGCCCGCGTCCACCCCATGTCGAGGATGCGGTGGGGAGCTGCTTCTTCGACGGTGAAGGTAGCCGTCCAGGGCTTGCCGTCGTCGTAGTCCATGGTGATGGTCAGCTGGTGAGGTGACTGGTGTTTCACCGAAGCCAGGACGAAGGGTTTCTGGTCAGACTCGCGGAAGCGCTGCAGGCCGTGCTCGGGGGTCCAGCCCGGCCCGAAGGTCATGTGGTCGCCCACTTCCTCGGCGGTCAACTCGGCGCCCCGCGCAAAGGAGTGACGGAAGAACCATTCGACCTGCCGGCCGGCTGGTGTGTCGGGTAGCTGGGTTAGGTCTGGGAAGTCCACGGGCACATTCTCGACGCTGGCTGCGGTGGAGCACAGCGCATTTGTTTGGTGTGGTCGACCTAAGGTCCGTGTGTGTCGAGGCTGGGGGTGCCCGGTTGGAGGTTTGCCCTTGACGAGACCGTCGCCGAGGTGGAGTGCGGACGACAGCTCCACACCGTCGTGTGGCGAAGGGGAAAGCTCGTGCTGTGCGACCACGACCTCGCGGCGGAAGTCGCCGCGCTGGCTTTGGGCGGTGATGCGCCCCGCTGCGTCCAGGTCCTGCAGGCGTGGCGGCGGGCCCGCCGGCACGCTCGGTTCGTCAAAGTCGACGATGAGACGATCCGGTACTTTCGGACCAAGAACCTGCCGTTGGGGGAGCAGTTTCAGGCCGCGCTCCTGCCAGAACCGTTGCGGCAACTGAGAGAGCGGACGACCTGGTTGCATGCCGTTCGCGCCGGGGACGACCGGCACAAGGCGCGCAGCGAGGCGCTCACCAAGGCGGTGCGCCGAGTCGCGGAGGCGGCGCTCGACCGGGTCGTGGCGCCGTATCGTGCCGCCACGGAAGTTGTCGCCTCCGCCAAGGTGCTCCCGCGCGACGCCTCACCCCGTGCGCTGGGCCGGCCAGGCGGCGGCCGGATCCAGATCGCCGAGGTCTTTCTCCCGCCCGAGTGGCTTGCGACGGTCGGTGTCCTCGACCTGGCGGAGGTCGACGGCTGCTTCATACTCGCGGTGTGGCCGGGCGACAAGAGTCTCGAGTCACTGGACGCGACGACTCTGCGGTGGCGTCGCACTGCGACTGGGCGGCTGACCGCCCACGTGAGCGAAGGACGCCTGTCCAGGGTGGAGGGTTCCTGGCGGCTGGCGTAGGGCCGCGGAGGTCAGCGGTCTCGCCTCGCCTCTTCGACCTCTCTCCGCCTGAGCGCGAGCCACTCTGAGGAAACGAAGTCGTCCTCGGAACGGTTGCGCTTTCGCTGGTTGCAGGAGAAACACGCGAAGACGAGGTTGCGCAAGGCGTCGGGTCCGCCTCGGCTCTTCGGGACCCGGTGATCCACCGTGCGGTGGTCGGGACCGGACGCCTCGAAGCGGACTCCGCAGTAGAAGCACGCGGTGGCCGTCGATCGGTTCTGGCGCGCGACACGCCAAGCCCGCGACTTGGCGCGCATGGTCGCTCGCAGGCCCTTCCATCGAACCCGGCGCGGCACGCCCCTGACGGTAGGTCCGGCGTCTACTAGGTCGCACCTGAGCCGGTGGAGTACGTTCGGCGCCGTCTAACGGGGGAAGCCGCGGTCGAGGAGGATGAGCCAATGAAGTTGGTGACCGGAGTCGGAGGATGGCCGAAGCGAGCGCCGGAAGCTGCCCGGCGGGCCGAGGGCGACGGGTTCGACGTCGTGACTTGTGGCGAGCTCGCGCACGACTCGATGCTCACGATGGCATTGGCCGCGACGACCACTGAGCGCGTCGAGCTGCAGACCTCCGTGACGATCGCGTTCCCTCGCAGTCCGATGGTGCTCGCCATGGAGGCCTGGGACATCCAGCACCTGTCCGGCGGCCGATTCAGCCTCGGTCTGGGAAGCCAGGTGAAGGGCCACAACGAGCGGCGGTTCGGCGGCACGTGGTCGGCACCGGCACCGCGGATGCGCGAGTACATCGACATGATGCGCGCCATCTGGGACTCGTGGCAGAACCGGACTCCTCCCGACTTCGTCGGCAAGGAGTACCGGTACACGCTAATGAGCCCCAACTTCGATCCGGGACCGTTGGAGGTCCCTTATCCGAAGGTGGGTCTCGCGATGGTGGGACCGGGTATGGCGCGGGTCGGTGGGGAGAAGGCCGACGTGATCATGCCCCACGGCGGAATCATGTCGGACAAGTACATGCGCGAAGTGCTGCTCCCCGCGGTGGGCAAGGGGCTGGCGCGCTCGGGTCGCGACTGGTCCGACATCGAAGTGGCAGCCAGTGGCTATCTCGTGTTGTACGACGACGAGAAGGAGATCGAGGAGAAGATGCTCGGAATGCGTCAGACCCTCTCCTTCTATGGGTCGACTCGCACGTACCACAAGGTGCTCGAGTTGCACGGCTTGGAGGAACTCGGCCAGAAGCTCCACTCCCTCTCGGTGCAGGGTCGGTGGAGCGACATGCGCGATGCCGTTCCCCTCGAGGCGATCGCAGAGCTCGCTCAGACCTGCCGCTACGACGACCTGCCCGAGTTCCTGATGAACCATCGGGAGTACGCATCGCGCATGAGCGTGGCGCTGCCGTCGCGTACGCCGGAAGAGAAGGAGCGGGCGACCGACATCCGCCGTCGGATACAGGCGTTGAAGACGCCCGGGGTCCCGAGACGTTAACCGCGAGAAGTTGACCGGCCCGCCTGCGGCGTGATCACGATGGGTGCATGACAGCCCGACTTGGCTTTCTGTACCCCGGCTACGCCGCCGAGGACGACTATCCGTACACCGAGCGCGCCCTAGAAGTGCCGGCGAAGCTGGAGGTGGTGCACACGTCGGTCGGTGAGGACGCCCACAGAGTCGACGCGTTGCTCGACCTCGGCAGCTCGAAGCGCCTGCTCGACGGAGCGGGGGAGCTTGCAAAGCGCGGCGTCGAGGTGGCGCTGTGGGCCTGCACCAGCGGCAGCTTCGTCTTCGGGCTCGAGGGCGCCCGTCAGCAGGCGGCAGGTATAGGAGAGGCCATCGGTGTGCCGGCGTCGAGCACGTCGCTCGCGTTCCTCCACGCCTGCCAGAAGGTCCATGCCAGTCGGGTCGCGATCGCCGCGACGTATCCGTCCGATGTTGTCGAGGCCTTCCGAAGCTTCCTCGGGGAGGCGGGGATCGAAGTGGTGTCGAGCCAGGCGCGCGACATCATCACTGCGGCCGAAGTCGGCACCTTCAGCCGGGAGTGGGTCCGCGAACTCGTGGAAGCCGGAGATGATCCGGGCGCCGACGCGGTGCTCGTCCCCGACACTGCGCTCCGAACCGTCGCCCAGATCGACGAGCTCGAGGACGCGGTGGGCAAGCCGGTGCTGACCGCGAACCAGGTCACCATCTGGGAAGCCCTCAACCTGGTCGAGGCGTTCCGCCCCCAGAGGGGCCTCGGCCGCCTGTTCGCGCTTCAGGCCTAGGTTGGCGTAGCGGTCAGCCCGTCTCGATGGTGTGCTCTTCGTGGTGCATCCGCTGGCTCGCGCCGATCAACAACTCGGTTGAGCGAGCCATCGGCTGGCCACCACCCAGCACCCAGCCCGGGGCCTCGGGATCGAGTCGCTCGGGCTCGGCCGCGTTCAACGCCGCCCAGAGAGAGACCTGGTTCGATGTGAGGACGGGACAACCGATGTCTTGCTCGAGCTCGGCCACGACTCCGTAGGTGCGAAGCGCTGTGCAGCTCACGAAGACGGCGTCGGCAGTCGGATCATGGGCGGCGTGCACGAGGTCCTTGACGGTGCGGCGGCTCACCGCACTGATGTGGCTGGAGATGCCGAGGAACGCCGATGAGGTCACTTCGAAGCCGGCCTCCTCGAGGAACTTGACGAGGCGATGGGTCAGGCCCCTGGTGTACGGGCTGGCCACGGCCACTCGTCGGGCTCCCACGGCACGCAGCGCCTCGACCATCGCGCCCGCGCTGGTGACTGCCTGGCGCGCCCCAGCGTCGAGCATCGCCTGTCGCAACCGCTCTTCACCGGCCAAGCCGTCGACGAAGCTCCCCGAGGAGCACGCGTAGAGGGTGGAGGCCGGCTTCAGTGAGGACAGCGCCTTCGTGCCCTTGGCCACGACCGAAGGGCGGCTGACGCCCCGTGCGAGTTCGACGCCGACCGGCTTGCGGAGGTGGGGCGTGCGCGTGAAGTAGAGCGAGACGCCGGCTGGAAGGTAGCGCCAGTACTCCCAGTCGAGTTCGAAGTCGAAGGGTACGACGACGCCTATGGCCACTTCGGCCGGCGGGACGTCGTACTCGATCGGGTGCGGGAAGCGCCGCGGCGGATACGGGAGGACGCCGCCGGTGGTCATCAAGCCTCCTCCTGCCGGAACCGAAGCGACTCACCTATTGCCCCCGAACGCCACACATCGTTGGCGGCAGCTGCCATGTCGTCGAGCCCTTCGACGATCGTGGCGAACACGTTGCCGGGGACCCAGCCAACGTCGGCGTTCAGAAGGAGGTTGTTGCGTCCGTAGAACAGCGCGAGGTCGATGACGTGCTCGGCACCTCCCGCCCCTTCGCCTTCGCCGTAGCCGTAGGTCGCCGACGGCAGCTGGCCCGCGGCGAAATCGAAATAGCAGATGTCGCCGGGGATCGGGGTGACAGTCGGATTCTCGAGCCCCGGCTCGACCGGAGTGAAGGCAGGCACGAAGGTGTAGAGCTCGTTCCGCGCGTACTTGGCGTGGAACAGGTCACCTGAGAGGGGCAGGGCGCTCCACACGGCCTCGCACGTGCGAGGCGCTTCTTGGTCGAGCAAGCGTGCGCGGCACCGGACGCCACGCTTCTCGAGCTCGATCACCATGTGCCTGGCCATTGCCACCCCCCTTTATCGTCCGTTTGCGTCTAGGTCTCTAATCGCTTCCCCGGTTGACATCCTGAGCACTCATCGGCAGATACCTGGGCGATTTGGGTACAGTCTCACCGCGAGGAATTGTCGACAATCCTACAGTCTGGAGACGAGATGCTGTCGCCACTGCTCACCCAAGCCACGTCGGTGCTCGCCGTGCGGGGCGAAGGGTCTTATCTGTATGACGCCGAGGGGAACCGCTATCTCGACTTCACCGCCGGCATTGGCGTCACCAGCACCGGCCACTGTCACCCCAAGGTCGTGGCCGCGGCCCAGGATCAGGCCGCGACGCTGATCCACGGCCAGTACACCACCGTGATGCACCCGAGGCTTCTGGAGCTGAGCGAGCGCCTCGAAGGGGTCATGCCAGCGGGGATCGACACCTTCTTCTACGCCAGCGCCGGAACCGAAGCGGTGGAGGCGTCATTGCGCCTCGCCCGGCAAGCCACTGCGCGGCCGAACGTGGTCGTCTTCCAGGGCGGTTTCCACGGGCGCACGATGGGGTCGCTGTCGCTGACGACGTCGAAGACCTCCCTCCGCGCCGGCCTGCAGCCGCTGATGGGCGGCGTGTACGTGGCACCGTTCCCCACCGCCTTCCGGTACGGCTGGGACGAGCAGACCGCGGTCGACTTCTGTCTCCGCGAACTTGATCACCTGTTGGCAACGCAAACCGCGCCCGACGAAACGGCGGCGATCTATCTCGAGCCGGTGCTGGGCGAGGGTGGCTACGTCCCGGTCCCTCCCGACTTTGCTCGCGGCCTCCGCGAGAGGTGCGACGCCCACGGGATGCTGCTCGTGGCGGATGAGATCCAGACCGGCATCGGCCGCACGGGCAAGTTCTGGGGCCATGACCACTTCGACATCGTCCCCGACGTCGTCATCACCGCGAAGGGCCTGGCGAGCGGCTTCCCGCTGTCGGCCTTCGGCGCGCCCCGCGCGCTGATGGAGCGCGGACGAATGGGCTCCCAGGGCGGCACCTATGGGGGCAATGCCGTCTCGTGCGCCGCGGCGTTGGCGACCCTCGACGTGGTGGAGGAAGAGGGGCTGGTCGAGCGGGCGGCCGCCAGGGGAGCCCAGCTCACCGCGGGACTGCAGGCTGCTGTGGGCAGTCACGCCAACGTTGGCGACATCCGCGGCCGCGGTCTCATGATCGGCGTCGAGTTGGTCGACGGTGACGGCAACCCCGACGGCAAGCTCGCCTCGGGCGTCCTTCGTCACGCCGAAGAGCTCGGCCTGCTGCTGCTGACCTGTGGCGCCTACGGTCAGGTCGTTCGCCTCATTCCGCCGCTCGTCGTGAGTGAGGCTCAGGTCGACGAGGCGGTGACTCTGTACACGGAAGCCCTCGCAAAGGCGGCGGCCGAGCGATGAGGATCACTGGCATCAACGTGACGCCGGTAGCGGTGCCGTTGGTCGAGGACGAGCTGTGGGCTTTCGGAGGACGTCGGGGGCTCGTCAGCGTCATCGTCGAGGTCGCTACCGACGAGGGAGTCGTAGGTCTGGGAGAGGCACCTGCCTATCCGAGCTACGACGTCGTCGTCGGGGTGCTGCGGTCACTCGAGGAGCTCGTGGTCGGTGAGGATCCCCTCCGCATCGAACGGCTGATCAGGCGGATCGACGCGGTGGGTACGTGGCATCACGTCCGGGCGACGAGTCCCGCGATCGCCTCAGTCGAGATGGCGTGCTGGGACATCCTCGGCAAGGTGAGCTCCCAGCCGCTGGTCAACCTCTTCGGTGGCCGGGTACGCGACGAGGTGGAGTATTTCTGGTACTTGGTACGCAAGGATCCTGCCGCGATGCGCGCCGATGCCAAAGCTGCGGTCGAGGCGGGGTTCCGCACTTTGTACGCGAAGGTCGGCTGGGCCGACCCGCGAGCCGACGTCGAGATCGTGGAAGCGGTTCGCGACGGCGCGGGACCCGACGCCCTCATAAGGGTCGACGCCAACGAAGCGTGGTCGGCCGGCGCCGCCATTCGGATTGTGCGTGAGCTCGAACGCTTCGGCCTCGAATTCATGGAGCAGCCGGTGTCGGGCCGGAACCTCGCCGAGATGGCCTACGTCCGAGGCCGGCTAGGGGTCCCGATGCTCGCCAACGAAGCGACGTGGACCCGGGAGGACGTGCTCGCCGCGGTGCACGCCGGCGCGGCCGATGCCGTCTCGGTCGACAACCAGATGGACGGCGGCCTCCTCAACATGAAGCGGGCTGCGGGTATCGCTGAGGCAGCCGGGATCCCAGTCGTGAAACACAGTCTCGGTGAGCTCGGCATAGCAACCGCGGCCGCGGCCCACTTGATCGGGTCGACCGCCAACTTCCTGTACGCCAACCAGTCATATGTAGCGCTGCTCGCCGACGATGTCGTCGAAGGTGGTCCCCTTCACTATGAACGCGGCAAGTTGCGGGTGCCCGACGGTCCGGGGCTGGGAGTAACCCTCGACCCAGACCGCGTCGCCGAGCATGCCGAGCGCTTCGACAAGGAGGGCGACACGATGGGTTTCAGCGATCCGGCGAGCCTTGTCGACACTCCATTGATCCCGAAGCTGTGAGCTCGTCCTTCAGCGAATGATGATCGGTTCGCTGCGGGTCGTCGTGAGGACTTCCCCGCCGGTCGGCGTCACCACGATCGTGTCGGACACGACGTAGTCGGGCAGCTCGGTGCCGAACAACCACGACAGCACGTGGAACGCCATCCGTTCCCGGATCTCCATTGGGCTCTCCGGACGGAGCCCGATCACGGTGCTCCCACCGACCCAGCTCGGCGGGAAGCCGATGCCGACGCTGTAGCCACAGTGGTGGCGCCTGTAGGTGTTGGCGCCCAGCGCTTCGTCCATCACCTCTTGCCACGCCGCATAGACATCTCCTGCCGATCGCCCCGGGACGAGTGCGTCGCGCACCGCGTCCATGCCGGCGATCGCGACCTCGGCGGAACGTTCGATCTCTCGCGGTGCCCAGCCCACGTATGCCATCCGCGCCAGGGGGGCGTGGTAGCGGCCCACCGAAGCCGACAGTTCCATGAAGAGCGCGTCGCCCGGCACGAGCACGGCATCCCGCCACGTGGTGTGTTCGTGCCACAAGAAGCGCTTCGAGCGCACCAGGGGGACGAAGCCGGGATGCTCGCTCCCACCGAGAATCATCGAGTGCATAACCTCGGCCGCGACCTCGCGCTCGTTGATGCCGACCCCGGCCACCTCGATACCTGAACGGATCGCGCGGTCAGAGAGGGCCGCTGCTCGTCGGACGAGGTCGATCTCCAACGGAGACTTCACCATCCGGATCTCCTCGGTCACGCCCGACCCGTCCGACCACTGCACCTCCGGCAGCTCGGCCTGCAGCTTCTCCCAGAGATCGGGAGGGAAGAACATGCTGTCGAGCTCAGCTCCGATGCGAGCGCCGCTCAGTCCGGCGTCGGTGATGGCGCGTACTGCAGCAGTCCATGCCTTCTCGTGGTCGGCGAAGCCGACGTGTTTTACGTGGGGCGCTTGATCGGTGACGGTTACCAACTCCATCGAGCGCGTCACGAGGAGCGGCTGCCCCTCGATCGGGAAGACGAGGACGGTCACCGCGAAGTAGCCCTGGTGGCTGAGGCCGACCAGGTAGAAGATGTTCTCGGGGCTCGTGATGAGGAGCGCGTCGACGTCGTGGGCGCGCATGGCGGCTCGCACATCCTCGAGGCGCGCGTCGTACTCCTCGGCCGGAAACAGCGATTCGATGGCCACTGGGCCTTCCTCTACTGGAGACTGACGAAACGGAGCTCGGTCATCTCCTGCACGGTGTAGGCAGGACCTTCTCTCGTGTTGCCGGACTCGCGCACGCCACCGTAGGGCTGCTGATCGGCCCGGAAGGTCGGCACCTCGTTGACCAGCACGCCACCGAATTGCAATTGCCGCACCGCCTGGAGCGCCTTCGAGAGCTCGTTGGTGTAGAGGCCGACGTGGAGGCCGAACTCGGTGTCGTTCGCGATGGCGAGCGCCTCGTCGAAGTCGTCGTAAGGCAGGGTGGTGATCACCGGACCGAAGGCCTCGCGCCGGCAGAGACTGCTATCGGACGGCGCCCGGTCGACGACGGTGGGCTGGAGGAGCCCATGGCCGGTCACCGCGCCACCCGTCACGACTTCGGCGCCTCCGGCCACCGCGTCGTCGATCCATTGCCGGACCCGGTCCGCCTCCGCCGGCCGGATCAGGGGCCCGACATCGGTCTCGTCGTCACGGGGATCGCCGACTACGAGCGACTCGATCTCCTTCCGGAGCAGGGTGACGACCTCCTCGTGCACGTCCCGATGCACGATCACGCGTTGCACCGAGATGCAGCTCTGTCCGGCGTGTGAGAACCCTGCCACCTTCAGCTTCGAGGCGATCGCCTCGAGGTCAGCACCCGGCTCGATGATGACCGGCGAGTTGGCCCCCAGTTCGAGGGCGACCCTCTTCTTCGGCGCGCTGGCGGCTATCGACCAGCCGACGGGGGCGCTGCCGGTGAAGGTAACCATCGCCGGCGTGTTGTGGGCGACGAGCGGCGCTCCTGCCTCTTTGCCCCCGTCGGTCACGGCCGAGATCCAGTCAGCCGGCAGCCCGGCCTCAACGAGGAGGTCGACCAGCTTCAGTCCTGACAGCGGGGTCTGCGGCGCGGGCTTGAGTACGACCGGACAGCCGGCGGCGATAGCCGGGGCGAGCTTGTGGGCGACGAGGTTGAGGGGAAAGTTGAACGGAGCGATCGCCGCGACGACACCGATCGGCACGCGTAGAGCGAAGCCGAGCTTGCCGGCCCCCGACGCCGAGGCTTCCAAGGGGATCATCTCACCCGAGAGCTTCCGAGCCTCGACGGCGGCGAAGGTGAGGGTGTCGACGCAGCGGGCCGCCTCGTTGCGGGCCGTGCGGATCGGCTTGCCGGACTCGATGGTGATCGTCTGGGCGAATTCTTCGGTTCGGTCCCGGAGGAGCCCCGCGGCCCGCTCCAACACCGCGGCCCGCTCGTGTTGCGAGAAGTCGTTACGGGCGAGGGCCGCGGCGGCGGAGCGGCAGGCGCGGTCGACCTCCTCCTCGCCGCATCGGGGCACCACGGCAACCACATCCCCGTCATACGGGTTGAGCACCTCGACGGGGTCGACGGATCCGACCGTGACACGTTCGCCTCCGATGGGGACTGCGATCTGCTCCATTAGTGCTCCTCTCTCCTCACTTCGGTCGGGTCACGCCCGCTTGATCACCGTTCTCCCAGCATCGGCGGGCGTTGCGTCAACGGACGGGCGGTCTCGTAAGCGGCGGCTGCTCTTAGGACCATGGCATCGGCGTGGCGCGGACCCACGATCTGAAGTCCGACCGGTAGGCCATCGGCCGTGAAACCGCAAGGGACCGAGGCCGCGGGCTGCTGAGTGAGGTTGAACGGGTAGCTGAACGGGGTCCATGTCGGCCAGCGCTGGTCGGCGGAGTCGGGGGGCACGTCGCGCCCTGCCTCGAAGGCCGGGATCGGAAGCGTGGGAGTGAGCAGCAGATCCCACCGCTGGTGGAACGCGCCCATCAGCACGCCAAGCTCGCCCCGAAGCCCGACGGCTTCGACGTAGTCGACGGCGGAGTAACCCCGGCCGTCCTCGACGATGCGACGGAGCCCGGGGTCGAGAAGAGCCAGTTCGCTCTCCCCGTACCCACTCGTGGCACCGGCCGCCCCCGAGTTCCACAACACCTCGAAGAGGCGCATCGGATCTTGGAAACCAGGGTCGACGGCTTCCACCGTCGCGCCCATCTCTTCGAAGGTCGCCGCGGCTTGCTCGACAAGGCCTCGGACCTCGTCGTGCACCGCGACGAAGCCGAGGTCGGCGCTGAATGCGACGCGCAGCCCCGCTACACCAGCACCGAGTGAATCGAGATAACTCGAGGGCTCGGGCGCAAGAGCCGTCCAGTCGCGGGCATCAGGCCGGGCGAGCACGTCGAGCATCAGCGCGAGGTCTTCGACTGTGCGGGCCATCGGTCCGGCGTGGGCGAGAGTGCCGTATGGGCTAGGCGGCCAGAGGGGTATCCGGCCATAAGTGGGCTTGATGCCGGGGTGGCCGCAGAAGCCGGCCGGGATCCTCACTGACCCTCCGCCGTCGGTACCGGTCGCGAGCGCGGACATACCCAGGACCAGTGCGACCGAGCTGCCGCCGCTGGATCCGCCTGCGGTGCGGGAGGGGTCCCACGGGTTACGTGTGACGCCGTGGCGGGGGCTGTCGGTGACGCCCTTCCATCCCAGCTCCGGCGTCGTGGTCTTCCCCACGAATACCGCGCCGCTCTCCCGCAGCGAAGCCGCGACCGGCGCGTCGACCTCCCACCGTTGATCGGCGTCGACGAGCTGCGAGCCCTTCAAGGTCGGCCAGCCCTTGGTGAGGAACACGTCCTTCATCGCAGTCGGCACACCGTCGAGGGCGCCGATGGGCTCGCCATGCGCCCACCGGTCGGCCGAGTCGCGTGCCTGGGCCAGGGCTCCCTCTGGGTCGACCAGGCAGAACGCGTTCACGGTCCCGTCGTGGCGGTCGATCTGAGCGAGCGCCGCTTCGGTGGCTTCGACGGGAGAGAGCTCCCCGGACCGGTACCGACGGAGGAGCTCGGTGGCCGAGAGCAGCGCGACGTCGCTTACGACGTCGGTCATGAGGACGTCGCGGGCGCGACCGCCCGGCCCTTGTCGACGACGTTGCGCAGCGGCTCGCCGCGGGTCCAGCGCCTGAAGTTGTCCACGAACACCTCCGAGAATGCTTCTTCCCAGCCGGCGAAGTCACCCGCCATGTGCGGCGACACGATGACCTCGTCCATCGACCAGAAGGGATGATCGGTTGGAAGCGGCTCGGTCTCGAAGACGTCGAGCGCCGCGCCGGCGATGTGGCCAGATCGAAGTGCTTCGAGGAGGGCGAACTCGTCGATCACCGGGCCCCTCCCAACGTTGATCACCCGGGCGCCGGGAGGCAGGGCGGCGAACTCCTCCGCACCGAGCATGCCGCGGGTCTCAGCGGTCAGCGGCGCGCACACCACTACGAAGGAAGCCCGGGGGAGTGCGGTGTGGAGATCAGCGCTGCCTATCACCCGGTCGAAGTCAGGATCATCGGCGCGGGGTTCACGCGCCACACCCTCGACAGTGGTGCCGGCCTGACGGCACAGACGGGCGACGGCCCGTCCGATCGAGCCCGCTCCGATCACGACTACATGGCGGCCCGCGAGGCGTTCGCTCTCACGGTGACGCCAGTGCCGGTCGCGCTGCAGCGCGAGCGTGGTGTGGAAGCCCTTGGTGAAGATGAGCATGGCGCCCAACACGAACTCGGCAATGGCGTCGTCGAGCACTCCCCGCGTGTTGGTGACGACGACGTCGCTTGCCGCGAGTTCGGGGAACATCACCGCGTCGACACCGGCACTTGCCGTGTGAACCCATTGAAGCTGCCTGGCCTCCGGCCAGACCTCTCGTAGCCGTTGGCCGCGGAAGTCCCACACGCAGAAGACATGCGCGTCGCGCGCTACGTCGATCAGTTCCTCGCGGGAGCGGACGAGCCGGACCACGGCTTCGCCAGACAACGGCTCGAGCCCGGGGGGCATGGGGTTCCCTTCAGGGACGAGCACCCCAACGACGACGTCATCGCCCGGAGCCGCTCTGCCGGTGCCTTCTCTGCCGGTGCTCTCCATGTCGTCGTTCGCGCTCCCCTTCAGCCGGTGGTCGGCGTGGCCCTCTCGGCTTCCCCTCGGCGGCGAGCCTCACCCAACCTACCCAGGCGTAGGACTGTCGACAATCATACAATTTGGACGGTAGCCTTCTTAGATGTGGTCACCTTGTTCCCGAACCTCGAGCCAGTCGAGCGCAAGGCAACCGCAGGAGTCATTGCCGATCTGATCCGAGAACAGATCGTCGCCGGATCGTTCCCGCCGGGAACCCAGCTCGGTGAGGTGTCGCTCGCGATGCAGCTGGGTGTCAGCCGTGGACCGGTGCGCGAAGCACTGCAACGGCTGATTCAGGAAGGCCTCCTCGAAGGCCGTCCCCACCGAGGTGTCTTCGTGACCGAGCTCAGCGTTGATGACATCGCCGATGTTTACCGGGCGCGGCGGGCCGTCGAGCGGGCCGCCGCCGAGTTGGTGCTCGAGCGCCACGACATGCAGCTGCTCGAAGGGTTGGCCCGGCTCGTCGAGCGCATGGAGGCCGCGGCCGATCGGGGCCGGTGGGCAAACCTCGTCGACCTCGACCGGCGCTTTCACCAAGACCTCGTGGAGGCTTCGGGCAGCGCACGGCTGGCGCGCATGTTCGGTACCCTCGCCGCCGAGACCGCGTTGTGTCTCGCCGCGCTCGAGTCCGCCTATCCGCTGCGCGACGAGATCGCCGCGGAGCACCGCCGCCTCCTTGAGGCACTGGAGGCGGGCGACCTCCACCGTGTGCTCGACTGCATCGACGAGCACCTTGACCAAGCGGTGCGGCACCTGCGGGCACGCTCAGACACGAGCTAACGGTGTTCCGGTACCGTTAGGGCATGCGGATGCGATGGCGGATCGTCGCCGGGACCGCAGTGGCGATCCTCACTCTCGGATGGCTGGCGGGTCCTGCGGCGGCGGTTCTCACCGAGAACACGGTCGGATGCTCGGGCAGCGCGGTGATCACTGACCCTGACGGCAAGACCTACGAGGCCGACGCCCAGGATGTCTCAGTGGAAGTGCCGCGGGAGGGAGTGGCCAGCTGGAAGGGGAGCATCGGCACGGTCACGCACAACCACTTCGGCGAAGTCAACCTCGCGGTCGGGCCGCTCGACGTCCAGCTCGGCGACTGGGGCCCCAGCCGGAACGCCGACGACGAGAGTTCCTCCGAGGGGGTCGAGGAGATTCCCGACGTACTGCGGTACGTGGTCCCGGGTGAGTACGTGGTGAGCGGCTTCCACCAAGGCGACGAGGGAGGCTGTAAAGGGCATGTCGTGGTGGCGGTCGACGTGTCGCCGTTCTCTACGCCGACAGGCATCGCCGCCGCCACGCTCACCGTTTTGAGCGCCGCGGGGCTAGTCGTATCGGCCATCGCGAAGGGTGTGAAGCTGTGAGGCGGCGCGGACGCCCGGTGCTGGGCGCGATCAGCGGGCTGCTGTTCGGCCTGTTCTTCGGCATCACCTTGTTCATGTTCAAGGTGTACCAATCCGACAGCCCGATGCTGCTCGTCATGCCAGTTCTCGGCTTCATCCTTGGCATCGCTCTCGCGCTATGGGCACCGATCCGCCGCGGCGGCCCCGAGGAGACGGGCGAAGTCGTCGAGGCTTCGTGAGCCGATGTCGCGGCCTCCGCGCTCGCGGACCGCGACCGACCTCTCCGCCGACTCCCGCTCGCCGACGACGCCGATGTAAGGGGTCTTGCGTTCGGCCGCCCGCCTGATCCGCCGGGCGACGGTCTCGGTACGCGTGTCGACCTCGGCGCGGCCTCCCTCCTGCATCAACCGGGCGACTACCTCACGGGCATAGTCGTCCCACCTGTGGGCGACTGGCACGATCACGGCCTGAACCGGCGCGAGCCACACCGGCAGCGCTCCGCCGTGCACCTCGAGGAGGTGCGCCACCATCCGCTCCATGGTCGAAACGATGCTGCGGTGCAGGAGCACAGGTGTGGCGCGGCTCCCGTGTTCGTCGATGTAGGACACTCCGAAGCGACGAGGCAAGAGGAAGTCGACCTGCACAGTCGACAGGGTCTCCTCCCGTCCCCTGTGGTCGAGCACCTGCACGTCGAGTTTCGGTCCGTAGAACGCGGCCTCGTCCGCGGCGGCTTCGTACTGGACTCCAGCGCGATCGAGCGCAGCCCGAAGCACTGACTCGGCGTGCTCCCACATCTCGTCGTCGTCGGAGTACTTGGCGCCCTCGCCGCGCAAGCTGAGGCGGTAGCGGTGCGCGGTGATGCCGAGGACCTCGTAAGCGCGGGCGATCAGGCCGAGGATCCCGGTGAACTCGTCTTCCACCTGGTCGAGCCGGCAGAAGATGTGCCCGTCGTTGAGAGTCATGGCACGTACCCGGGTGAGGCCGCCGACCACGCCGGAACGTTCCCAGCGGAACTGTGCGCCGAGCTCGGCGATCCGCACCGGCAGGTCCCGGTAGCTGTGCTCTCCATGGGCGAAGACGCGCAGGTGATGGGGACAGAGCATCGGACGGAGCATGAGGTGCTCGCCGTCGACCTCGATCGGAGGGAACATGTCGTCGGCAAAGTGACGTAGGTGTCCGGAACGCTCGTAGAGCTCCCGTTTCCCTACCGGAGGTGTATAGACATGGAGGTAGCCGTCGCGCCGCTCTGCCTCGCGGATGAACCCCTCCAAGGCAGTGCGCACGGCGGCGCCCGCCGGGAGCCACATCGGGAGTCCAGAGCCGAAGAGCTCGTCCGGGGCGTAGATGTCGAGCTGGCGGCCCAGGGTCCTGTGGTCGCCGTGCTGGGGTGCTGTCTCGTCGCTGGTCATCGGTCGTCTCCTTTGGGTTCGATCCCGGGGAGCAACCGGAGTCCCAACGCGAGGAAGCCCCGGGGAGCGCCCCGGGGCTTTCGGTCAGGTCAGGATGCGCGAGCGACCTTCAGCGCCGGGAACGTCCCGGCGTCGTGTTGGTGTTGCTCGCGACGACTGCCACGAACGTCAACGGTACCGCCCGGGCGAGCGCCGAGGCGAGAGATTTTGCCGCGCGCCCCAGGGTGGGGCGGCGCCTAGCGCGACCTGCCCGGCAGGATGTCGTCGATGGTGGGCCGCGGGCGGTCGGCTCGCGGTGGCCACAGAACAGCGCTGTTGCGGCTCTGGATCTCCCACTGCTGGCGGATGGCGGGAGTGTTGACCGAAGTCGCGACGCCCGCGGGCTCGAGCTGTCGAGCGGGGGGCTCATCGGCGAGCTGAACCACCAGCTCGCGCAGGTCGACGACGTCGAGTTCGGTCAGGTCGACGACGTCCGGCGCCGGTGCCTGGGGCAGCGACACGATCGGCGCGTCGACTTCTCGATAGACGAGGGTCGCGTTCACCGGCGTTCCGCAGTTGGTGCACGTCACGATGTCGGCAGCGAGGATCTGCCCACACTCAGAGCACTTCATGACCCACCTCTCATGTTCTTGATCACCCTTGAATCCACCATTGGCCCATGGGGTGAACAGCCTCCCCATTGTGACACAGATAGTGGTCGTTGCACGACACCCCGCGGCGGCGAGATGCGGGGGTGGCGGCCGGGTTGGCGCTCGCTCCTACGGCCGTGACCGCGTGCCGCGGCGCCGGAGCAAGATCGCCGCGGCGAGGAGGAGCCCACCGGGCGCGAGCAGCGATTCCGCGCCGGTCTCGGCGATGACCCCGGGGCCGGTCATGTCTCCGGTGCCGTCGCTGGTCATCCCGTTGCCGGTGCCACTTCCGTCGCCACCGCCAGGCGCCGCGCCGTCGGGGGTGGTGGTGCTGGACGTGGTCGCAGGCGGCGCGGTCTGGGCGGTCGTCGTCGGGGCGGGCCCGGTGCCGCCATTGCCGTCGCCTTCGTCGACGACAACCGCGGCAATGACGCTGCCTACCAACACGACGGCGATGACCGCGCCGAGTACCAGGTTTCGCGTGCTCTCGGTCAGCGTTTCCTCCGCCCCTCCGTGGGTCCCCGGTTGACAATAGCGAGAAGCGGCCCGCCTTCGGTGCATTCCGATGGTGGTTTCTTCGGATGAGTTGGAGCGGGTGACGGGAATCGAACCCGCATGCGGGGCTTAACGGCGGGGCGTGATGTCGTCAGTCGTCGGCCGTGGCCCAGACGTCTGGTCTCGCCACAGCAGCGCGCTGTTCCGGCTCTGGATCTCCCATGCCTGCCGGATCGCCGGAGTGTTCGCCGCGGTGGCCATACGGTCGGGATCCACCGCGCTGCCGGCATCCGCCGAGCCCAGCCCTCACACGTCGATGGCGGACAACGCAACGACGGCGCCAACCGGTGACTCCTCCAGCTCGCCTACCTCCAGCACCGCTCAGTATCCGATCGACCGTGAAGGTGGCGACGGCGTCAGCGCGATGGGCCTGTGCAACTACAGCCGAAGCCATCCGACGATCAAGTATGGAGACCAAGGCGGTGCCGTTGCGCACGCTCAGTGCGCCTTCTGCGCAACTACCACAGGTAAACGTACCTGGCCGTGGATGGCATCTTCGGGTCGCAAACCGACACCGCTGTTCGGGACTTCCAAGCTAGGGTCGTCGCAACCAGCCCACGACGTCGGCCGGAAGCAGCGGGTTTGTGGCTACTCAGGGGGTGCGTGACTCTCGCTGACCCTTTGAGTTCTCGCTTCAAGTTCGATGGGGTTCTTCGAGCAGCTCTTGGACCAGGACCAGTGCGTGGGCGGCAAGCTGCGTAGGCAAGTAGGTCGCCCGCCATGGCCTGCAACCGGTCAGCGACATCGAGGACCTCCTCGGCGCGTACGCATTTGATGCCGTCGACGACGAGCGGGTGGAGGGCGCGATCGCTCGTCGTGCTTCGCCTTCCCGCCGAGAGCTGGGACCGACTCTTCCCGTTCCTCCGACGAAGGAGGTTTCCAATCCGCGGCGACCCGGACGGCTCCTCCTTTGTCCCGGGCAGTCGCGCCGACCACGGCGCGGCGTACATCTCGAACATCCCGAAGAAGTTCGGGAGCCGGCCGTCCTCGTGCAGATACACGGCCAGCGGTCGTTATTGCCTCAAGTTCGGGGGGCGGCGGCGGAGGGCGAGGCCGGCCGCGAGCAGGAGGGCGGCGGGCGCGAGGAGCGACTCGGCGCCGGTCTCGGCGATGACGCCGGGTGCCCGGCCATCTCGTCGTTGCCGTCGGCCGTCATGCCGTTGCCGGGCGGTGCCACGGTCGTCGTAGTGCCCTCGCCGTCGTCGCCGTTGGTCGGGGCGGTCGTGGTGGGCGGCATCGTCGTGGCCGTCGTCGTCGCGTCGTTTCCTGGCCCAGGCCGAGCCCATCGCCGTCGCCATCGAAGTCGAGGACGACGGCGGCGATGACGCTCACCGCGAGCAGCGCGGTGACGACCGCGCCGAGCCTCCAGCGTCTACGAACGTGCGTTCGATCAACATGCTAGAGTCCGCTCATGCGGACGTGCGGAAGGTGCGGCGAGTCCAAGAGCGTTGAGAACTTCGCGTGGCGGCGGAAGGCAAAGGGTCAGCGCGACAACTACTGCCGCCCGTGCCGCTCTCAGTACAAGCGTGAGCACTACTTGGCGAACAAGCAGCGCTACGTGGACAACGCGGCGCGTCGCCGGAGACAAGTCGCGCTCGATCGTCTCGAGTTTCTCTTCGGCTACTTCCGCGACCACCCATGCGTCGACTGTGGCGAGACCGATCCGCTCGTCCTCGATTTCGATCACCTCGGCGACAAGTTGTTCAACGTCACACACGGCATCAAGGACCGCAGCTGGGAAGCGCTACTCGCGGAGATCGCGAAGTGCGAGGTACGCTGTGCCAACTGCCACCGCCGTAGGACCGCACGCAGCGGTGGCTTCCTTCGTGCGGCGGTAGCTCAACGGCAGAGCCTCGCCCTTCCAAGGCGATGACGCGGGTTCGATTCCCGTCCGCCGCTCCAACAGCCACCGGCCCACTCCGGCTTGAATCCCCCTCCTCCGGGGATTCAAGGCGGAAAGCGGGAGGGGTAGTCGGGGAGGGGGGATTTGAACCCCCGACCGCGTG
This sequence comes from uncultured Acidimicrobiales bacterium, assembly GCA_964632885.1. Lineage (GTDB taxonomy): Bacteria > Actinomycetota > Acidimicrobiia > Acidimicrobiales > CAZWDB01 > CAZWDB01. The sequence goes on along the minus strand of CAZWDB010000032.1, from coordinate 2,715 downwards.
CCCCCAAAGCACGTGCGCTACCACTGCGCCACTCCCCGGAGCCGTGGGCAAGTGTACGGCGTCACGGACCATCGGACGGCGTCGATAGACTCGGAACCTCTTATGAGGACGAGTGTCGAGCCCCTCGAGGGCAACAAGGTCAAGTTGTCCGTCGAGGTGGAGGAGCACGAACTCGAGAAGGCGGTCGACGCCGCCTTCCGGCGGCTTCGCGGCGAGTTGCGTCTCCCGGGCTTCCGTCCCGGCAAGGCACCTCGACGCCTCATCGAAGCCCGCATTGGGAAGGACGGCCTCCGGCAAGAGGCACTTCGCGACGCGCTGCCGGAGTTCTACGCCCAGGCGCTCCGCGAGGGTGATGTCGATGCCATCGCGGCGCCGGAGATCGACATCACCTCCGGCGAGGCCGTGGGCGATCTCGTCTTCGACGCCGTCGTCGAGGTGCGCCCCGAGATCGCCGTTCCCGGCTACACCGGTCTACGCGTCGAGATACCCAGCCCGGTCGTTACCGACGAGGAAGTCGAGACGCAGGTCGATCGCCTGCGGCGCTCCTTTGGCGAGCTCGAAGCTGTCGAGCGGCCGGCACGCGACGGTGACCACGTCACGATCGATGTGCGGGGGAGCCGCGACGGCGAGGAGGTCGAGGGGCTCACCGCCGAGGACTACGTCTATGAGGTCGGCAGCGCAGCCATCGTCGCCGAGCTCGACAGCGAGGTCAACGGCGCCAAAGTCGGCGACATTAGGGAGTTCACCTCCAATGTGGGCGACGACGGGGTCACCTTTCGAGTGCTCGTGAAGGAGGTGAAGGAGCTCGTCCTGCCCGAGGTCACCGACGAGTGGGCCCAGGAGGCATCCGAGTTCGAGACGGCCGAGGAGTTGCGCAACGACCTGCGCGAGCGCATCGTCGGGATGAAGAAGATGCAGGCCAACATGGCGATCCGCGACCAGACGCTCGAGGCGCTGAACGAGCTCGTAACCGAGGAGGTGCCGGTTTCTCTCGTCGATGGCGAAGTCGAGCGCCGTCTCCACGACCTGGCTCATCGGCTCGCGCATCAGGGGGCCAACATCGGCCAGTACCTCGAAGCCACCGGCCAGAACCAGGAACAGCTCGTCGAGAGCCTGCGTGAGGCATCGCTTGCGGCAGTCAAGTCCGACCTCGCGCTGCGAGCGGTCGCAGAGGCCGAGGGGCTCGAGGTCACCGAGGCTGACATCGACGAGGAGATCGCGCGTGCTGCCGGGGAGGCCGAGCGCGATCCGTTCGAGATCCGCACGCAGCTCGAACGCAACGACCAGATGCCCGCGGTACGCTCGGACCTCAAGAAGGCCAAGGCCCTCAAGTGGCTTGTCGAGAACGTCGAGGTCGTCGATGAGGCCGGAACTCCCATCGATCGGGCGGAGCTCGCGCCTGACCTTGCGGACGACACGGGCCACCCATCTGACGAAGCCGACGAAGACACCGCTGAGCAAGACAGCGAGGAGACAGACGTGGAGGACGTGGAATGACCGACTACCCGGATGCGGTCCGCCCGCAGGCCTCCTGGTTGCCGAGTGTCGTCGAGACGACGTCGCGCGGGGTCGAGCGGTGGGACCTGCCGTCCCGGCTCCTCGAGGAGCACATCGTGTGGTTGTCGTCGCCGATCGGCGACGAGGTGTCGAGCGCCATCTGTCTCCAACTCCTCTGGCTGGAGTTCAAGAACGCCGACAAGGACATCCAGTTCTACATCAACTCCCCCGGCGGCGACATCACCGCGCTCTTCGCGATCTACGACACGATGCAGTACGTCAAGAACGACGTCCAGACGATCTGCTTCGGCTCTGCCTACTCGGCGGCCGCGGTGCTGCTTGCGGGTGGAACAAAGGGCAAACGGCTGTGCCTTCCGCACGCCCGGATCATGCTCCACCAGCCGTGGGGCGGAATCGGCGGTCAGGCCGCCGACATCGAAATCCAGGCGAAGGAAATCCTGGGTATGCGCCAACTGATCGACCAGATCCTGCATCATCACACCGGACAGCCGCTCGAGCGGATAAGCAAGGACACCGACCGCGATTTCTATATGAGCGCCGATGAGGCCAAGGACTACGGCATCATTGACGACGTGATCACCAACCGGGAGCTCGCAGCCGTGCCGCAAGCGGCCGGCGTGGCCTGAGACAGCGCAGGGGGACGATCGACAGTGGCCAAGTTCGGTGATGGGGGTGGCGACCTCGTGAAGTGCAGCTTCTGTGGCAAGTCGCAGAAGCAGGTGAAGAAGTTGATCGCCGGGCCTGGTGTCTACATCTGCGACGAGTGCATCGACCTGTGCAACGACATCATCGAGGAGGAGCTCGCCGGCGACGCCGAAGTTCGCTTCGACGAGCTTCCCAAGCCGCCTGAGATCAACCAGTTCCTCGGCGACTTCGTGATCGGTCAGGACCGCGCCAAGAAGATCCTGTCGGTCGCGGTCTACAACCACTACAAGCGCATACAAGCGGGCACGGGTCACGACACCGAGGTCGAGCTCGCGAAGTCGAACATCCTGTTGCTGGGTCCCACCGGCTGCGGGAAGACGCTGCTGGCCCAGACGCTGGCGCGCATGCTGAATGTCCCGTTTGCGATCGCCGACGCGACCGCGCTCACCGAAGCGGGCTATGTGGGCGAGGACGTCGAGAACATTCTCCTCAAGTTGATCCAGTCCGCCGACTACGACGTGAAGAAGGCTGAGACCGGGATCATCTATATCG
>CAZWDB010000031.1:21550-40948 GCA_964632885.1 uncultured Acidimicrobiales bacterium | reverse complement strand
AGGGGGGTCAAAAGTAAACCGTCGCAAGGGGGTCAAAAGTGGGCCGTCGTTGACAAGTGACGTGGCGACGATCCAGGTCGAATCGAGGTAGTGCCCCCACGCACCGAGCCCCTTGATGGCTTCGTACAGCTCGTCGTAGTTCTGGCCTGGCTTGTTCAGGTCGTAGGTGATCAGCAGCGCACGCGAGGTCACGGTGCATCTCCTTCTGGGTCTCGTTGGACGATGACTCGAGGAGGTGGGCCGCTGGTCCCATCGCCGCCAACTCAATAGGTTGGCTGGCCTGCAACCAGACGAGTAGGTCCAGCGGACCGCTCCTCTGCGATGGGGCCCTGGTGGAAACACCAGGGCCTCATCGTCGGTTTTGACGGTACTGACCCGCTACGCCCCGGTGGTGGATCCAATCCTGAAGCGTCGTGGTGGCACTGTGCTCGCCGCGCGCGAGCTGCTTGGAGGCCGCGCGCGCATTGACATCACAGTGCTGTAATTACTACGATGTAGTTATGGCAGCGAAGAAGCGCACGACTACAGCGATTCGGTTTCCCGACGACCTTCACGAGCGCCTCAAGGACGCCGCCGATGAGCGGGATCTCTCAATCAACTATCTGGTCGTCAAGGCGGTCGAAGAGTTCGTCGAGAACCTGATCCCCGTCGGGGAACTGCGCCTAACCCGTCGGTGACGTCGGCAGAGCCCGTCTCTGGGCCGGCGAGCGAACTGCCGGGGGGTCGGCGCGCCGCTGGCCGTCCGCGTCCCCTGTTGTCCACTGTTGTCCACACACCCTGTTGTCCACCGTCTTTGGGCACGTGGTGGGCACGACCGCTGCGTCCACAACTGTTGCCGCAGCAGGTACCGCCCCTGACCTGCGACTTCGTGGTGGAGACGATGGGACTCGAACCCACGACCCCCTGCTTGCAAAGCAGGTGCTCTAGCCAACTGAGCTACGTCCCCGGGGCGTGGCCAAAGGTGGGAGAACGACCCACCGGTTCGCCACGCGTTCGGCGGAGTTCAGTGTAGGTCGGCCGTCTCCTCGCTTGAACGGACGCCGCCGAAGTCTCCGACCGTTGCGCCATTGTGCTCTGGTGGCTGTGATCCGAGCCGCGCGGAGAGAAATTCACGACCGCGGACGCACAACCTACTGTGGAGCGCGCCGGCTTCATGCGGGGAGCGAACATGAAAGCCAAGATCGTGGTAGCTGCGGTCGTTGTCGTCGTCGCGACCGGACTCGCGACCGGTGTCGCCCTCTCGGGTCGCGAGAACGGCGACCCGCCGCCGTTCCCGTGGGAGACCGACCCGTCCATCACCCAGGTGTGCATGGCGATCGCTGCTGCGCCGGGGGAGGGCAACGAGAACGGGCGTGCCGTCGATGCCCAGGGCCGTGAGCTCTGGGTGTGGGTCGACGGGGCGAACTCGGCGCCGCCGCCAGAGCCACCGCCGTCGAGATCGGGGGGCACCGACGAGGGTTCGCGACCTAACGGGGGACCCGTCGCCCTCGCCGATGACGGCGAACGCTTGACGGGGTCGCCGCAATTCGGCATCCGCCCCGGCGAGGAGCGGTGCGAGCCGAACACCCCGCCCCGTCGGGACGGTGAACGGTAGGTGTTCGTGTCCGGCTTCTGGGTGCAGACCTTCGTCGTCGCCACCGTTTGGGGGGTCGTGATGTTCGTGTCTGTATACGCGGCCGTGCGGCTGGCGACCCGGGAGCTGCGGGAGAACACCCCGCGTCGTGGAGGACCGCTACCGGACGCGGGGCAGCCGCTTCGCCGATCATGAGCGGAGACAACCCCGGCATGGGCAGCCGCTGACCCCGCGGTCGGGGCCGGTCGCGGTGGGGGGCTCTACCCCAAGAGCCCTCGCCCGCGTGCCGGTCCCCGACCCCACCCCAGCTGGTAGGCGGCCCGGCGAAACGGCTACTGGTCGAGGTATGAGCCCTTGAAAGGAAGATTCCCCGGCGACCCAGGCCCGTCGGACAGCCGCATCCCGCGGGCGAACGCGACAACGACCACGACGGCGGCGGCGATCAACGCGCAGAACCCCAACACGACCGCGAGCCCTATCGCCAGCCCTGCGGGGCCTAGTCCGAACACACCCGACAGCGTAGACGGCGACGCCACGGTCGGCCGTCTCCTCGCTTGACCGGGCGCTGCCGGAGTCTCCGGCCGTTGCGCCATTGTGCTCTGGCGGCTGTGATCCGCTCTCCGCGGGGCGAATTCACGACCACGGACGCACAACCGTGGAGCCCGCCGGCTTCGTGCCTGTCTCGTAGGCCCTCCGGGACGCGTACCCTTAGCGGTCGTGTCCAAAACCGAGGACGGCGCCGACCGCATCGTCGATGCCGTCGTCGGACCGCCGCCTCCCATACGGCCCGAAGCACACGTAGGTGAAGCGCCGGTCGAAGCGCCGGTCGAGACGACGGTCGCACGGGTCCTGGCCGCTTTCGGCATCCCCGGCTACCGCTACCTCTGGACGAACACGTTCCTCTTCGCCCTGGTGCAGTCGACCCAGCGCTTCACCTACGTGTGGCTGATGCTCGAACTGGGGCGGAGCTCCCAAGCATCCGGGATCGTGCTGTTCGCCCTCGGTGTGCCCGCCTTCTTCGTCGCAATGCCGGCGGGCGCCCTCGCCGATCGCGTCGACCGAAAACTCCTGCTGATCGGCAGCCAGTTGGGCGCCCTCGGCGCCACAGGCGTCACCGCAGCGTTGATCCTCGGCGGGGTGATCTCGGTGCCGATCACGATCGTGCTCGCCGTGGTGCTGGGCACCTCGCTCGCCAGCGGTCAACCGGTGCGAACCGCGCTCGTCCCGAGTCTGGTGCCACGCGAGCGGCTGATGAACGCCATCGTCCTGATGACGATGGGGATGAACGTGTCGATGATCGCCGGGCCGGCGATCGGCGGCGCCGCCATCGCGGCGTGGGGGGTCGGGGGCGCTTTCGCCGTGCAGGCGGTGCTCTACGGCATCGGGCTGGCGGTCCTGTTGCCGCTGCGGATCCCGGAGCGGACGGTCACACCGGCGCGCCGTCGCCTGGCGGTCGAGATCAAGGAGGGTCTCGCCTTCATCGCCGGCCACCGCGAGATCCGCTTCCTGTTCGTGCTGCTCCTGGCGAGTGGCGTGCTCATGATGGGTCCGTATATGGCGCTCGTCCCCGAGATCGCCAAGCGCGAACTCGGCCAGGGAGCCTTGACCACCAGCCTGCTGTTCGCGTTCCTCGGCATCGGCATGCTCTCCACCTCGCTCTTCCTCGCCTCCCGTAAAACCATGGCCCGCAAGGGAGGCTGGTTCGCGGGCACGCTCATCGTCGCCGGCTTCATCCAGGCGGGATTCGGGATATCCCGCTGGTATGTCCTCACCGCCGCGCTGATGTTCATCTGGGGACTAGGCGGCGGGCTCTTCATCAATCTCAATCAGACCCTCATCCAGTCCCACACACCCGAGGCGGTGATGGGCAGAGTGATGAGCCTCCACAGCCTCGTGATGATCGGGCTAGGACCGGTGGGTGCTCTGGGGGCTGGAGTTGTCGCCGCCCACATCGGTGCACCGGCCACCGTCGTGGCGGCCGGGGCCGGCATCTCGCTCGTCGCCGCAATCGTGTTCACGACCCAGCCGAGGCTGCGCCGGCTCGAATAGGGCGCGCGAGCGAGGCGGCGTCAGTGGGCCTGCAGCACGGCGTCGTCGCGGAAGTCCTCGAACAACGCGCCGGCCTCGGGCGCGGGGAACACGACCGAGGCCCGCCCCGCGCTGCCTATCCGTGACGGCATCGTCACGCTTCGGACATTCGAGGGATCGAGCGACAAGGCGAGGCGGCCCATCCGGTACAGGTCAGTGATGCCGATGCCGTCGAGTCGGGTGTGGCGCACCAGAACGCCGAGAAAACGCAGCGTGTCGACGGGGTTGTTCGCCTCGGCTCGAGCCTTGGCCAAGCCGTAGAGGATGAGCAGCCCCTGGTGCTCGGTGCGCCTGATGTCGCCGTTCGGGATGTAGCGGTTCCGTGCGAAGGCCAGGGCCTGGGCGCCGTTGATGTGCTGCGGGCCGGGGGTGAAGACTGCGCCGGAGTTCTGGTCGTCCATCGCCATGGGGATGTCGACGTCAATGCCGCCAAGGGCGTCGACCATGCCGGTGAAGCCGGCGAAGTCGGTCGCGACCACGAAGGAGACGTGCACTCCGACAAGCGCGCCTACCACATCCGCCTGAAGCCTGGGCCCGCCGAACAGATACGCATGGGTGATCTTCTCGTTGCCGTGGCCGGGCACGGGAACGTAGGTATCGCGCGGGATGTTGAGGATCGTCGCTCGCTGCTCCCGCGGATGGATGCCGATGAGGTGGAGGGCATCCCCTCGTTCGCCTCCCACGCCAGGCCGCCCATCGTTACCGACGACGAGAACGAAGAAGGGCTCGTCGGGCCTGGGTTCGTAGTCGGCATCGGCGACTTTGGTGATCTTGATCGCCGGTTCGGTCGTCGACGTCGTGCTCTTCTGCGCGGTCGCCGGCGTGCCGAACGAGAGGAGCGCAACCACCAGCAAAGCGACACGCCACCTCCTCACTCGCATGCCTCGACTTGGCGATGTCACTCGGCCTCGGTGGTGGTAGTCGGCTCGGGGTGGCGCTCTCTCGTGGTGTGCACCGAGTAGCTGTCGATCTTCCAGCTCGCGCCGTCGGGCACCAGTGCCAGATCGCCGGCGTGGGTGATGTCGAGGTCGTCGTCGTCACCGATAGCCCGGATGGCAAGGTCGAGTGAAGCGACGATCACGCCGATCTGGCCGTCCGGGCCCGCCAGCGTGCTCAGGGACACATCCGCGCGCTTGGCACGCACGCGCGGGAGGCGCGGGAGTCGATCATCGACCAGCGCGGCCCGGTCGTCGGTGTCGAGACGGGCAGCCGCCTCCGGCATGAAGGCGGCCTCGAGGTCGTCGGCTACCTCTCCGGTCTGAAGCGGAGCCACGACCGCGCCAGCGATGTACGCGTCGAGGGTCGCGACCGCCGCTTCGACGACGTCGTCGGAGGGCGGTGCCGTGCCGTTCGCCTCCACACCCGTGATGGTGAGCGCGATCTCGACCTCAGGAATAGACGTGGAGGTCGTGGTCGCCGGCGCGGCGTCGTCGTCGCTCGAGCACGCCGAAAGCAAAAGAACGGCTGCGGCGGTCAACGCCAAGAGTGATCGGCACATGGACATGGGCTGAGGCGTTCCGCCGGGAGGCAACGGTCGCAGAATAGACGCCTTCGGGCGTCCTCCCTGTTCACGGCGTTGTCCCCAATCAGAGCGAGTTATCCACAGGAGCCACGCAGGGCAAAAGTGCTATCCCCACACTCCTGTGGAAAAAACGCCGGCTGTCCTAGCCGTCCGGCGGACCGCAGGTCAGCCCGTTCCCTCGAACACCGCGGCCGGCGGACCGCAGGTCAGCCCGTTCCCTCGAATACCGCGGCCCGCACGCCTCGGCGGGCTAGCTCTGCCAGGAACGGCACCGGCTCGGCGACCAATTCGGCCAAACCCGCCGCGCCTGGACGGGCGAAGCGTTCCTCTGCCGCCCAGAGCGCGGCCACTGCCGCGACTGCGCCCGCCGCTACAGCGGGCCGGTCGAGGACGCCGAGCACTTTGATCGCTTGGGCGGACGACCGGCGGCCCCGAACCTCCACCCGTGCCGCGCCGAGGGCACCCTCCGCGTGAGGTCGGCGCAACAGGGGAAGCCGGGCCGTGAGCCGGTCACGTCGTGACGCGGCGACTCGGGCTGTCACGCGCGCGACCCCGGGGAAGGCCGGAACGAGCACGAGGCCGTCGGACAGACCAGCCCGGTAGCAGTCCCGTCCGCCGACCGGATCCGGGAACCACGCCAGCTCGCGACCGGAGCCCGCCCGGCGGCGAGACCAGCCGCGATCACGCCACTCGAGCGCCGACGCCGCCAGCGCTCGATGATGCTGGCGGGCACAGGCCGGACCGCCCGACCCGAAACGGGCGACGTGTACTTCTTCGACCGCGGTGAAGGCGGCGGCGGCGTGGCGCGCCAGTACGCACGTGAGCCCCGGAGCGAACCCCGCCCCTACCACCACGTTGAGAGCACGCTCCCGTGCCTCGGAGTCGAGGTCGAGCAACCAGCGCACCGCTTCGACACCGTCGGCAGTCGACACGACGTGCACCCCCCGCTCGAGCGCGGCCTCCGCGACGCGCCGCTGGTCAGTGACCTCGGTCGGACACGCCAGCACGACCACGTCGACGTCCGCGAGGAGCTCGGGACTCCACGCCGCGGCCGTGGCAGGTGGACCGAGGGCGGCCGCCACACCCGCCGCCTTGGAACCGTCGACGTCGGACACGACCAAGCCGACCAGGCCGTCGGAAGACGCGAGCTGCCGCGCGGCACGCGCGCCGACTGCTCCAGCTCCGAGAACGACGGCTCGCACGGTTAAGAGAGGTCCGGTCCGGATAGCTCGCGCCATCCGCCGCCCGGGGTGGGATCACTTCTGCTCCCCCGGGACCGCAACACCGCGCCCACCAGGGCGGCAACAACAACGGCGAGGACGGCGCGACGGAACGCTCTCATGGGAGTGGGGCTAGCTGGAATCGAACCAGCGACCTCAGCATTATCAGTGCTGCGCTCTAACCGACTGAGCTATAGCCCCGCCTTGCAGCCGGTAACGCTACACGACGCCTCCGGAGCTCCTTTAGGCGGGGCGGGCGGGCTCGGCGACGCTCGACGGCCGAGGTGACAGCACCACTTCGATGCCCCCGAATGTCCGGCTGACCAGGTTGTAGAGGATCGCGGCGAGCACGCTCGTGCCGACGCCGGCGAGCATCACCGCGAGGTTCATGATCATGGCGGCACGCAGCAGCAGCAACGCGTCAAAGGAGAACCCCTCGAAGCCGAGTCCGACCATGAACCCTTCGATCGTGCCTACGATCCCCACCGCGGCGGCAGCCCCCCACAGCACCGTGGCGGCGACCACACCGACGATCGCGAAGACAGCGAAGAAGAGCAACGAGACCTTCGCGACCGACCACACCCGGAACCGGGATACCACCCTGGTGGTCTCGGTGAGCGGCGCCTCCGAAGCGAGCCTCTGGCCACGTGCGACGCCACTGCCGTCGCTCTCGTGGGAACGTCCTTCGCTGGCCTCCTCGGCGGTGAGGTCGACCGTGTCATTCCCGCTCTCCGCCGGCCCGCTCTCCGCCGGCGGGCGCTCGGACGGCGGGTGCTGGGGGGTCTGGGAACCGGTGGCCGTGTACATCGTGTGGTTCTTTCCCCGTTGCCGGCGGCGACCAACCCCTTGCCTCGACCGGCCGCGCCCGGGCACGTGCCCGCGCGGCCGTGCCGTCGACCACGACCTCGACCTCGACCACGCCTGCCGCGGCAGAGAACGACGCCAACCGTCCACCGTTCAGGCGGGCGAGCCGGTGCGCCTCAGCCTCCCCCGCCGTCACTCCGGCGAGCGCAGCGGCATCCGCCGCGGTGCGGGCCCGGGCCGATGCGACGGCACCGGCACCCACGCGGGCGAGTCCGAAGGCGAGGAGTCCCGCCACCACGACGCCTACCGCGACGAGCGGCAGCACCTGCCCGCGCTCGCGGCCGTCTTCGGTCGTCCTCAGAGACACGAGTAGAGCGCGTCGATCAATCCGCGGTTCCTGGGGTTCTGCCATCGGGGCCCCATGGCACTCATCACGTAGCCGAAGCCGACGCCCGCTGTGGGGTCACAGAAACCGAGAGAGCCGCCCGCGCCGAAGTGGCCGTACGCTCCGGGGTTGGGGCCGAGCTTCCGCTCCGGTTGGGTGAGCTGGACGCCGAGGCCGAAGCGCGACGGGCGGCCGAGCACCGCGTCGACTCCGTCGCTGTGCACCCGGGCCATCTCGGACAGCCCCTCCCGACCGACCAGCCTGACCCCCTCGGTCCTCCCCCAGGCCGCCAACGCGGTGTACACACGAGCGACGCCACGCGCCGTGCCGTGTCCATTTGTGGATGGGTACTCGGCGGATCGCCATGCCGCGGTGTTCACGACACCCGCTCCCGAGAGGTCGGGCGGGTTGAAGTAGGCGTTGTTGTGCATGAGCGTCTCGTCGGATACCTCACCCGCCTCCATGGGCGGACCGGACGGGCCCGCCGAGGTGCCGGGCCACAGAAAGTCAGCCACGCGATCGTGTTCGGAGCGCGGCAGACCGATGTGGACGTCGGCGCCGAGGGGACCCGCGACCTCCTCGGCGAGGAACCGGCCAACACTGCGTCCGTCGGTCCGGCGGATCACCTCGCCGACGAGGAAGCCGAAGGTGTTGACGTGATAGCCGTGCCGCTCGCCCGGGTCCCACCACGGCTTCTCGGCCGCAAGGGCCGAGCACATCAACGGCCAGTCGAGCATCGCCCCGTCCGGCAGCCGGCGGCGCACCGCGGGCAAGCCCGCCTGATGGGCTAGCACCTCCCGAAAGGTGATCGACGCTTTGCCGGCCGCGCCGAACTCGGGCCAGTAGCGCGCTACCGGAGAGTCGAGTTCGACCAGGCCGCGCTCGACCACCATGGTTGCACACAGCGCCGTCAGCCCCTTCCCTATCGAGAAGAAGTTGACCAGCGTGTGTTCGTCCCAGAGCCGGCGGCGGGCCGCGTCTTGCCAGCCGCCCCACAGGTCGACGACGGTCGAGCCTGCGACAGTGATGCACACCGCCGCGCCAACCTCACCGTGTTCGTCGAAGTTCCGGCTGAACGCATCCCTTACCGCTTCGAAAGCGGGATCGCACCGACCATGCGGGCCCCAGGCCCCCGGCACGTCAGTCTTCTTCGATGGTGAGGATGGGCGCCACGGACGCGACCGTCTGGCCGTCGTCGAGATTCATTACCCGCACGCCGGTCGCGTCCCGGCCTTGCGAGCTGATGTCGCGCACACCAATCCGCATCGTGACGCCGCCGGAGGACACCAGGAAGATCTCGTCCTCGATACCGACCATGAAAGCGGCCTTGACCTTTCCGCGCCGGCCGGTCAGCTTGAAGCCCTTTACTCCCTGACCGCCGCGGCCCTGGCGGTTGAACTTGTCGAGTTGAGTGCGCTTCCCGAAGCCCGCGTCGGTAACCATCAGGATCGCCGCCTCATCGCGGGCCACGTCGCACGACACCACGTAGTCGCCCGGCTTGATCCGCATCCCCCGTACCCCCGCCGCGTTCCGGCCCATAGCCCGCACATCGTTCTCGGAGAACCGGATGGTCATGCCGTTGCTGCTCACCATGAAGATGTCGTCGTCGCCTGATGTCCGGATCACCCGTACCAACTCGTCACCGTCGCGGAGGCTCAGCGCGATGAAACCCTCCCGCCGGCTCTTGTCGTACTCGCTGAAGGCCGTCTTCTTGACCGTGCCCTGCCTCGTCGCGAAGAACAGGAACTCGTCCTCGGGATACTCCCGCGTATCGATGATGGCCTGGACGTGCTCATCGGGCGCGAGCGGCAGGAGGTTGACGATGGCCGTACCCCGCGCGGTTCGCTCCTTCATGGGGACTTCGTGCACCTTGAGCCGGTACACCTTCCCCTTGTTCGAGAAGAAGAGGAGGTACGCGTGCGCGGTGGTGTGGATGATAGATGTGACGAGGTCTTCTTCCTTGAGCCTGGCGCCCGCGATCCCGCGACCTCCCCGGCCCTGGGTTCGAAACGCGCCGGCGGCGACCGTCTTGACGTAGCCCGCCTTCGTCATGGTGAAGACCACCGGTTCGTCCTCGATCAGGTCCTCGAGCCCGATCTCGCCCGGGTCGAACGCGATCTCACAGACACGGGGCGACGCGAAGTCGGCACGGATGGCGCCCAGCTCGTCCTTGATGACGGTACGGAGCTTGGCGTCGTCGGCCAGGATCGCCTCGAGCTCGGCGATGTCGGCGCGCTTCTGGTCGAGCTCCTCCTGGAGCTCGTTCCGGGCGAGACGGGTGAGACGGGCCAGGGTGGTATCGAGGATATGGTTGGCCTGCACCTCGCTGAAGCCGAACCTCTCGGCCATCAGCGCCTCGCGGGCTGAGGCGCGGTCGTCAGACGCGCGGATGGTCGCGATGATGTCGTCGATCATGTCGAGGGCACGGAGGAGACCCTCGAGGATGTGGGCCCGGTCGCGTGCCTTGCCGAGCCGGTACTCGGAACGGCGGGTGATCACCTCGACCTGGTGGCCGACATAGGCGGTGAGGGACTGCACCAGGTTCAGGGTGCGCGGCACACCGTCGACGAGGGCGACCATGTTGGCGGCGTAGGTCGTCTGCAGGGGCGTGTGCTTGTAGAGGTTGTTCAGCACGACGTTGGCGTTGGCGTCGCGGCGAAGGTGAAAGACCAGCTTGGTGTCGTCGCCGGACGACAAGTCCTGCATCTCGCGGATTCCCTCGAGAGACCGGGCATCGACGAGGTCCTTGACCTTCTGGGCGATGGACCCGACCGTCGCCTGGTAGGGCAGTTCGGTCACGACAATCTGCGGGACCCCTTTGGTCTCCACGATCTCAGCGCGCGCTCGCAGCTTCATCGACCCGCGACCCGTGCGATAAGCGTCAAGGATGCCGGCTCGACCGAGGATCATCCCTCCGGTGGGGAAGTCGGGACCCTTCACGAACTGCATCAGGTCCTCGACCGTCGCGTCAGGATGGTCGATCAGGTGAAGAGTGGCGTCGATGACCTCGCCGAGGTTGTGGGCGGGGATGTTGGTGGCCATCCCGACCGCGATCCCCTGGGCTCCGTTGACGAGCAGGTTCGGGAACCGCGCCGGGAGCACCGACGGCTCCGTGAACTCACCCGAGTAGTTCGTTGCGAAGTCGACAGTGTTCTCGTCGATGCCCGCGAGCATCTGCATCGCGAGCGCGCCCAGGCGGGACTCGGTGTAGCGGGGCGCCGCGGGTGGGAAGTCGGGCGAGCCGTAATTGCCGTGAAAGTCGATGAGCGGCTCACGGAACCGGAACGGCCGAGCCATGCGGACGAGCGCGTCATAGATAGCGCTGTCGCCGTGGGGGTGGTACTTCCCCATGACGTCGCCAGTAACGCGGGCGCACTTCACATGCGGACGATCGGGGCGGACGCCCTGGTCGATCATTCCCCACAGGATCCGCCGCTGCACGGGGATCAGGCCGTCACGAGCGTCAGGCAGCGCCCGCTGGGTGATGAAGGACATCGCATAATCGAGGAAGGAGCGCTCCATCTCCTCCTGGATCTCGATGTTCTCGATCTCTGGTGCCCCGGGCGGCGCGGTGTCGGTCACGGATCTTGGTCTCCTCAGATGTCGAGGAAGCGGACGTCTTTGGCGTTGGTCGCGATGAACTGCTTGCGCAAGGGAACGTCGTCGCCCATGAGGATCGACAGCACCTCATCGGCGAGCGCGGCTTGTTCCACGGTCACCCGCATCAACCGGCGGACGGACGGGTCCATTGTCGTGACCCGCAGCTCGCCATGGTCCATCTCACCGAGTCCCTTGAGCCGGTTGAACTGCTCTCTGTGGTTTGGCCGTTCCGCCAGGAATGCCTCGCGAGCCCGCTCGTCCTGGAGGTACACCTTCTCCTTGCCCACCAGAGTGGAGAACAGCGGCGGCTGCGCGATGTAGATGTGGCCACCCTCGACGAGCGGCTTCATCTGGCGGAAGAAGAAGGTGAGCAACAGGTTGCGGATGTGCATCCCGTCGACATCTGCGTCGGCCATGATCACGACCTTGCTGTAGCGGATCTTGGCGAGGTCGAACTCCTCACCGATCCCGGCGCCGATCGCGGAAGTCAGCGCCTGGATCTCGAGGTTCTTGAACATCTTGTCGAGACGAGCCTTCTCGACGTTGAGGATCTTCCCCTTGATCGGCAGGATCGCCTGGTGCTCGGGATCGCGGGCCCGGATGGCGGATCCGCCGGCGGAGTCGCCCTCGACAATGAACAGTTCGGAGTCGTCGGCGTTCTTCGACGAGCAGTCGGCGAGGTTGCCTGGCAGCCCGCCACCTTCTATGAGGCTCTTACGCCGCGTGGCTTCGCGCGCCTGCTTTGCCGCGATCCGCGCGCGGGACGCTTGCAGAGCCTTGTTGACGACCTGACGGGCCTCGGTGGGATTCTCCTCGAGCCACTCGCCCAGCTTCTCGTTCGTGATCCGTTGCACCATCGACCGGATCGAGACGTTGCCGAGCTTCGCCTTGGTCTGGCCTTCGAACTGAGGATTGGCGAGCCGGACAGACACGATGGCAGTGAGGCCTTCGCGGATGTCTTCACCCAGCAGGTTGTCGTCCCTCTCCTTGAGGAGGTTCTTGGCGCGGGCGTACTTGTTGACACCCGAGGTGAGAGCCGTCTTGAACCCCTCCTCGTGCATGCCGCCCTCGGGGTTGGCGATCCCGTTCGCGAAGCAGTGGATGCCTTCGTGGTAGCCCGCATTCCACTGCAAGGCGAGTTCGGCTTCCTGATCCTCCTCCACTCCTTCGAAGTAGGCCACCCGCTTGAAGAGAGCGTCCTTGCTCGCGTTGAGGTGCCGGACGAAGTCGATGATGCCGCCGTTGTACTTGTAGTTGACCTCCTTGAAGTCCTCACTCGCGTTCGAACGCTCGTCGCGGAAGCGGATCTCGAGGCCTTTGTTGAGGAAGGCGTACTGCTGGAGGTGCTCGACGATCCGGCGCGCCTCGAACTTGGTGTCTTCGAACACGGCCGGATCCGGCCAGAAGGCGATCGTCGTGCCCGTGCGCCCGCTGGGAGATTTGCCCACGATCTCTAGCTTCGAGGTGGGCTTGCCACCACCGGTGAACTCCATCCGGTGGTGGTCGCCGTCCTGGTCGACTTCGGCGATCAGGCGCTCGGAGAGCGCGTTGACGACCGAGACGCCGACGCCGTGGAGCCCACCTGAGACTTTGTAGCTGCCGGTGTCACCGAACTTGCCGCCGGCGTGCAGGACCGTGAGTGCGACCTCGACGCCGGACTTCTTCTCACCGCTGTGGATGTCGGTGGGGATGCCGCGGCCGTTGTCGGACACACGACAGCCGCCGTCGGCGAGAAGGACGACATCTATACGCGTGCAGAACCCGGCCATCGCCTCGTCGACCGCGTTGTCGACAAGCTCCCACACGAGGTGGTGAAGCCCACTCGAGGAGGTCGACCCGATGTACATCCCCGGCCGCTTCCTGACGGGCTCGAGACCCTTCAGGACGGTCAGATCCTTCGATGTGTAGGTGGGTTTCTTCGAGGGCTTGTCGCCGGGGTCAGCGATCGCTTGAGCCACAGGCGCGACCTTTCGATGTCGGCGGTAATTTCGGCAGTTCCAAGCGCCCTACTAGGACGGAAAAGTCCTGGTCAGGGGCTCGAATTGCGATGGACACAGTGTACCAGACGCCTGCGACAGAACCGGTCCAATCACGTGCTCATAAGCGCCGTACTCGAACCTCGATACGGCCGGCGGTGCCGTCGCCTCCCAAGGCGTTGATCCGAGCGAGCAGGGTGGGTGTCAGGAACCGGAACTCGGTGGCCCACCCGGGCTCGTCGACTGCGACAGTCAGAACGCCGTCGACGAGAGAAAGGGGCCGGCTGTGGGCCGCGACGACCTCACCGACGATGTCGTCCCACTGGGTGAACACGGCCGCTAGTGACGACGCATCAGGCGCGCCGAGACGCCGGGCGAGTGCCTCGAGGGCGGTCCCCACCGGTCGCGGGTCGCGGCCTCGATTCTCTGGCAACGGTCGGATCGGGCTCACGTTTCACCGTCGACGATCCGGCCGGCACGCACCCGGAAGCGTCGGGCGGGCGCCGCTCCGGCGGGCAAGCCCGCCGCAGTGGTGAGAAGCGCTTGTCCCACCGGCAGGTGGGCGAGCAACGCCTCGCTGCGCCCCGGGTCGAGCTCGGAAAAGACGTCGTCGAGCAGCAAGACAGGTGGCTCCTCGACGGCGGCCGCCGTCACCCGGTGCCCAGCCAGGCGCAACGCCAGCGCCAGCGACCGCTGCTCTCCCTGCGACGCATGGGTTCGCGCGGGCATGCCGGCCAACTCCAAGAACAGCTCATCGCGATGGGGTCCCACGAGTGTCAGCGCGCGCCGGACGTCGTCGTCGCGGGAGGCTGCCACCGCGTCTGAAAGGGGGCCTTCCCACGAGCGGATATAGCGCATGGAGACCTCGCCGCCGGCTTCTGCCACGTGTCCGTACGCCTTGCCGACCTCCGGTTCTAGCTCGGTCGCAAGGGCCTCGCGCGCCGCTGCCAGGGCTTCCCCGAAGGCCACAAGCTGGCTGTCCCAGACGTCGAGGGTCGTCTTTACGTCGTCGGTGAGGCGACCGCCGGCCTGCTTGAGCAGCCGGTTGCGTTGCCTCACGACGCGGTCGAAGTCAGCCAGGAGCTTGTCATTCCGTGGATGCAACGCTACGAGGAGTTCGTCGAGGAATCGTCGCCGCTCGGCCGGACCACCCTTGATCAGCACGAGATCGTCCGGCGAGAACACAGTGACCCGGAAGGCACCCAGGAGATCACGGACCCGCCGCAGGGGCTGGCGGTTGACGAAGACCCGGTCACGACCAACCGCGCTGAGTTCTGCCTCGATGAGAAGATGGCGCCCGCTTCGTTCGCCCTCCGCTCGTAGGACTGCCTTATCGGCTCCCGCCCGGACGAGCGCGGCTCCGGGTGCTCCTCGGAACGACTGAAGTGTGGCGAGATAGCCGACTGCCTCGAGCAGGTTCGTCTTCCCCTCACCGTTGCCGCCCACGACCACGGTCAACCCGTCGGGCGCGGGGTCGAAGACAGCCTCGCTGTAGTTCCGGAAGTCGGTGACCCAGAGGCGAATGAGACGCACAGAGCACCACGTCCCGCGACTACAACCGGACCGGCATCAACAGGTACAGGTAGTCGTCACCCTCGGTCGCCTTCACCGTGACTGGGCGCATCGGATCGCTGGAAGTCTCGACGAGGACCTCGTCACCGACGATCGCCTCGACCCCATCGATGAGGTAGCCGGGGTTGAACCCGACCACGAGATCGCTGCCCTCATACTTGCCGTCGACGTCCTCAGTCGCCTGACCGACCTCCTGGGTTATGACGGTGCACTCGATTCCGTCGGCGCGGAACGACACCCGCACGGGTGTGATGGCGTCGCGGACGAGCAGCCGGACACGTCGCACCGCGTCGAGCAAGGCCTCCTTCCCGATGACGAGGCGGTTGGCATGGGTCGACGGAATCAGGCGCTGGTAATCGGGGAACTCACCTTCGATCAGCCGGGTCGACAGCCGGACCGCGCCCACCTCGAATGACGCGTCGCGCTCGCCGAGCCGCACTGCGACCTCATCACCGGAGGAGGTGAGCAGGCGCTGTAGTTCGGCGAGTGCCTTTGACGGCACCAGCACCTTCTGTCCTTCCCGCAGAACCGAGGTGCCCGGCAAGTCCCGGACCGCGAGCCGATACCGGTCGGTTGCGACCAGCCGGAGACCGGTTCCCTCCGCAGCCATGAGCACCCCGCTGATGACAGGGATCGCGTCGTCGGTGCTCGCGGACCGAACGACCTGTCGGAGTGCGTCCGCGAGAGTCGCGGACGCCAAGGTGAATGCTTCGCCCTCGCCGCCCTCTTCGGCCGGGAACGGTAGCCGGGGGAACTCCTCGGCCGGCAGCATTCGAACCGCGAATTGTGATCTTCCCGACGAGATCCGAACCTCCTCGTCGTCGGACTCGAAAACAACCGAACCTGGTTCCAGAGCACGCACGATGTCAGCAGCGAGCCGGGCCGGGAGCACGCAGACACCGTCACCGAGACCGGCGACGGTCGTCGACATCTCGATCGTGAGGTCGAGGTCACTGCCGGCAAGCCTGAGTTCGTCACCTGTGACCTCGAGTCGCACCCCTGACAACACCGGCAGGGCACCACCCCGCGTGGACACCGCTCGGCCTGCCGTCGTCAGTGCTTCGACAAGACCGTCACGTTCACATCGGAACTTCACCGTGGGTTCCTATCTCTTTCGTTGTAGTTCTTCTTAAAGAAAAAGCAGAAGTAGTAGTAGGTCCTGTGGATTGTGGACAAGCACTATTTCCGCTGGTCAGGGGAAGTTCTAGCTGCGCGCGTCATCCCCAGGATCGCGCGCCGGTGTGACACGGGCGCGGACGGCATGTGGACATCTCGAGGTTGTCCCCGGAAATCACAAGATGCCGACACTGCGTCGTCCACAGGTGCTACACACCCTTCTTGATCCGCTTCATGAGCTCGGTGACCTGGTCGTAGATGTGGCGACGCTCACGCATCTGACCTGCGATCTTCTCGACTGCATGGATAACCGTCGTGTGGTCCCGCCCGCCGAACTCACGGGCGATCGCCGGATAGCTGAAATCGGTGAGCTCCCGGAACACATACATGCAGATCTGGCGCGCCGTCACGAGGGGCCGGCGCCGGTTTGGCCCGCAGAGATCCTCGACAGTGAACCCGAAGGTCTCGGCCGTCGTGTCGAGGATCAGCTTGGGGGTGATCTGGCGGGGCTCCTCGACGGCGACGATGTCGGCCAGGACTCGTTCCGCGAGTTCCCGTGTGACCGGCTCACGGTTGAGGCTCACGAATGCGGAGATGCGAATGAGGGCGCCTTCGAGCTCACGGATATTGTTCTTCACATTCACGGCGATGAATTCGAGAACCTCGTCCGGCAGGTAAACGCGTTCGAGATCGGCCTTCTTCCTGAGGATCGCGAGGCGGGTCTCCAGGTCAGGCGGTTGCACATCGGTGGTGAGGCCGGAGAGGAATCGGCTCCGGAGCCGATCCTCGAGAGTCACCAGCGCGCGGGCGTGGCGATCGGAGGAGATGACGATCTGTCCCCCGGCGCCGTAGATCGAGTTGAAAGTGTGGAAGAACTCTTCCTGGGTGCCTTCCTTGTTCTCTAGGAACTGGATGTCGTCGACGAGGAGCACGTCACACTCCCGGTAACGCCGCTTGAAAGCAGGAGTCGTGTTGGTGCGGATGGCGTCGATGAACTCGTTCATGAACGTCTCGGTCGAGACGTACCGGATGTGACGGCCAGGGAAGTGCTCGCGGACGTAGTGACCGATGGCATGTAGCAAGTGGGTCTTGCCGAGCCCGGCCTCACCGTGGATGAACAACGGGTTGTAGGACTTCGCCGGCGTTTCCGCCACGGAGAGGGCGGCGGCATGGGCGAACCGGTTGGACGCGCCGATAACGAAGCTGTCGAAGGTGTAGCGCGGATTGACATGAAGTGCATCAGCAGGCTTTGTGTCGACTATCGGCACTGCGCCACCGTTCATCGTGCTGACGTGGGGTCGCTCCCGGGGCGGATCGGGCTCTACTCCTACCGGGTCGGGAGGCCGAGCGGGCGTGCGCACCGTGAATTCGACGTTTACGCCATGCTTGACCGCGACCAGTGCTTCGAGCACGAGACCGAGATATCGGCCTTCGAGACGTTCCTTGACGATGGGGCTCGGCACTCCGAGGAGCAGATGCTCGTCGTCGAACTCCAACGGAGTGATGCCGTCGAACCACGTCTTCCACACCGCCTCGGACACCTGGTCACGGAGTACCGCCGTGCACGCTTTCCACAGCTCCTCTGTGTCGGTCACGAGCGAGTCCGCCTCCCCTGAGCAGGTTGATCCACATGTCAGTCCACATCTGTGGACAGCGTCATCGACGGCGGCGGTCGTCCCATTCCGCCAGGACCGGATGGGGAAGCGCTCCGATCTTGTTCGAGAACCACGTTGCCGACAGCTTCGGACCGTACCATCGACGCTCCGTGATGTGGCAAGGGTCATCGACCTTTCTTCGGCGGCTTCTTCTGGTAGGGCTCGCCGCCCTCGGGTCGCTTTGTGTTTGGTTGCTCGTAAGCTCGGCCGTCTACCGTGGAGGCGACCAGGAGGCGATGTGAAGCGACCGTTCCAGCCCAACACGCGTAAGCGCGCCAAGCGACATGGATTCCGGCACCGGATGTCGACCCGTGCAGGCCGTGCGATCGTGTCATCCAGGCGGCGCCGCGGCCGGCATCGTCTGACGGCCTGATCTGGCGGGTCCGGGATCGGGCGACGTTCGCCGCATTCCGATCGGCTCGCCGCCGGAGTCGACGCGGTCCGATCACGGTAGTGTGGGTCCCCGACAGCGCCGAAACCCCTCCCCGGGTCGCGTACTCCGTCGGCCGCAAGGTCGGGAGTGCGGTTGTCCGGAACAGGCTCCGGCGCCGTCTGCGAGCCGCTGCCAGCCAGGCCGATCTCGGCTCCGGCGCTTACCTCATCAGCGCGGCGCCGGCCGCGGCAGCCATGACATTCGGAGAGTTGAGGGAGAGCGTGAGAGCAGCGGCGAGGGCCGTGACCAGGGAGGACACGGACCGATGAGCAGGCCGGCCCGGGTGCTCAGCGCGCTGATAGCTCTATACCAGCGGGCTTTCTCCTGGCGCGCCTCACCGTGCCGGTTCCATCCGAGTTGTTCGACCTACGCACGCGAGGCGTTGGCGGTCCACGGCGCCGCGCGAGGGAGCTGGCTCGCCCTCCGCCGCCTGGGACGATGCAACCCGTGGGGAGGGTTCGGCGTGGATCCCGTGCCCCTACCCCGCTCCCGCCAAAGCCGATCCGGCCCATCCCCATCCGGAATGAGGACAAATGTTTGACGTGCTCTTCGACGGCCTTGCATGGCTGCTCGACTTCTTCTACACACTCGTGCCCTCTTACGGCGTGGCGATCATTCTGTTGACGATCGCGGTCTACACGGTCGCCTTCCCCTTGACGGCGAAGTCGACGCGATCGATGGCGGCGATGGGCAAGCTCCAACCCGAGCTCCAAAAGATCAAGCAGCGTTACCCGGACGACCGCCAGAAGCAGAGCGAGGAGACCTTCGCCCTGATGCGGGAACACGGCACGTCGCCCTTCGGGGGCTGTCTTCCGCTGCTGGTGCAGATGCCGGTGTTCTTCATCATGTACCAGCTGCTTTACAACCTGACCCGCAAGGACGAGGCCGGCAACTTCAACCCGAAATACCTGGCCGAGGACAGCGCGTTGCGACAGTCGTTGAAGGATGCCGACGGCGAGATGATGTCGTTCGGCCTCGACCTCGCTAGGACCGCGAGCGAGGTGCTCTCCGACAACTTCATCAGCGCGATCCCGTTCTTGTTGATGATCGTCGGCCTGGTGGGCACCGGCTACTTCCAGCAGTACCAGATCAGTCGCCGCAACCCTCAGCAAGGCGCCTCCGACAATCCCTACGCCCAACAGATGCAGCGGATGACCAAGATCATGCCTTTGATGTATCTGTTCTTCGGTTTCGCGGTTCCCGCGGGCGTCGTGGTCTACCTCCTCGTTTCCAACAGCTTCCGGATCGTTCAACAAACCCTCATCTACCGTTTCGACCCGAGCCTGCGTGCACCGGTAGGTGCCAAATTGCATGATCAGACATCGGAGACTTCGAAAGGTGGCGTGCAGGACAGTGATGACGGCACCGCTCCGGACGAGGCGACGGACACCGAACCGACGAAGGACACCAAGTCCCAGAAGGACAGCAAGTCCCAGAAGGACAGCAAGTCCCAG